>JBQTIM010000001.1:0-9149 GCA_052388135.1 Elusimicrobiota bacterium
GGCGCGAGGAGGGCGCAGAGCTGTGGCTCTGTAACCGACGAGCAACGAAGAAATCGCCCGAAGATGGGCCTCCCCGAAGGGCCGGGGCGCTTTTGGGCGGCGGCTGCGTCGCTCGTCGCTTACATAGCTTAAGCTATGCGCGCTCCTCGGCTCCTTGCCGGCTCTCCAAAATCACCCCGGCCAAATAGGTCATAATTTATGCAGGCATCAATAGGGGTGTAATGTTTTAACGCCTCGCTCGTCAGCATAGGTGAAAGCGGCCAAAAGCCGCGCGAGAACATCCGCTTCAAAGGAGAAACCTATGCCAAACGCCGCACCCGCCCCTGTGAAGGACCCCGTCTGCGGGATGACCGTCGATCCCCGCACGGCCGAGGGCTCCCACGAACACCGAGGGACGACCTATTATTTCTGCAGCGCGTCCTGCCTGGCCAAGTTCAAGGAAGATCCCGTCCCCTACGTTCCCGGCGACAAGGCTCATTGCGGCGCGTGCGCCGGCGATCCGCCCGCCGCGCCTCAAAGGGCCGGAGGCAACGAGGGCCGCTACACCTGCCCCATGCACCCGGAAGTGCTCCGGGACGGCCCCGGCTCCTGCCCCAAGTGCGGAATGGCGCTGGAGCCTCTGGTGGCCGCCGCCGAGCCGGAAGAAAACGCCGAGTCGGCGGACATGAAGCGCCGGTTTTGGGTCAGCCTGGCCCTCGCCGCGCCGGTTTTCGTCATCGCCATGGCGGACATGATCCCCGGTTTCCGCCACGTGATCGCGCCCCGGCCGGCGTCCTGGTTGCAGATGGCCCTCGCCGCGCCCGTGGTGCTTTGGGGCGGCCGGCCTTTCTTTCAGCGCGGCTGGGCGTCGCTGGTGAACCGGTCGCTCAACATGTTCACCCTCATCGCCCTGGGCATCGGCGCGGCCTTCGCGTTCAGCGTGGCGGCCGTGCTGTTCCCCAACCTGTTTCCGGACTCCTTCCGAGGGCACGGCGGCCAAGTGGACGTTTATTTCGAGGCGGCCGCGGTGATCACGACGCTCGTGCTCCTGGGCCAAGTGTTGGAGCTTCGCGCCCGGAGCCGAACGTCCAGCGCCATCAGGGCTCTTCTGGGGCTCGCGCCCAAGACCGCCCGCCTGGTTCAAGAGGGCGGAGAGGTCGACGTTCCCGTGGAGCATGTGAAACCCGGCGACCGGCTGCGCGTCCGCCCCGGCGAGAAGATTCCCGTGGACGGCGCGGTGACGGAGGGCGCCAGCGCGGTGGATGAGTCCATGGTCTCGGGCGAGCCTCTGCCCGTGGAGAAAACCGCGGGAGACCGCGTGACCGGCGGCACCGTGAACGGCCGGGGCGGCTTCGTGATGCGGGCGGAAAAAGTGGGCCGCGACACGCTGCTGGCGCAAATCGTGCGGATGGTGGGCGCGGCCCAGCGGTCCCGGGCGCCGATCCAGAGGCTGGCCGACGTTGTTTCGGCCTGGTTCGTCCCCGCCGTTGCGGCCGCGGCCGTCCTCACCTTTGCCGTTTGGGGCCTGTGGGGGCCGGAGCCCCGCATGGCCCACGCGCTGGTCAACGCCGTGGCCGTGCTCATCATCGCTTGCCCCTGCGCTTTGGGCCTGGCCACGCCCATGTCCATCATGGTCGGCGTGGGCCGGGGCGCCGCCGCCGGCGTGCTGATCAAGAACGCCGAGGCTTTGGAAGTTCTGGAAAAAGTGGACACGCTCGTCGTGGACAAAACCGGCACGCTGACAGAAGGCAAACCCCGGCTGGCGTCCGTGAATGTCCTGCCCGGCCTTTCGGAGAGCGAACTGTTGCGCCTGGCGGCCGGCCTGGAACAGGCCAGCGAACATCCCCTCGCCGCGGCCATCGTGTCGGGCGCGCGGGAAAGAGGCGCGGTCCCGGCGCCGACCCTGGACTTTCAATCCGTCACCGGCAAAGGCGTCCTCGGGAAAGTGGACGGCCGCGCCGTGGCCCTGGGAAATTTGAGGATGATGGAAGACCTCTCTATAAACGCGTCGGAATTGAACGCGCAAGCCGACTCCCTGCGACGGGACGGGCAAACCGTCATGTTCGTGGCCGTGGACGGCAAACCCGCCGGGCTCCTGGGCGTGGCGGACGAGCTGAAGGAATCCGCCCGCGAGGCCGTGAGGCTCCTGGGTGAGGAGGGCATCCGCCTCGTGATGCTGACGGGCGACAACCGGAACACCGCGGAAACGGTGGCGAAGAAGCTCGGCATCGACGAGGTTCAAGCCGAAGTCCTGCCGGACCAAAAAAGCGAAGCGGTCCGGCGCCTGCAGACCCAGGGCCGCACGGTGGCCATGGCGGGCGACGGCATCAACGACGCCCCGGCTCTGGCGCAGGCCCACGTGGGCATCGCCATGGGCACCGGCACCGACGTGGCCATTCAAAGCGCCGACGTGACGCTGCTGAAGGGCGATTTGCGCGGCATCCTCCGGGCGCGCCGCTTAAGCCGGGCCGCCATGAGCAACATCCGGCAAAACCTCTTCTTCGCCTTCGTCTACAACGTTCTCGGCGTGCCCGTCGCGGCGGGCGCGCTTTATCCCGTCTTCGGCATCCTCTTAAGCCCGATGATCGCGGCGGCGGCCATGACGTTCAGTTCCGTTTCGGTCATCGCCAACGCCCTGCGCTTGCGCCGGGCCGCTCTTTAAAAGAAAGGAACACCATGAAATTTATTATCTTCGCCTCTTTGGTTTTCGCCTCCGCGCCGCTTCGGGCGCACATGCACGACCACCACGCCCCGAGCCACCAACGGCCGGAGTCCCACACGATGAAAGGTCTTTACGGCCCCTATTCCATGTCGCGGGAGGCCTCGGGCACGGCCTGGCTGCCGGACTCTTCGCCCCACGCCGGAGGGCATTGGACGGCGGGCGGCTGGATGGGTATGTTCCACGGCTACGTTTACGGCGTTTCCACCCGCCAGGGCGGCAAGCGCGGCGAGGACCGCCTCTTCAGCCCCAGCATGGCCATGGTGATGGCCCAGCGCCCCGCCGGGCCGGGGACGCTGGGCCTGCGGGTGATGACGTCGGGGGATCCCCTGATGGGCAAAAGCGGCTATCCGTTGCTTTTCCAGACGGGGGAGACGGCCGACGGCAGAGCGCCCTTGATCGACCGCCAGCATCCCCACGACCTTTTCATGGAGCTGGCCGCCGGCTACAGCGTGCCTCTTTCCGAGGAATCCTCCGTGTTCGGCTACGCGGGCCTGCCCGGCGAACCGGCCCTGGGCCCCGCGGCGTTCATGCACCGTTTCTCCGGCCAGGACAACCCGGAGGCGCCTCTCACGCATCACTGGCTGGACTCCACGCACATCACCTACGGCGTCGTGACGCTGGGCTATGTTTGGAAGGGGATGAAGGTGGAAGGATCCGCGTTCAAAGGCAGGGAGCCCGACGAGAACCGCTGGAACTTCGATGAACCCAAGCTGGATTCCTACTCGGCCCGCCTGACGGTCAACCCGACGCGGGACCTCTCCATGCAGGCGAGCTACGGGAGTTTAAAAAGCCCGGAGGAGCTGGCGCCGCACACGGACATCGACCGGCTCACCGCCTCCCTCACCCACAACGCCAAGCTCGCCGCGGGCAACTGGCAAAGCACGTTCGCCTGGGGACGGAACGACAAGGGGCACGGCCACGCGGAGGACGGCTATATATTGGAAAGCGCGGTCAACTTCCGCCGCGCTCACACGGTTTTCGCCCGCGCGGAAAACGTGGAAAAGGACGAGCTGTTCCTGACAGGGTCGCCGCGGTTCGGCGAGACGTTCACCATCAACAAAACGGCGCTGGGCTACGCCTACGATTTCCTGTTTTGGAAATCCATCGAGCTGGGCATGGGCGGAATGGCCGGCGTCCACTTCATTCCCGACTCGCTCGAGCCCGTGTATGGAAAACGGCCGCTTTCTTCAAGCGTCTTCCTCAGGGCCAAGTGGGGTTCCCTGTAAGACCTGCTCTTAAATCGCGCAAACCGGTGGCACGAACTTGCCAGACCGATGGACGCTCCGGAAGGGATTGGATTAGCAATGCCCTGGCGTTCGATGCCGCAGGCGATGATGTGATGAAGTAGGCCGGGCGCGTCCAAGCGGGCTTGTCGGGGCATGTGTGAATGATGTTAAACACATTGCGGCGCAGACAAGTTAGTTATTGGTTGACAACGTCCCCCGGTTCCCGTCCCCCGGCTCTCCACCCTGCCTCGTCCGGCAGGAGTTAAACAGAGAGGCGAAAGCGGGTCGTGCGTATCTGAACGGGCGTAGACAAAGGACCCTGCGGCATGCCTTGCAGCCGAAGACATTGCGCCGAAAGCACGGTCAACATAATCAACGCGTTTAAACCGCGCCTCTTGAAAGAAATTCTTTAACATCTTCGGGCGCCCATCGTAGCCGGCCTGAACGGCCGTCTTAAAAGCGCGCCGCCGCGCCCGCGCCCGTACGCCAGGAAAAGCGCTCGGGGCGCGTGAGCGGCCTTTCCAGGAAGAGCGTCCACGCCAGGCGCCGGTGAAAAGGCAGGGAAACTTCGAAAGCGCCCGTGAGAAAACCCGTGCCGTCGGAATCCCCGTCCAGGGCGTGCTGGCCGTCCAGATAAAAACCCGTGCGGAAATCTTTCGGCGCCCAGAAGCGCTCGGCGCCGGTGCGGTAAACGAATTCCCGGTCCTCGTGGGGATTCACCAGAAGAACGCCGTGGTCGTGGTCCCCGGAACCATGTCCGCGACCGCTGTTGCTCAGCGAAAAACGATAGCCGGTTCGAGTGGAAAAATTCCAGCTCCCGGCCGCGGCGTCCGCTCCTGCGTACGGGAGCAGTTCCCCGTGTTCCGCCGCGATGCCGTGCTTGTCGTCTCCCAACGGCAGCTCAAGTTGGGTCCCCCAGCGAAGAAACGGGAGGGCGCGCCTCTCCCCGTAGAGAACGGGATTTCCCATGCCGGTTTTTCGGTGCTTTCCGTCGTCTAAAAAGATGACGGGCCAGTAGGCGCCCGAGGCCCATCCATGCCGAGCCCGATATTCGACGCGCGGCGTCACCGATGAGTAGTGGCCGGAAACCCCCCGCCGCTCAAAGCTCGTCTGGCTCGCCGACGCGTCCCACCGCCAACCTCCGCCGCTCGGCGCGTCCGAAACGGGACACATGTTCAGGCCGCACCCCGCCCCCGCCTCTCCCGCCGCCAGGATTCCCGCCAGGCATATCCCCGCGCACAACCCGATCCGCCTCATGATCGCCTTTTCGGCTCTACTTCCGTCATATGTTTCTCCGAAGCCTTGTCCTCACAGACCTCGAAAACTTTCGAAAAAAAACGCCTCTCCATCGAGCCACTCATCAAACGAAGCTCGACAGGAGAGGCGGGCAAATGGCGGAGGGAGTGAGATTTGAACTCACGGTACCTTGCGGTACACCGCTTTTCGAGAGCGGCGGTTTAAACCACTCACCCATCCCTCCGTAGAGCTTTTCGAGCCGTGCAACGCCGGCCGCAGCCGGCGTTTAAAGAGTAACTCTCCCATCGGCAGGCCCGCTGCTTGGGGTTTCGAGCAGCGGCCGCCGGCGCTGCCTTAGTGAAAGCTCGTCGACAAAGAGAGCGTCGTGGTGAGGAACGACGGGGCGCCGAACCGTCCGCCGTTGGCCAGCTGGTGGAAGCGAACCTCGGGGCCTACGGAGAAGGACTCGCCCATCTCCAAGACCAGGGCGAGGCCGCCGCTGCCGCCGAAGTAATGCTTCGTGTCCACGCGCGGCATGGGGTCGGTGTGGCCCAGGTAATTGCCGGCCTTGTCGAAGTGCCCGTGGCGTTCGTAAAAGTTGAGCTGATAATAACCCAGGCCGAGGACGGGCCGCGCCGACAAATCGCCGGCCAGCCGGAAGGGCGCCTTGACGCGGAGCCCGGCGTGGGCGACGTTGACCTCCGAGATGAAGGGCGGCGCCGCCGGACCCAAGGCTTTCTCGTCCACGACGTGCCGGCCGTTACCGGAAAATTCGAAGCCGGCCAGAAGGTTTTTGCCGGCGGGGACGTCGAAAGACAGCCCCGCGTGGAAAGAGCCGCCGAAATCGCTCATCCGTCCCGTGCCGGTGGCGCCTCCCAGGGATAGGCTGGTCTCGGGAAGGACGGAGGGATTTTCCCGCCGGCGGAGAGGGTTGGAGGGCCGCTCCGCCACGACGGTGCCGGTTCCCTGCTCCAATTTCACGTCCACTCTGTCGCGGTAGCTCCACATGGCGCCGGTGAGAGGATCCACCGCCAGCCAGCCGGCGATGCCCGCGTAGGGGACGAACAGATTTCCAAGGGCGTACCAGCCGTTGACGCGCGGCCGCAGGGGCACGACATAGGATTGGTAGCCGGGTTTCGAAACGGCGGCGCTGTAATTGCGGCCCTTGAAATAACCCTTCTTTTTTTCCAGGGACACCAGGGCCGGCGTCTTGCCCTTGAAGATTTCTTTCTGCGCGTCGACGTCGGAAACCACGACGTCGGCCTCGCCGGGCGTGGAATCAATCTTCACCACCTGCGGCGCTGATTTCCCCACCACCGACGCGCACCCCGCCATGTTCAAGACCAAAGCCAGCCCCGCCAACGACTCCGCCGTTCGCCGACGCGCCATCGTCTTCCTCCCCGGATGCCTTAAAGTTTATGCCGCCCCGAATATTCCCGCCGCATCTCCCGCTGAACGTCCTTCTTCTTGATGCTCTCCCTCTTGTCCGGCGCCGTTTTGCCCTTGGCCAAAGCCAGCTTCACCTTGGCGAAACCGGAATCGCCGAAATAAATCTCGAGAGGGACCAGGGCCAGCCCTTTCACCGTGAGCTTGCCCAAAATTCTCTTGATCTCCTCTTTTTTGAGGAGGACCTTGCGCTTGCGGGTGGGTTCCTGAACGACGTGGAGGGAGCCCTGCTTGTAGGGAGAAACGTGGACGTTCCAGAGAAAAACTTCGCCGCCGTCCACGCGCCCGAAGCCGTCCTCCAGGTTGACCTGCCCGGCGCGGATGGATTTGACCTCGGGGCCGGTGAGCATCAGCCCGCCGTCGAAGGTCTCCAAAAAATGATATTTGAAGCCGGCGCGGCGGTTGCGGGCGACGACTTTCAAGCCCACGGGGCGCCGCCCCCCCGCGCCCGCCTTCGAGCCGCCGGCGCCCGGCCGCGCGGGCGCGGAAACGTTCGGGCAGCGGCCTTTGTCATGACGCGACGCTCATCCGGGGACTGCGCGGGACAGGATTTGAACCTGCACAGCCTTGCGGCCATAAGCTCCTGAGGCTTACGTGTCTGCCAGTTCCACCACCCGCGCAGACCCGGGACGAACGGTCAAACAAAATTATTCGACGGCCTCTTCCTCGGCGCGGCCGCGCAGGCGCTTCCACGCCTCCTTCGCGGAGGCGAGGCGCGGATCCGCCCGGAAAGCGGCCTGATATTCATTGACGGCCTCGTCCAATTTGCCCATGGCCTCGAAGGATCGGCCCGCCCAGTAATAGGCCTGCGCGTTGTGGGCGTCGTATTTCAAAGCTTTCCGGAACCGGCGCACGGCTTTCTTATAACGTTTCTGGGCGTAAAAAGACCGGCCGAACAGCGTCCAGGCCTGGGAGGATTTTCTGCGCTCCCGGATGACCGCCCGGGCTTTCTCCCGGGCCGCCGACCAGTCGCCGGCGTTCAGCGCGGTTTCGGCTTCCGCCAAGCGCGGGTCTTCGTAAACCGCGCCGGCGGGGGCCGCGTCCGGAGGGACTTCCTCGCCCGGAACGGGACCGGTTTCCGCCGAGGATTCCGGCGACGGCCGGATGGCCGGAACGGGTTCCTCCACCGCGCCGGGATACTTTCCCTTGTCGGGGTTGATCTGAATTTGTTCGGCCGCGCGGACCGGCGCGGCAAAGAGCAAGAAAGCCAAGAAAAGATATTTTTTCATAGGGAAAACGGGCGCTTGTCGTTCGCGAAGTTTTTAATATACCATATTTTCGACGGAGTTAAAGCCGCGCCGCCCGGGCCTCTCTCCCTCCAACCATGTCCTCCGAATTCGACGAACTCATGCGCATCATGGCCCGTTTGAGGGGACGAAACGGCTGTCCCTGGGACAAGAAACAAACCCACCGCAGCCTCCTCAAGTATTTAAAGGAAGAAGCCGGCGAGGTGGCCCGCGCCGTTCGCCGCCGAGATTACGAAAACCTCGAGGAGGAGCTGGGCGACCTGCTCCTTCAGATCGCTTTCCACGCCCAGCTGGCCCGGGAAAAAGGCCGCTTCGACCTGCGCGACGTGGCCCGGGGCCTCTGCCGCAAAATGGTGCGGCGCCACCCCCACGTGTTCGGCAAGAAGCGCCTGGGCACCGCCGCCGAAGTGATGGCGCAATGGCGAGAACTGAAGGCGAAAGAGAAAGCGGAGAAGCGGGCCGCCCGGCGCCGCGGGAAAAATCGCCGTGGCTGAGCCGCCTTTAAAAGCCGTTTTTTTCGACGCCGGCAACACCTTGTTCCGGCCGTTCCCCTCCGTAGGCCACGTTTACGCCCGCACGGCGCGCAAGCACGGCTGCCGCGTGTCCGCCGCCTGGGTGGAGGAGCGATTTCAGGCGGAGTGGCGCCGCCGCAACGGCCTCGCTCAACTGAAGAGCGAAAAGAAGGAAAAGGAATGGTGGCGGGCCTTGGTGCGGCGGGTCTTCGGCGGGCGGTTCGCGCCGGGACGCTTTCGCGCCTATTACGAAGAGCTCTACGATCTGTTCGCCAGCCCGGCCACTTGGCGCATATATCCCGACGTTTTGCCCACCTTGAAAACTCTCAAGAAGCGGGGCCTGCGCCTGGGCGTGATTTCCAATTGGGACTCGCGCCTGTTCCGCCTCTGCGACGGCCTGGGCGTGACCCCTTACATGGATTTCATCCTGGCGTCGGCGGTGGAAGGAGCGGTCAAGCCGGAGAAAACCCTTTTCCGTCGGGCCCTGGCGCGGGCGGGCGTGCGCCCGGAGGAGGCTCTGCACGTGGGGGACAGCTACCGGGAGGATTATTGGGGCGCGCGGCGGGCCGGCCTGCGGGCCCTGCTCATCGCGCGCGCGGGCGGCGCGGCGCCGCCCGCCATCGAGCGGTTGTCCGACGTTTGCGCCCTTTTGGACGGAGACTCTTTAGGCGTTGAGACGCCGACGCGGGCGGCAGAGCGGCGGAATTATTGATGCCTGCATAAATTATGACCTATTTGGCCGGGGTGATTTTGGAGCGCCGGCAAGGAGCCGAGGAGCGCG
>JBQTIM010000002.1:0-4352 GCA_052388135.1 Elusimicrobiota bacterium
GTTGTGGGGCGAATGCATCTCCGGCGCCCTGACCGAGCGGGAATTTTCCGACTTCGCCAAGGAGTGCGGATTCTACGGGCTGGAAACCCTCAAGCGGACTTTTTACAAAGAGGTCAACGGCCATAACTTTTGGTCGGTGACTCTTCGGGGCTGGAAGTTCGACAAGGGCGCGTCCTGCGTCTACGCCGGTCATTTCGCCACCTACCAGGGCCCCTACGCCCAAGTGTCCGACGACGAAGACCACACATACCTGCGCGGCGTGCCTTTCGAGGTCTGCACGGACACCGCGGCCATATTGCAGTCGCCGCCCTACGCCGGGCAATTCATCGTGACGGGTCCCGTGGCCGGCAAAACCGAAGGCTCGGCCTGTTGCCCGCCCGCCGCGGGCGGCGGAAGCTGCTGCTGACCGAGGTCCGGCTTTGAAAACCATCCCCGTTCGGGACGAATCCTCCGCATTTCTCAATTCCCGGGAGTGCGCCAAGGTCTTGCGGGCCATGGCCGATCCCACCCGGCTCCGCATCCTGCGCCGTCTGGTGGCGGGGGAAAAAAACGTCTCCGAGCTGGTGGAGGAGCTGGGGGCCGACCAGCCTTCGGTGTCGCACCATTTGGCCGTTTTGCGCCGGGCCGGCCTCGTGCTGGAGCGCCGCCGCGGCAAGCACGTGTTCTACGGCCAGCATCCCGCCGTCGCCCAGCATCTCTCCGCCGAGGAGGACAAGATCGATTTGGGCTGCTGCGCCGTGGAGCTCCGGCGCGAGTGATTTTTTTTGCCTCGAATATGGAGGTGTGTCCATATGTGCGCGGGGGAAAAAGCCTGAAGGTTGCGCGCGTTCTTCTTCTGGCCGCGGTGTTTCCGGCCGCGGGCCTGTGGGCCGGACAAAACCGGCTGACGCTGGCCGGGTCCAGCACGGTCCAGCCCATCATGGACGAGGCGGCGGACGCCTTCGAGGCGCGCCGGCCGGGCGCGCGGGTGGACGTGCAGGGAGGCGGCTCCTCCGTCGGAATTTCAGCCCCGCTTCGAGGCCTGGCGGACATCGGTATGGTGTCGCGGGACCTGCGCGAGGACGAAGAGGAGGCTTTGGTTCCCACGGCCGTCGCCCTGGACGGCCTGGCGCTCATCGTCCACGCCTCCAACCCTCTGCGGAACTTCACGCGGGAGCAGGTGGTGGACATCTACACGGGGCGCGTTTCCGATTGGAGCGGTCTGGGATGGGACGGAGGCCCCATCGTCCTGGTCAACAAAGAGGAGGGCCGGGCCACGCTGGAACTGTTCGAAGACTATTTCGGCTTGAAAGGCAGGTTCGCCCGCGGCGCCCTCATCATCGGGCCCAACGGGCAGGCGCTGGCCACCGTGGCGGGCAACCCGGGCGCGGTGGCCTACGTGTCCATCGGCGCGGCGGCGGCGGCGGAACGTGACGGCGCCGCCGTTCGGCGCGTGGCTTTAAACGGCGTGGAGGCGTCTGTGGAAAACGTGGACGCCGGCGCCTACGGTCTCTGCCGCCGCCTTCATCTGGTGACCCGGGGCCGGCCCCGCGGCCTGGCCAAGGAGTTCATCGATTTTGTTTTGGGGCCGGAGGGCCGGGCCATCGTGGCGCGCCAGGAGTTCGTGCCGCCGCCGGCGGGCGGCCCGCGGCCGGAGAAAACGTCTGCTCAAAAACGATAAGGTCTTGTCCGCCTGCTTGAGGGGCGCGGCGCTGACGGCGGGCGCGGCGACGCTCGGGGTTTTCTATTTCCTGTTTCGGGAAAGCCTGCCTCTCTTGGCGCGGGTGGGGCCGGGGTCATTCCTGACGGACGCCGGCTGGTCGCCCTCCGAGGCGCGGTTCAACATCGTTCCCATGCTTCTGGGCAGCTTTTGGGCCACGGCCGGGGCGGTGTTCCTGGCGGCGCCCTTGGGCGTGGCGGCGGCGGTTTTCCATCACCACTACGCGCCGCGCCCTCTGGCCGCGGCCGGACGGGCGGCGTTGTGGCTCATGGCCGGCGTGCCGTCGGTGGTCTACGGGTTCTGGGGGCTCGTTCGGCTGGCGCCTCTTCTCAACGATTGGCGGCCTCCGGGTTTGAGCCTCCTGGCCGGAATTTTGATTTTGTCTTTGATGATCCTGCCCACGGCGGCGCTCTTGACCGACGCCGCTTTGGCCGCCGTGCCCCGGAGCCACATCGACGGAGCCCGCGCCCTGGGCCTGGGCCGGTGGACCATGGTCCGGCGCGTCGTCCTTCCGGCGGCCCGATCCGGCGTGGCGGCGGCGGTTCTTCTGGCGACGGCGCGGGCTTTGGGGGAGACCATGGCTGTCATCATGGTGATGGGAAACACCATCCAGATTCCGCGCGGGCTTTGGGAACCGGCCCGCACGTTGACCGCCCACATCGCTTTGGAGATGGCGTACGCTCTGGGCGATCACCGCAGGGCGCTTTTCGCGTCCGGCCTGGCCCTGATGATCATGGTCGCCGCCGTGATGGCCTGGGCCGACGCCGCCGCCCGGCGGCGGGAGGAATCGTGAGCCGCGCGTCGGCCGTCCGCGAGACGCTGGCCGCCGGCGCCCTGTGGACGGCGGCTCTTGCCGTCCTCGCCGCCTTCGGCTGGATCCTGGGCGACATCCTTCTGCGCGGCGCGGCGGACCTGGACTGGGCTTACTTGAGCGAAGCGCCGCGGCGGGCCGGCCGCGAGGGCGGCATCCTCAGCGTGCTCGTTTCCACCGCGGCCTTGGCGGCCGTGGCCCTGGCGGTCGCCGTGCCTCTGGGCCTGGCGTGCGCGGCCTACCTCGCGGAGTTCACGCGCCGCGGCGGCGGGCCGGGACGGTGGATCCGCCGCAGCCTGGACATCCTGGCGGGCGTCCCCTCCATCGTGTTCGGCCTTTTCGGCCTGGCGTTTTTCGGGCAATTTTTGGGCTGGGGCTGGTCCATCCTGTCGGGCGGATTCACGCTGGCCTGCATGGTGCTGCCCCTTTTGGTCCGCTCCGCCGAGGAAGGCCTGCGCGCGGTGCCGGCGGAATGGCGGCGCGGCTGCGACGCCCTCGGCTTGAGCAAGGCGGCGGCGCTGAGGCGGATCCTGCTGCCGGCGGCGGCGCCCGGCATCCTGGCGGGGCTGATCTTGGGGTTGGGCCGCACCTTGGCCGAAACGGCCGCCGTCATGTACACGGCGGGCGCTTCCTTGCGCATGCCGCGGTCCCTTCTGGACCCGGGCCGGTCCTTGGCGTACCATGTTTACATCCTGAGCGTGGAGGTGCCCGGCGGCGCTTCCCGCGCTTACGCGGCCGCCCTGGTTTTGATGCTCGTCCTCGTTGCGACGAACTTGTCGGCGTATTTTTTGGTGCGTGGATTTCAACGGCGGAGGCTGGCGGTCCTGTGACGCGCGCGGAGATCGAAGCCCCGCCGCCGGCCGAAAGGCCTCCCGTCCAGGAATGCGGCCTGTCCGCCGAGAACGTGTCCGTATTTTACCGCGGGAAAGCGGCCTTGCGGGACGTGAGCCTCTCCGTCCGGCGGGGAGAAGTGACCGCCGTGCTGGGACCCTCCGGCTGCGGCAAGACCACCTTTTTGACGGCGCTCAACCGGCTGGTGGAGACCGTCCCGGGGGCCCGCGCGGAGGGCCGCGTGCTTCTCGACGGCGTCGACATCCTGGGCGCCGCCGTCCGTTCCCAGGACGTGCGCCGGCGCGTGGGCCTCATCTTCCAAAAACCCAATCCATTCCCGCTGACTGTTTTTGAAAACGTGGCCCTGGGCCTGCGGGAGCACGGCCTGGCGGACAGGCACGCCCTGGCGGGACGCGTGGAGGAAGCCTTGCGCGGCGCGGGATTGTGGGAGGAAGTCCGGGACCGCCTGAACAAGCCGGCCCTGGCGCTTTCGGGCGGCCAGCAGCAAAGGCTTTGCATCGCCCGGGCGGCGGCCCTGCGGCCGGATGTGATCTTGATGGACGAGCCATGCTCCGCCCTGGACCCGGTTTCCACCGCCCGCGTGGAGGAGTTGATCCGCGACTTGTCGCGCCGGCACGCCGTCCTGGTGGTGACCCACAACCTGGGTCAGGCGCGGCGCGTGTCGGCCTTCGCGGCCTTCTTTTACGCCGAGGGCGGCTGCGGCTGCTTGTGGGAAAAAGGGCCTACGGAGCGCCTCTTCACGGACGCCCAGCGGCGGGAAACGCGGGACTACCTGGCCGGGCGGACGGGTTAGCCCGGATCCCCCGGTTGGGCGCGAGGACCGAGACGGAAAAGACGGGGATTTTTACGAAAGAAAAAAGTGAGAGCGTAGCCCGGACTACGGTCGAACTTATTTGTGAAAGAAAAAGCCCCGTCTTTTCCGTCTCGGTCCTCGCGCCCAACCGGGGGATCCGGGCTAACCCGTCCGCCCGGCCAGGTAGTCCCGCGTTT
>JBQTIM010000003.1:0-6643 GCA_052388135.1 Elusimicrobiota bacterium
AGACCGTAACTTTCGTCTATGCCCATGACCTCGCCGGTGGAGCGCATTTCGGGGCCCAGAACGGTGTCCACCTCCGGAAAGCGCAGCCAGGGGAACACCACCTCCTTGACGGCGGACCAGGTGATCTTTCGCTCCATGGCGGCGCGCCAGGGGGCCATGCTTTTCTTCAACGGAATGCCCATCATGGCCTTCGCGGCGATCTTGGCCAGCGGGATGCCCGTGGCCTTGGAGACGAAGGGAATGGTGCGGCTGGCGCGGGGGTTGGCTTCCAGCACGTAGACGATACCGTCGCGCACCGCGTATTGAATATTCAACAGGCCTTTCACTTTAAGGGCCTTGGCCAGGCGGCGCGTGTGGGCGGCGATCTGATCCAACACGCCGGGCTCGAGGCTGAAGGGCGGCAGGACGCAGGCCGAATCGCCCGAATGGATGCCCGCCTCCTCGATGTGCTCCATGATGCCGCCGATGTAGATGTCTTTGCCGTCGCTCACGGCGTCCACGTCCACTTCCTTGGCGTCTTCCAAGAAACGGTCCAAAAGAATGGGAAGCCCGGCGCCGGCCTCCAAAGCGCGCCGCATGTAATCCGCCA
The DNA here is from genome assembly GCA_052388135.1 of Elusimicrobiota bacterium. GTDB lineage: Bacteria > Elusimicrobiota > Elusimicrobia > FEN-1173 > FEN-1173 > JBQTIM01. The sequence continues at coordinate 590 of JBQTIM010000003.1, forward strand.
GCTGGTCGCCGTCGTAGACCACTTCCATGGCGCGGCCGCCCAGCACATAGGAGGGCCTCACCATGACGGGGTAGCCGATCTTGGCGGCGGCCCGCTGGGCTTCCGAAAGATTCCGCGCCGCGCCGTGAGCCGGGTGCGGAATCTTGAGTTTTTGCAGGAGGGCGCCGAAAAGCTCCCGGTCCTCCGCCAGGTCTATGGACTTGGAGGATGTGCCCAGAATCTTGACCCCGGATTTTTGCAGGGAATCGGCCAGGTTCAGGGGCGTCTGGCCGCCGAACTGCACGATGACGCCCTCGGGCTTCAGCCGGTCCACGGCGTTCATGACGTCCTCGTGGGTGAGGGGCTCGAAGAAAAGCTGGTCCGATGTGTCGTAGTCCGTGGAGACCGTCTCCGGGTTGCAGTTGATCATGATGGCCTCGTAGCCCGACTCCTGCAGGGCCCAGGCGGCGTGCACGCAGCAATAATCGAACTCGATGCCCTGCCCGATGCGGTTGGGCCCGCCGCCCAGCACGGCCACGCGCTTTTTCTTCGACGGCGGAAGCATCTCGTCCTCTTCCTCGTAGGTGGAATAAAAATACGGCGTGTCGGCCGGAAACTCGGCGGCGCAGGTGTCCACGCGCTTGTAGGTCGGCGTCACCTTGGCGGCGATGCGCTGTTTGCGCACGGCGGCGGCGGGTTGGCCCGTCAGGTGCGCGATCTGGGCGTCCGAGAAGCCGTCGCGCTTGGCCCGGCGCAGAAGCTCCGGCGTCGGCTTCTTTCCTCCGGCGCGGATTTCCCCCTCCAAGTCGTTGATCATCTTGATCTGGGAAATGAACCAGGGATCGATGGCGGACAGGGCGTGGATCTCCTGCACGGAAAGGCCCAGCTGGACGGCGTACTTCACGTAAAAAATCCGGTCGCAGTTGGGCACCCGCAGTTTTTCCCGCACGTCGTTCAACAGGCGCTCCAGCGAGGGGTCTTTCTTCCCGGCGGCCAAAAGTTTCTGCGCCTCCTCCACCTGGAGGACTTGCGGTTTGCCGTCGGCGCCCAGCCCGGCGCGGCCGATCTCAAGACCCCGCAAAGCCTTCTGCAGGGACTCCCGGAACGTCCGCCCGATGGCCATCACCTCTCCCACGGACTTCATGCTGGTGCCCAGCGTCTGGTTCGCCTCGCTGAACTTCTCGAAGGCGAAGCGCGGCACTTTGGTTACCACGTAATCGATCACCGGCTCGAAGGAGGCCGGCGTTTTCTTCGTGATGTCGTTGGGGATTTCGTCCAGCCGATAGCCCACGGCCAGCAACGCCGCGATCTTGGCGATGGGGAAGCCCGTGGCCTTGGACGCCAGGGCCGAGGAGCGCGAGACCCGCGGGTTCATCTCGATGATCACCAGGCGGCCCGTCTTCGGGTCCAGCGCGAACTGCACGTTGGAGCCGCCCGTCTCCACGCCGATGGCGCGGATGCAGGCGAAGGCCTGGTTGCGCATGCGCTGGTAGTCGGGGTCCGAAAGGGTTTGGGCGGGGGCCACGGTGATGGAATCCCCCGTGTGCACGCCCATGGGGTCTACGTTCTCGATGGAGCAGATGATCACGCACTGGTCCGCCCGGTCGCGCATGACCTCCAGCTCGTACTCCTTCCAGCCCAGAACGGATTCCTCGATCAAAATTTCGTGGATGGGGCTGGCGTCCAGTCCGCGCGCCGCCGCCGCCATGAATTCGTCGCGGGTGTAGACGGTGGAGGAGCCCACGCCGCCCAGGGTGAAGGAGGCGCGGATGATGAGCGGAAATCCTATGCTCTCGGCCACGCGCTCCGCCTCCGCCAGCGTGCGGGCCACGCCGCTGCGGGGCACTTCGAGGCCGATGTCCACCATGGCCTTTTTGAAAAGCTCGCGGTCCTCGGCCTTCTTGATGGCCTCCAGCTTGGCGCCGATGAGCTCCACGCCGTGCTTTTCCAGGCTGCCGCGCTCCGCCAGTTCCACCGCCAGGTTCAGCGCCGTCTGCCCGCCCAGCGTGGGCAGGATGACCTGGGGCCGCTCTTTTTCAATAACGCGCTCCACCATGGAAGGGATCAGCGGCTCCACGTAGGTGGCGTGGGCGAACTCCGGGTCCGTCATGATGGTGGCCGGGTTGGAGTTGATGAGCACCACGCGGTACCCCTCCGCCTTCAAAGCCTTCACCGCCTGCGCCCCCGAATAGTCGAACTCGCAAGCCTGCCCGATGACGATGGGCCCTGAGCCGATGATCAATATGGTTTCAATGTCTGTGCGTTTAGGCATGTGGTCTTAGGTTTTCTTTCCCGTAAGAAATTGAATTGTTGGAATATCGGACTTATCGCCAAGCAAATCTGCCCTCATTGCTCGAATTAATTCTGTGAATAGTGTCCTCTGTTCATCGGGCCACACCCGATAATCAATGTTTGGTTTAAAGCTTTGATGAAAAATTTGCCACCGTTTAAGGACATCGGAATGGGCAACCAAGAGCATGGAATTCCATATGTCTGCAACAGCCATTCTATTTTTTTCGCTATTATCCAATGCCATATCACTCAGTGCCTTAATGAATTTCCTATATGATTCTTCTTTCAACCTGCGCTCCTCCATCTTAAGCTGATGTTTCTTTGTAAAATAATATGTCAAAGAAGCCGTAATAACAGAGGCTAATAGGCCGACACTGGCCACGACAACTGATGGCAGAAAAATAATTCTATCCATCATAAGCGGTTGTCATTGCGAGCGAAGCGAAGCAATCCCATCTTTCATAAAACCGACAAAACCAACTCTCGGGATAAATCTTTCCATTCCTTGTTGGCGCTGTTTACCAAAGAGTTCTTCTTATTTCGAGAGCCGGCCTTTATTTGTTTCTCCCGCGAAATTGCCGAGTAAATGTCTCCGCTGGTTTCATAATACACGAGCTTGTCGGCGTTGTAGCGCTTGGTAAACCCCTCAACGAATTTCTCTTTATGCTCATGTGCTCGTTTCGCCAGGTTGCTCGTGACGCCTGTATAAAGGACCGTGTTGTTCTTGTTGGTCATCATGTAGACGTAATATTGCTTGCTCATCTATGACGAATGGGATTGCTTCGTCGCTTCGCTCCTCGCAATGACATTGAGAATCAACTGCCTTTCTTCATCAACCCCAAAAACCTGTCGAACAAATCGTGGGCGTCGTGGGGGCCGGGGCAGGCTTCGGGGTGGTATTGGACGGAGAAGACCGGCAGGGATTTGTGGCGCAGGCCTTCCAGGGTGTTGTCGTTCAGGTTTACGTGGGTGAGCTCCACGTTTTTGCCGGCCAGGGAATCGATGTCCACGGCGAAGCCGTGGTTTTGGGTGGTGACGGCCACTTTGCCGGTGGTTAAATCTTTTACGGGGTGGTTGGCGCCGCGGTGGCCGAACTTGAGTTTGTAGGTTTTTCCCCCGAGGGCCAGACCCAAGAGTTGGTGGCCCAGGCAGATACCGAAAAGGGGCAGAGGCGCTTTTTCGTTGTGGCCGACGAGGCGGCGGATGGTTTCGATGGCATAAGTGACGGCGGCGGGGTCGCCGGGGCCGTTGGAAAGCATGACGCCGTCGGGCTTCAGGTTCAAAATCTCATCGGCGGAGGTGGAAGCGGGGACCACGGTGACATCGCAGCCGCGATCCGCCAGGGATTGCATGATGTTGTTTTTGACGCCGAAATCCATAAGGACGACTTTGCGCCGGGGGCCTTCGCCCTGATTTTCCTTGGCCGGCGCGGCGGGGAGGGCGGACGGAAGGGTTTGTTTCCAGCGGTAGGGCTCGGCGCAGGTGACTTCTTTCACCAAATCGGCGCCCACCATGGCGCCGGAGCTTTTGGCCTTGCGGACGAGAGCCTTGGGGTCGGCGTCGCCGGCGGCGATGATGCCGCGGCAGGCGCCGGCGTCCCTTAAATGCCGCACCAGGGCGCGGGTGTCTATATCTTCAATGCCCACCACGCCGTGGGTTTTCATGTAATCCAACAAAGTGCCGGCGGTCTGCCAGTGGGAGGCCGTGGCGCTGAACTCCCGGGCCACGAACCCGGCCACGTAGGGCTTTCCGGATTCGTTCAGGCTGTCGTGGGTTCCGTAGTTGCCGATGTGGGGATAGGTCATGACCACGATTTGCCTTTGGTAGGACGGATCGGTGAGGATTTCCTGGTAGCCGGTGAGGGCGGTGCAGAAGACCACCTCGCCGGAGGCTTCCCCCTCTGCGCCGAAGCTTTTGCCGGCGAAGACGCGGCCCGTCTCCAGGGCGAGGACGGCTTTCATGGAATCCACCGGAATTTTTTGTCCATGAGGATGGTCTCGTCCCGGCTGGAGCCCATGGAGATGATGTCCACGCGCGCGCCGGATTCCTTCTCCAAAAAGCGGACGTAATTTTGGGCCGCCTTCGGCAGGGCCGCGAAGCGCGTGACGCCCTTCACGGCGCCGGCGAAGCCGGGAAGGTTTTTGTAAATAGGCTCGGCCGTCTGCTGGCCCCGGCGCGACGCGGGAAAGTCCTTCACGATTTTGCCGTTGAGCCGGTAGCCGGTGCAGACGGGAATGGTCTCCAGTCCGTCCAAGACGTCCAGCTTGGTGAGGGCCAGGCGCGTGATGCCGTTGACGCGCACGGCGTGGCGCACCACCACGGCGTCGAACCAGCCGCAGCGGCGGGGCCGGCCCGTGGTGGAGCCGAACTCCTTGCCGCGCTGGCGGAGCTTTTCCCCCAGGCTGTCTTTGAGCTCCGTGGGGAAGGGCCCATCGCCCACGCGCGTGGTGTAGGCTTTCACCACGCCCAAAACTTCCTGGATGGCGCCTGGCCCCACGCCCGCGCCCACGCAGGCTTCTCCGGCGGTGGGGTTGGAGGAGGTGACGAAAGGATAGGTGCCGAAGTCCACGTCCAGCATGGCGCCCTGGGCGCCTTCGAAAAGAACGTGCCTGTCGGCGGCCAGGGCCTTTTGCAGAAGGGCGGGCGTGTCGGCCACGAAGGGGCGGAAATATTCCCGCAAGGACTCGTGGTTCGCCAGGGTTTCCTCGCGGAGCTTTTCCAGGGAGATGACTTTTTCCAGTAGGGGCGCTTTGCGGGCCAGGTTGCTTTCCACCAGTTCCTGGAAGAGATCGGGCTCCATGAAATCCGCCAGGCGGATGCCCGCGCGGCCCACCTTGTCGGAGTAAGCCGGCCCGATGCCGCGCTTGGTGGTTCCGATGCGGTCTGTGCCGGCTTCCCGCTGGGCGTCCAAGTGTTTGTGGTAAGGCAGGATGAGGTGCGCCCAGCCGCTGAGGAAAAGCCGCCCGCGCACGCGGATGTTGCGCGACTCCAGGAATTCAATTTCCTCCTTGAGCGCCGGGAGGTCCATGACCACGCCGTTGCCGATGACGCACTTCTTGCCCGGCTGGAGGATGCCCGACGGGATTTGGTGCAGGATGAAGTGCTTCCCGTCGAACACCACGGTGTGGCCCGCGTTGGAGCCGCCTTGGTAGCGGACGATGAGGTCCGCCCGCTTGCCCAGCAGGTGCACGATCTTCCCTTTGCCCTCGTCGCCCCATTGGGCGCCGACCACGACTAACGTAGACATTGTGTCATTCCCTCTGTCCCGGCCGGGTTACTTTTGCCGGACGATGTCCCCTTTGATGAACTCCGCGCTGGTCAGGGGTTTGCAGGCCGAAGCCTTGCCCTTGCCGCCGAAGTTGTTGTTGACCACCTGGAGCTTGCCGATCTGCGCCTCTTCCGATCCGAGAGATTCGCCGGTGTCGGGGTCGATCATTTCCTCGCCGGGCCGGTAGACCACGAAGCGATCGCCGTTCTTGACGCCGTCCTGGGCGCCGGTGTTGATAATCACCTGGCCTTCCTTCATCATGACCACCTTGGCCGCGGACTCCCCGCCGCCGCTTTGCTTGTCCAAAAGTTTGACGATGTCCTCGATGGCGTCGCGGGTGGCCTTGCCCACCAGGGATTCGTCGAAGGCGGAAGCGTCGGAAAAGTTCACCTGCTGCGTGTCCAGGGCGCCGCCCATTTTCGTCTTCTCCTTGCGGATGTTCTCGGCCTGGAGAATTTCCCCGCTGGAGGTGTCCACGAAGCGCACGTCGGCGCCCACGGTGGCGGATTGCCGGT
>JBQTIM010000004.1:0-2102 GCA_052388135.1 Elusimicrobiota bacterium
AGAGAAATAAGAACTCTGTTGGCTGCGGCCGGGCCGTGGGACCCTTGCCAATGGATGACATCTTCAGGCAGGCCCGGGTCTTGCTCTCCCACGTGCACTTTGACGGCGCGGCCCAGGGCGCGATACATGGGAACATCGTTGGCGCTGTCGCCTAGAATAAGGACGTTGCGTCCGCCGAAGCGGCGCAGCAGCCCTTTGGCGGCGCGGCGGCCGAGAAGGAGTGCGGCGAGCCGCCAAAATCGGCTGGTGTGGATCATGAAATTCAGAACGCCGTCGCTCTTGTCCGCTCGCGTCACTTCCACGGCCACGGAGGTGGTGAAGGAACGGAGCCCTCTGAATCGGGGATCTTGGAGGGCGGACTGAATCCGGGCATTGATGGCCTCTTTAACCCGCGCTTCCTCGGCGCGCGCAGCTTCCGGGCTCATGCCCAGGGCTTCAAAGACCTTGGCGGGAATAAAAATCGTCAGTTCCACGGGCTCGTTCGAGGGGCGAAGCCAAATCCCATAACTCTCCGGTCCCGGGGTTACCGTCTCGGCAAGTTCCGGATGTTCCGGCAGGACCTCGTTGACCGCGTTTTGCGCGATCTTCATCAGTTCCCTTAAAAGACTTTCATCGCCCAAAGGAAGTGACCAGAGGGTTTCCGTAAATCGTCCTTGGCCATCCGCCCGTAGGAAACGACCCGCGCCTTCAGGTGCCAAAAACTGCCCTTCAAGCACTTCGCCGGAAAACTCCGCCGCGTAGCGTTCGTTCAGCATGTCCGCGTCGTTGCCGCTGGCCACCATGACGCGCAATCCGCTGTGCAATAAGATGGTTAAACCCTCTCGTATCTTGGGATCGATATGATCCTCTGTTGAGCCATAATCCGGCGCCAGGGTATTGTCGAAGTCCGCGATCACCGCCCGCACGCGTTTCAGGCGGCGTGAGAGATCCGGGTTTGCGGCACTCTTTTCGCTTGACCCGGGGGAAGGTCGGGCCGGAGAAACCGAGGCTCGGAGCCTGCGCTCGCCGAAGTAATCCGCCGCGGTGTGGGCGGCGGTGACGGCCAGGAGGCGGGCGGGCAGAGAAAACGGGATGAGAAAGACGGGCGTGTAAAACATTCGTAAGACGGCCCGCCGGGAGATGAAATCTTTTTTCAGTTCCCGGTTCCAGCCGTCCCACGGGCCGCCGGAACGGTGTTTCATCCGCCGGGCGATGGTGTGGGCCAGAAGGAATCCCGGCCCGCTGATCAACAGCCCGGCCACCCAACCCCAGGGGCCGAACCATTGTGGAAGAAGTTGCAGCGCCAGGTATCGGAAAAAACCTTCCTCCCAAAGGGAGACCAGCGGATAATAGATCCCGACCGGCATCCAGGCGGGCCGCCCGAAGGGCTCCAGGATGTTGTCCGCGAAGGCCGGCTGGAATCGGGTTTCAGCCGTTGGGGCTTGCGGGCGCGGTTGATCTCCCAATGCGGCCCTTTGGGGAGCAAGGGCAAGAAACTTTCGAATTTTTCTCGTTTCTCCGGTGACCCTTGGTTGGTTCTCCCCCAACGCCTCCAGGGCCCGGTCGGTCAGCGTTATCATGCCCATCCGGCGCAAGAAAGGCTCGGGGTCGCCGGCCGGAAGGGGCTTGAGGTTCGGAACGGCGAGGCCCTGCTCTTGGAACCATTGCCGGTAAGACGGATCGGCTTGCCCCTTGGAGGAAAATTTTTTGCTTCCTGAATAAGGGATGAACTGGCCGTCCACGAAGCTCAGATAGTAGCGGTCTCCGGTGGCGTTGTCTGTGATCATCAGCCAAGCGTGCATCCAGTCGTAGCTGTCGTCCGCGGCTTGGCCGGCGAACCGTCCGCCGTGGACTTCCACGGAAGCCCGGTCCCTCAAGGCTTCCGACAGAATCTCTTGAGCCGCGGAGCAGGCCGTCTCGCAGGCGATGGGATATTTGGGAGCGAAAAGCTTAAGGGCGGAATGAAGGGCCGGGTTAAGGCGCGTCACGAGCTCTTCGAGCTCCCGCCCGAAGGGCGTTGTCGGCTGGACGCGCTCCATAAGGGCTGCCAGCATTCCGTCGAGGCCGGGTTTGCCCAAAAACAGGAAAATTTCGTGCCATGTCCGGGAGTCCAGGGGTTCGCT
>JBQTIM010000005.1:0-4471 GCA_052388135.1 Elusimicrobiota bacterium
CCCGCACTGGGCTCCTCCCGAAGGGCCGGGGGCTTTCGGCCTGCATCTTCGTCAAATTTCCCGTACATGCCCCGAGCCTGCGCGGAAAATTTGACTTCGATTCGGCTCGAAATCCCCCCGGCGGAAATGTGTCGGTTATTTCTTTACGGACCCTAAGGAGCCTATGAGAGAAAGCCTCGACCCCGTCACGCTCTATTTCCGGGGCATCAAGCAGTTGCAGGAAGTGTCCAAGGAAGAGCTGGCGGAGCTTTGGACCCGCGCCAAAAAAGGCGACAAGAAGGCCGCCAAGCGGCTGGTGGAGGCCAACCTCCGCCTGGTCATCCCCATCGCCAAAAAATATTACCGCGTCAGCGTGGACTTCCTCGACCTGATCGAGGAGGGGAACCTGGGCCTCATGCACGCCGTGGAAAAGTTCGATCCCAGCCGCGGCTTCCGTTTCTCCACCTACGCCGCCTACTGGATCGAGCAGGCCGTGCGGCGCGCCCTCGACGAGCAGTCCAAGACCATCCGCATCCCGCCCCACGCCTGGGAAGCCCTGCGCAAGTGGATGCGCGAATGGGACCGCATGCATTCCACCCTCGGGCGCGATCCCACCATGAAGGAGATGGCCGCCAAGCTGAACCTGTCGGCGCGCCAGGTGAAAGGCGTGCTGGACGCCCACGAGGCCGCCCGCGGCGTCGGCAGCCTGGACACGCCGCTGGACGAGGAGGAAAACCTTTTCATACGCGACATCGTCTCCAACAAAGCCGAGCAGGGCCCCGACGAAGTGCTGGCCGCCTTTCGCATGCAGGACGAGCTGGCCAAGGCGCTGGACAGCATCGGCGAAAGGGAGCGGACCATCTTGTCCATGCGCTTCGGCTTGGACGGCCGCGACCGCATGACGCTGGAGGAGGTGGGCAAGAAACTGCGCCTTTCGCGCGAGCGCGTGCGCCAGTTGGAAGAGCGCGCCCTGGCCCGCCTGCGCCGCATGGCCCAACGCAGCGGGTTCGTGTGATGAGGCGAGTTCAAAGCTCAAAATCCAAAGTTCAAATCTATCCCGAAACGGCAAGCCCGCGCCGTCGCTTCATCCCCTTTGGGCTTGCCGTTTGATTTGAACTTCGAGCTTTGGATTTTGAACTTGCCCCGTTAGGAGAGCCATGTTGACCGAAAAACTCGACCTCAAAAGTTTCGTCCGCGACGTGCCCGATTTTCCCAAGAAGGGCATCGTTTTCAAGGACATCACGCCGCTCCTCGGCGACGCGAAGGCTTTCCCGGAGGCTCTGGAACGCCTGGCGGAGCCCTTTCGAAATTCGAAAATCGCCAAGGTGGTGGCCATCGAGTCCCGCGGCTTCATTTTCGGCGGCGCGTTGTCTCGTTCTCTGGAAGCCGGGTTCGTGCCCGTCAGAAAAAAGGGCAAGCTTCCCTATAAGACCACCTCCGCCGCCTATCAGCTGGAATACGGCACGGACACTTTGGAGATGCACGTGGACGCGCTGAAGCCCGGCGAAAAGGTCCTCATCGTCGACGACGTGCTGGCCACCGGCGGCACGGCGCGGGCGGTCATGGACTTGGTGCGGCAGTCCGGCGCGGAGACGGCCGGCCTCGTGTTCCTCATCGAGCTGTCTTTTTTGAAGGGCCGCGAGAAGCTCGACGGCTCGCCCGTGGCGGCGCTGATTCAATACTGAGCCCGCGGAGCCCCGCCGAGGGGAAAGCGCACGCCCCCGCGCCGCGGCCGGCCGCGGGACGTTCCGCCCTTCTTGCCCCCGTAGCTCAATTGGATAGAGCTGCTCCGTCCTAAGGAGAAGGTTGGTGGTTCAAGTCCGCCCGGGGGCGTTTTTTCGACGGAGATACAGAAGGTTGAAATAAGCGGTAGCCACAGCGGCAGCCATGAAAGCCGCGGCGCGTGAACGCCGGGACTTCGGTTCCGGCCGCCGCTCTGATTTGAGCAAGAAAAGGAGACGTTCCCCATGCCGCTTCCCTCCCGTTCCGTTCCCGCTCCCTCCCGCTTCGACGCCGCCCTCCGCTGGCTGACGGCGCATTGGCGGCAAGTGGCCCTGGGCCTGGGCGTCCTCGCCCTGGCGGCGCTTCTCGGCAGCGTGGTGGCCTTCAATTTAGGAAGACTGCGGGCGCGGGCCTGGGATCAGTTCGCCGGCGCCCAGAACCTGGCCGCCCAGGGAAAAACCGCCGAGGCCCTGCAGGCCGTGGACCAGGTTCTATCCTCTCAGCGCTCGGGGTCTCTGGCCGCCCAAGCCAAGCTTTTGCAGGGCACGCTGCTGCAGTCCGAGGGCAAGCACGCCGAAGCCGCCTCCGCTTACGCCGAAGCCTCGCGGCTGGCGCCCTCTCCGGAACTGAGGGCCCTGTCCTTCCTGGGGGAAGCCCAGGCGCGGGAGCAGGCGGAAAATTACGAGGCAGCAGCCGCCGCCTACGAGCAATTCCTGAAAACGTTCCCCGATCATTTCCTGGCGCCGCGGGCTTGGGCCGCGCTGGGCCGCGTCCACATGACGCTCCGGCAATGGGACAAAGCCCAATCCGCCTTCGAATCCCTCGTCAGCCGCCACTCGGACACGCCCTGGGCGCAGGAAGCCCAAGAGTATCTTTCCGTCGTAAAGAAGAACGCTTCAGTTCCCGCCGCGAAATAAATCTATTTATTGTTGTTGACAGAAGCTGTAAAGTGCTGTTACAATACGGAAAACCGTTTAAAGCGGTTTAATTCCCAAAGCCGCCTTCACGGCGGCACCTCAAGGAGGGTTCTTCAACGATGAAGAAATACCTGGCGATATTTGTAATCGCGCTCGTGGCCGGAGCGCCGTACGCACGGGCCGAGATGCTCGGTTTGCTTAACGACGTAACCGCGGACGGCGCCCTGGACATCAGCGGACAACAGGCCAACAACGAAACCGACGGCGACGGCAGCGCGCACGACCGGCGCGGCGCGGTGATCACGCGCCTGCGGCTGGGATTGAACGCCGGCCTGGCCGACGGCGTGAGGGCCCGCCTTGAGGCCACCCGCAATTCCGGCGCCACGGGCGCCGCCAACGGCGGCACTGTCATGTACGGCGGCGCTCTTCGCCCCACCTCGCTCACCACGGAGCAAGGCGCCATCGTCGTGCAGAACGCCTACATTGATCTGGAAGACTTCCTCACCACGGAATGGTTCCGGCTCGGCCGCCACTACGGCGGGCGGCCCGGCGATCTGTTGGTCTATTACGGACCTTATCAGGACGACAGCCTGACCATCCAATCCCTGGACGGTCTCTCCGTGGGACGCAAATTCGGTCCCGTCATGGCCAACTTCGTCACCGGCAAGGTGATGGAGGGCGCCCCGACCACCGTCGCCACCGACGCGGCCGGCGCCGGCGACATCAACGTCAACTGGCTCATCCTCGGGTCCTCCGAACTCTTCCCCGAGGTGGAGATTCCCTTGGAGTTCGGCTACTACCAAGGCACCGCCACCAACGGTCCCGTGGCCAGCGACAACAACAACCTGACCATCATGGACTTCCGCGCCGGCTACAACCAGCTCATGGACGGAGCCCTCAAGCTGGGCTTTGAGTACGCCATGAACGGCGGACAGCTCAACACCGGGCCCGCCACCCAGGCCGACTACAAGGGCAACGCGCTGCTCCTGAGCGCGGCCTATGACGACGAAGCCAACGGCTTCGGCCTCCACGCCCGCTACGCCAACGCCTCGGGCGACGATCCGAGCGGCACGGGAACCGACGACGACGCCTTCCACGACTTCCGCACCCTGGGCTGGGCCGTCTCGGACTTCCGCTACGGCGAGATCCTGAGCCGCGACAACACGGCGGCCACGTTCCTGGGCTTCACGTCGCCCGGCGGCCTGGACACCGGCGCCAACGGCCCCGGCGCCAACATCATCAACATCGGCGGCTATTACGTGGTCCCCCGCTGGGATGAAAAAGTGCGCCTCTCGCTGGATTACATCATGGCCAAGGTCAACGAAGTTCCGTCCGGCGTGGACGACGGCGTGGGCAGCGAGATCGACCTCGCCGCTCATTACGATCACTCCAGCGCGGTCCGCGCCACCGTGGGCTACGCCATGTTCTCGCCCGACAAGGGCCTCGTCAACGCTTTCGCCGGCACCGCCGATCTGCCGACGGACAACGTGACCAAGCTCTTCGCCCGCCTCAACGTGAAGTTCGGCTCCCAGCCGTCCGCGGCGACGTCGTCCGCCCGCCGGGCGCCCGCTTCCAAGGCGCCGGCCAACCGGGCGCCCGCGCGCAAGGCCCGCTAAGAGCCCCAAGTCGTTCGCAGGTTTCGAGAGGCCCCCGCCCTGTTGCCCTTGGGCGGGGGCCTCTTCTTTTTCGGCGGTGCGAAGGCGCCGCGTCCGCGCCCGCCGCGTTTGCCCGGATTCCCCGGTTGGGCGCGAGGACCGAGACGGAAAAGACGGGGATTTTTACGAAACAAAAAAGTGAGAGCGTAGCCCGGACTACGGTCGAACTTTTTTGTGAAGGAAAAAGCCCCGGATTTT
>JBQTIM010000006.1:0-3412 GCA_052388135.1 Elusimicrobiota bacterium
GAGGGCGAGCCGGCTTTCCATAAATCCGATGCCGGCGCCGGGTTCGCCGTCCGCCGCGGGGAAGCGGAGGGCCGGTCCCTGCGTCTGGCGTATCTCTGGCCGAGTTTTGACAACAACTACGCCTTCCACAACCGCTCCGTCAATGAGGGATACGAAGAATTCTACCGCCGCGCCCGCCAGGAGGCGCGCCTGCAGGCCACCTGGGAAGGCGGCGCTTTGGGCCTGCGGGTCGAGGGGCGCTGGGCGCGGCCGTGGGAGCGGGTCCATCAGGATTTCGCGACTCCGGCCATGCGCTACGTGGAGCGCGGCTCCGAAGCGGAATTCTTGCTGGACGCGCGCTGGCGGAGCCGCATCGGCGTCTGGCGTCTGGAGGGGGAGACCTGGCGCAACCGGGAATCCATCGCGTTCGAGCCCGCCGATCCCGCCGCGGACCGTTCCCTGGTGGATGAGCGCTCCCTTTTAAATGCCGCCTTCGAGCGCCCTTTGGCTGAGCGCTGGAGGATGGAAATCGGCGGCGGCCCGGCGGCGGCCCGCGGGCGCCTTCGCCATCCGGGCGATCCCGCCCTGGACCGCGCCTACAACATCCAAGACAGGCTGGCCTGGCTTTCCTCTTTCCACGAGCTCAAGCCGCGCCTCTGGCTCGAGGCCGGCTACGTCTACAACCGGCAGCAATGGCGCGGCCTCCAGCCCGGCTTCGCCCGCGACGGCCGCGACCGCTCCGGCAACCGCGGCAAACTCGCCCTGCAATACGACCTCGCCGGCGGCGCCTCCTTCCGCGCCGCGGCCGCCATCGAGCTGGACCGCAACGAATCGGAGCGCTTCTTCACTTTCGACGGAGGAACGATCCAGTTCCAAACGACGTTCTAAACCAAAGCGAGTCCCAGGCGCTCCGCCCTGGACCCGGGTGACTTCTCTTTCGCTTGTCCGAAAGAGAAGTCACCAAGAGAAAGGACACCCCCGCCGGCTTATGCGCGCCCTCTTTGCGGCGGCCCTCCACTCGGGCCCCTCAACAGCCCATCGGGGCCATGGGGTCGGGCCTCCCACCCCGCAAAAAAAGCGCGCTCAAACCGCCACAGGGGGCCCCGTGAAATCTACGAAGCCGAAAAGGATGAGAATCCGAGATATTCCCCTTCGCTTTTTGGAGTGAAAGAACGAGGGACGTTTGAAATGAGGGCAGCGGCCCCATCAATCGCCCGGCATTTTTGAGGTCAAGGTCTTCAGCCTCAGGATATGCGCGGAGACGGCGATGCCTACCAACAGCAACACCGCAACGACGACCTTCCTGTCCATGAAAAAAATCGCCGAATACCCCATGGTTGCCCAGAGGACGGCAAGCCCCAGGATTTTCGCCTTCAAGGGGATCGCCCGATGATCCTTGTAGTTCTCCACATACGATCCAAACCAAGGGTGGGACAGAAGCCAGCGATGCAGTCTTGGCGAGCTCCGGCCGAAGCAAGAGGCGGAAAGAAGCAGGAACGGCGTTGTCGGCAAAAGGGGCAAGAACATTCCAAGCACGCCCAAGCCCAGGGATATTACGCCTGCGAATATGAGTAAGCCCTTATACATTTCATGTCCATCGGGGCGGCTTAACGCTGCAGCGACTTGTTAGACGGCTTCGAGCTCTTTGAGCGTCTTTCCTTGGGCGTCCTTCCACGCTGTGAGGCCATTAGCGTGGCCGCCATGGATTACAGCAGCGGCAGAGCTTGGGCTTGAAAATTCTGCTTCCTTCGTGAATATCAGTCGATCGCCTTTTTCAACAAGTATTCCATCATCTCGAAGTCTTTGACGCATATTACGGGACCAAGGCCATTTTTCAGATGAAGGTCGTTCAATAAGAACGGCTTCTGAATTTTCTAGAACGAGAAACCCATCAGCAATACGGTACCCGGTAGCTTTGAAACCTTTTATTTCACAAAAAAGGACCTTCTTTTGTTGGTTCTCCGGTGTGCCGGCTGAAACTGGGACAAAAAGGTCTACGCCGAGAACTGGTAAAAGTTGATTGATCTTTTCGAGGAATACCTCCATTTCGCCTCTGTCGGACTCTGGAAGTTTTGCGCCGCTGCTTTGCCCGTTCGTCACGAGAGCACGATTAGCGCCTCTCGCCAACTCAATTAATTTACCTTCAAGATACCGGATGTGCGCTTTCGTCAGGTTTTCATCTTTACTGACAAAATAGGTAGCCAGATTCCAAAAATCTTTGTCGACGTGTCCTTTGATTCGATCTTTGATGCATTCGGCTTCGCCAATATAGACAGCTGGTTTCCCCGACTCGGGGTCTGTTCCTGTTAATAAATAGATTCCTGATTTATCCGATTCTTCACGGGCAAGCATGCCATCGAATTCGGTACGAGGGCAGGAAACGGCCTTCCCGGTCCAATTGGAAATTTCCGCAGTGCGGAGCCTCTTCGGATCGCCGTGAACCAGAAATATTCTGATAGTTGCAGTTGTCATTTGTCATCCTTGTGCCATCTAACCCCGGCGTTCACGCCGCGGGTCGAGTGCGCAGCGCGAGGACCGTCGCGCGTGGAACGCCTTGTTAGGCATTCTTCGGCATAGTCGGCGCTTTGCCGTTGGCCCAATCCGCCTCTGGGTCAACGACTTGGACTTGCCGGACGCCCCCTTGAATCTTGTTCTGTGTCATTAAATACTGTTCCTGTAGCGACCCGATAGGATGCTGCCAATCATGTATGTAATAGATCGCGTGTACCTTTGCCTGAAGCATCGCCTTTGAGCAGTCGAAGCAAGGGCGAAGTGTCGAGTACACGACCGCGTCCTCAATCGAATTACCAAAGCGTGCCGCCGTTATCAGCGCATTCTGTTCTGCGTGAACACATATGCAAACGTCGTAGCCGACGCTTGCTGCATACGTCTCCTTGTTCTTGCAACGCACGCAGCCGCCGTCCAGGCAGTTCGTCATGCCCTCGGGCGTTCCGTTATAGCCGGTTGAGATGATCCGGTTCTCACGGACGATCACAGCACCCACTCTTCGGCCCATGCAGTTTGCCTTCTTACGAACAGCTATCGCGATGTTCATGTAGTACTCGTCATGAGTCATGCGAACTCTCCAAAGAATGCTTAGGCATTAGAGGACGTCAACTAACAACTAACTCGCTTATGCCTTGTTCATTTGCATCTGTCGGCCTCGTTCTTGGGCTGTATATAGGACATGGACATTTACTTAAAAATGCTCTAGTGTTTCCTGAAATCAACTTCCCGGCGCGAAGAAATGCTTAATGTATAGATGTGCGAAATTCTTATAGGGCGAACTCTTTTGCGGCAGTCCGGAGAATCCAGCGAAGCGGGCGGGGGATGCGCCGCCGCCCTCGAGATTGCCCGGGAAATTTTCTCAAGCATATCTCCTTGGATGAAAGAAAGCAAGCTTGGCAAAATCGTCAGGCTGGAACATTTTGAT
>JBQTIM010000007.1:0-2024 GCA_052388135.1 Elusimicrobiota bacterium
TGCCCGTTCACCCTGTTCGCACTCGGAAAAGGGCCTAAATATTTCCCGCCTTCGGCACCCAAATCCTTGCGCGAGAATTTAACGTTCACGGGACTCCTTCGCACAAAGAACTTCCGCGACTTCGAGCGCCTCGGCGCCATCTCCCGGGACGACGTGGACGACCGGGATGTTGTCATCTTTCCCGAGAAGATCGGGGGAAAATACTGGATGCTTCACCGCCCCGCCGAATGGGTCGGTCCGCAGCACGGCACCGACAAGGCCAGCATCTGGATCACGTCCTCGGACAAGCTCACGGAATGGAAAAACCCCAGCCGCCTACTGGCCAAGCCGGACGCGGACGCTCCCTGGCAGGAAAAGAAGATCGGAGCCAGCTGTCCGCCCATCAAGACCAAGCACGGCTGGCTGCTCATGTATCACGGCGTCCAAGGGGTCAAGCCGGAGCGCTATTACCGGCAGGGCGTCATGATGCTGGACCTCAACGACCCTCAGAAAGTCATTTCCCGGCCGCGGCCTTTCGTTTTGGAGCCCAGCGAGTCCTGGGAAAAAGTCGGCGTGGAGGAGAACGTCGTCTTCGCCGTGGGCAACGTCGTCGTGGGCGACACGTACTATTGCTATTACGGCGGAGCCGACAAGTGCATCGGCGTGGCCACCTGCAAATTCGACGACCTGGTGGACTTCGCCATGTCCGCCGCCCGCTGAGAGGCCCCGCCGCCAAAGCCGTAACGAAACGGTAACGCAGGCGCGCCTTTCCCTTGATAAACGGCGCCTCCCGCGCCACACTTAAGCGACCACGATAAAGGCAACCTCCGGGAGACCGGAGTGAATTCGCAAAGCCACGGGGCTTGACGCTGAGCCAGCCGGGTTGCCGGGGGAAAAGTGAACCGCCGAGTCACCACGAAGCCGTTCCATCCATGCCGTTCTGAGGCGCCAGGGAGCCGTCGTCCCGGCGTTCCCGCTGTGAGGGCGGGCCTGCTTGGCTTGCCCTCGCTGTCGCGGAGCGCGCGCCCGGCCGATCCACCTCTTCTCACAACCGCTGACATCCGCAAGCCCTCCTGGTACGGCCCTTCATCCGCCGGTCAGGGGGAACCATCCGATGAAGATGCTCGGAGTCGTTGCTGTCGTTGCTCTGGGAGCCGCTGCGCCGGCGCGGAGCGCCCAGGATGTTGACACTGTTGCCGTTCAATTAACGGTGCTCGAGCGCCGTGATCTCTTTTTCGATAGAACAGCCCTCATGTTTCCGGCCGCTCGGCCGGCCGGCGGGGCGGTTTCCGCGCTGGAATTGGACGCCGTCAGCAACAGCGGCGCCGGGTGGGGAGTGTTCCTGCAGGCCGACCCGCTGACCCACGCCGACGGCGTGACGCAAATTCCCGCCGAGAGCTTCCAATATTCACTAACGGGCGCGGCGCCGGTCCCTCGAGGCGTTCCTCTCCAAGAAACGATGATCTACGAGACGGGGCCGGAGAGCCCCATAAGCCGATTGAAGCTCGATTTTCAGGTCTCCGCTCCCGCGGGACAAAAGGCTGGCCGCTATTCCACCACTCTTCGGGTCATGGTGGTGGATAACTTATAGCTTTGACAAGTCTTAATGCCTCGTCGTCGCCTGCGATCTGCGCTTTCGGAGACTCGTCTCTAAAACCCTTTGCCGCCATGCGTTATAACGAACCCTGTTACATAAAATTTACATTTTATTAATGTGTTCTTTCGCCCTGCTCGGGTATATTTAGGCGATGACGCACGCTCACCCATCTCCGAAAAATCATAAGCGCAAACAGGTCGTCGCCGGCGCGACGGCTTTCGTTTTTCTTTACTCAACCCTGGCCGCGCCGCTGGCCGAAGCGAACTTCTGGCAGGAACGCCGGCGAGAGGTCCTGGCCCAAAAGGCTTCGTCCGGGGAGCGCTCGGAGCGGTATGCGCAGCTCCCCAAAAGCCTGCCCGAGATCAACCAGGCTTTTCCCGCCCTTCGGCAGGATCAAACCTTCTCCGGATCGGCGCGCCTTTCGGCGGCCGGAACGCCCGACGCGCCG
>JBQTIM010000008.1:0-9535 GCA_052388135.1 Elusimicrobiota bacterium
CTAAATATAGCTTTACCGCCCGAGAAGTCAAGGAGTTTCTATCGGGGGCGGGCCGGCGGCCTGTCGGGCGAAGAATTTATCTTGGATGCGGTTTTTCGCCTTTGGAATCGGCGCTCGTTAAAATTTATAATGGCAGGACTTATGGCGGCTTATTTCCTCAAGCGGTTGTTGCTGCTGATCCCCCTTTTGGCGGGCATCAGCCTCATCACTTTCGGCGTCATGCGGCTGGCGCCGGGCAAGCCCACGGACGCCCTGACGGATCTGAACCTTAAAGCGTCGGCGGAGTCCCGGGAGCGGCTGGAGAAGCTCTACGGCCTGGACAAGCCCTGGCACGTCCAGTACGGCCTCTGGCTCAAGCGAATGGCCGTCCTGGATTTCGGCCGTTCGTTCAAGGACGACCGGCCGGTGCTGGACAAAATCCTGGAACGGTTGCCCGCCACTCTGCTTTTGAACGTGCTGTCCCTGGGCCTGATCTTCGCCGCGGCCCTGCCCATCGGCATCCTTTCGGCGGTGCGCCAGAACTCCCTGTTCGACAAGGCCGCCACCGTTTTCGTCTTCGTGGGGTTTTCCACGCCGGCGTTCTGGCTGGCCCTCCTGCTCATGATCCTCTTCGGTCTACAACTGGGCTGGCTGCCCATCTCCGGCCTGCGCTCCTTGCATTACGAGGAGCTCGGGGCCCTGGGGAAGGCGGCGGACCTGGCGCGGCATCTTGTCCTGCCGGTCCTTGTGTCCGCTTTCGGCGGCCTGGCCGGCCTGTCCCGCTACATGCGCAACGGAATGTTGGACGTGATCCGCCAGGACTACATCCGCACGGCCCGGGCCAAGGGCTTGCCCGAATCGGCCGTCGTCTACAAACACGCCCTGCGCAACGCCCTCATCCCCGTGGTGACCTTGCTGGGCCTGACCCTGCCCGAGCTCATCGGCGGCGGCTTCATATTCGAAACCATTTTCGCCTACCCGGGCATGGGCCGCCTGGGTTACGAGGCCATCATGGCCCGCGATTATCCCGTGGTCATGGGCGTGGGAACCATCGCCGCCCTGCTCACCCTCCTGGGCAACTTCCTCGCCGACCTGGCCTACGCCTGGGCCGATCCCCGCATCAGGTACCGATAGGCGCCTCGCCCCAACGTTTCGCGTCGGCCGTCACGCCGTTTTCAATCATCCTTTCAGGAGAAAAGTCTTTTGTCCACGGGAAACCGGAAGGACGAACGGGACATTGACGGCGCGCGGCCGTCGGAAAACGTTGAGTGAAGGGGACGCGGGTCGGCGGCGGGAGCGGCGATGCGGCCGGCGCGGCTAGGGCGCGGTCGCCCAACTCGCCGCGTCTCGCATGAGCGCCAAATCGTGCGGCTGGTCCAGCGCTTTTTCCGCGCGCGCGCGCGCCGCCCGCCCGTGGCGCGCGGCCGCCTCCCGCATCGCGTCGCCGTCGAGCGAAGCCAGCGACCGCAGCGCTTTTTGAAGCCTGAGCACGACTTCGATGCTGGCCGCCCCGTCCCGGGCGATGGCCGTGAACGCGTCGTCGAACATGTCTGAGACGGACACTTCCGGCACTTCGACGCGGTCGTATGTCGCCTGGGACGGATCGCCGGCGGCCGGAGCCCCCCATCGGGAGAACAGGCGGACCAGCGTGCCGACGATGTCGATGGCGGTGCCCGGGTCGTTCACTCCCGGCGAGAGCGCGCGGCCGGCGATTTCGGACAGGACGATCAAGCCGAACCGCGGATCGTCGTCGAAGAGGCGGCTGTCGCCGATCTGGAAGGCTTTGACGATTTGCTCGCAATCCTTGAGGGCCTCGCCGCGCCGGCCGGCCGTGACGCGGGCCAAGGCCCGTCCCGGAGCGGCGAACGCGCCGGGCAGCGACATAACCACGACGCGGCCATCGGCTTTTTCGGCCCAGTCCTGGAGCATGGCCACGTCGACGTGTTGAACGTAACCCACGGAGCCGGCGAAGACGTCCTGCCCTGGCGGGTTCGGGTTCTTGGCGGGCAAGCCCTGAAGTGTGGGCGCGGCCCGTCGCCGCTTGAGGGCGCCGTCCGCCGCCTTCTCCACCTTGTCGATGGTCTCCCCAAGCCGGCCAAGCCGCGCGATCCGGTCCACCCAGCGGACGAAGGTCAGCGTGACCAATCCAAAAACGAAAATCGTCAGGGCAAACAGGCAGAAAAGGCCCGCGGGCCCGAAATAATCGTTTTTCGCTGCCGTCAAAGCGACGATGCTGAAAATAAAGGCGCCTATGAACGTTGAGAGGGCGTTTTGGGAAACGTCGTCGCTCAGGACGAGCGTGAAGGAGCGGGGCGTGGCGGCGTTGCTGGCCGAGGAGTAGGCGGCCACCATCGACCCCACCGCGAACGTGGCTATGACGAGCATGCTGGCGGCCATGACCGAAAGCAAGGTTTCGACGGACTCGATGGTGATGGTGGGCACGATGAGCCTCAAGGACGTGCCGTCGGCCAGCTTCGAGGCGAAGACCGCCCCGGCCGACAGAAGGGCGATGGCCAACGGCTTGACCCAAAGTTTTTCGCGGAATCTATTGAAATGAATGCGCAGGCGGTCGGCGGATACGATGAAAGGCATGGGATCTCCCTCTGCCGCCGCGTTTTGCGGCGAGCGGCGCGGCGATGAGCGGGGGTGCGGTCGGCCGCGCTGCCGGGAAATTCGGCTCCAAAGATCGGCGCGGATACAGGGGGGGGCCGTCGTTTTGAAGGCGCTTCCTCTACACTCTATGATATTAATGAGCAGACATCAAAAGCGGGCGCCGCCGTCGACGGATCAGCTTTGAAGCCGGAGTCGAGGAGGCGACGGGAAACGAGTTTCGCGCGCGGAAGCGGGAACGTCAGCGCTTGCGCATCTGGAAGGTGCCCTCGGAGGTCCCATAGGCGACGTAGCGGCCGGCCATGAAACCCGCGCCGGTCTCCGTGCCTTCGGCCCTGATCTCCCATTTGGGGCATACGATGGTCAGGGCGATAGCGCCGGGACTGGTTTGCCGGCCCGCGAGAGGACATCGGTCTTTCGCGTCGTTGATGTAGACTCCCGTGAAGGTTCCGGCGCCTTGTTCCAGCGCGCCCTCGTTGACGTTCTTAGGATCGCCGTCCCATGTGAACGCCCAGGTTCCCGTCAGGTCCATCGGGCGCGGCGGTTTTTGGGCCCATCCGCGCTCGCTCGAAAGAACCGAGCACAGCGCCGCTGCCAGCCAGAATGTTCGCATCAATCCTCCTCGTGCGGGAAGCGATCGGGCCTGCCCGGCTTTTCGCCGCCCGCCGGCGAAAAGAGGGGCGCGGCGTGGACGGCGATTTTTTCGATGTGGCGGTCGTCCGTCCCGCAGCATCCGCCGAAGACGTTCATGCGCGGGGCCCGGTTTTTCAGGGCCGCGCACCGGCGGCCGAGGTCTTCCGGGTCGCCGGTGTCGAGGTCCGGCGATTCGTTCAGCTCGGCGTGGCTTTTGGGCGACGCGTTCACCCGCACGCCGCGGATCCGTTTCGTCCAGGCCGCGGCCGGGTCCAGAACGCCCTCGAAATGCGCCGGGTGGGCGCAGTTGATCATGTAGTAGGCCGGATAGGCAGGCCGGTGGGCAGGCGGCCGTCCGTCTCGACGGTGAAGGAAACCACGGCGGGCAGTCCCGCCTCGCGCGCGGCCAGCGCCACCCCCGCCGCCTCCTCCGCGTAATTCATCGTAATGCCGGTCATGAGGTCGGCCGCCGTCCCGGCGAAAATTCGCGCCTGGCCGCCGTGGTATTCCGCCGCTTCCCGAACCGTCATGGTTGTGGACGGGTTGTAGCCGTCCCCGCGCGGGCCCGCGCAGCCGCTGATGACCAGCGGAGCCCGTCCTCCGCCCGCTTCGGCCCGAATTTCCTCCAGGAGCGCGATGGACCGGCGGTTGATGTCCGCCAGCGCCGCGTCGTCATAGCCCAGGCGCGCGGCCCAGTCCGAACTTGCGCGCCAGGTGGCGCTCTCCAAAATCAAACCCGCTTGAAAACGGCCGGCCAGTCGCGCGTACGTGGAGAAATATTTCCGCAAGGCGGCCTCGCCTCCTTCGCGCGCGAACAATTCGAAAGCCGCGAAGTCCCTCAGCTCCCATTTCTCCAAAAAAATCAAAGTGGTTTCGATTCCGCCGTCCGTCAGAAACAAGCCGCCGGCGGTTTGCGGGAGTCCGTTGCGTCGGCGAGTCATGATCTCCTCCTCTCCCGAATATTCCGGGCTCTCGTTAGGCGCGCGGATTTGCGGCGGCGCGACTCGCGCCCGGCGTCTCTCGCCGGTGAAAGAATGCGCCGGCCAAGACGGGGACCCGTCGGCTAAAAATAGACTTTTTTATGAAAATTGGATAGAGTCAAAACAAATTTTCAGCCGCTTGCCTTCCGGCACGCTCGGAGGAGCCGAAATTCATCCGCCTTCGCCCGCCGGGCGCGGGAGGCCGCGCGGTCGGGCGTTCCCCCGGCGGGCGGACGATCCTCAGAATACATCTCCGGGCGGGCAATGACAAGCGTCGCCGCGCTGATTTTGACAAGGCCGCCGGATTTTCGGCGGCGGCCCGCAAAAAAAATGCGGCATGGAAGGAACACGATCGTATGCGGCTGAAGGAAGCTTCTTTCATCGGCATTTTTCTCGGGGGCCTGTGTCTTTCTTCCCAGGCTCAAGCGGAACCGGAATGGCCGCGCGGGTACGGCGTGCTGGTGATGGCCCACGGCGGGAGTCCGGCTTGGAACGCGGCGGTGGAGCGGGCCGTGGCCGCCGCGAAATTGAAGGGTCCGGCGGAGATTTTCTTCGGCATGGCGGCCATGCCCGAAGAGCGCGACGCCCTGGCCGAGGCTTTGGCGCGCCTCCGAAAGGCGGGGGCGGAAAAAGTGGCCGCGATTCCGTTCCTGGTTTCCTCCCACAGCGAGGTTTACCGGCAGTATCAATACATGCTGGGCTTGCGCAAGGAACCCGGGTTCGACGAGGCGGACCTTCGCGCCATGGCGGCCCACGGCGGACACGGGGGGCACGGCCATCACGCGCCGGTTCCTTCGGGACCCTTGCCGCCGGTTCCTACGGCGGGCTTGCGGGTCTCCTTGCTGCGGGCCCTGGACGACAGTCCGGAGCTTCTGGCGGTGTTGAAGGACCGCGCAAGAGCCTTGAGCCGGCGGCCCGGCCGGGAGCGTTTGATCCTGGCGGCCCACGGCCCCAACGGCGAGGACGACGACGCCTTGTGGCTGGCGAATCTGGAGACTCTGGCGCGCGACCTGCGAGAGGATTTGGGTTTCCGGGAGGCGCGGGTCGTCACCGTGAGGGACGACGCGCCGCCGGCCGTGCGGGAGGAGGCGGCTCGGCGCTTCCGCGAGCTGGCTTCGCCGGAGGAGGGTGATGTTTTGGTGGTGCCCGTGCTGGTGGCGGCCGGCGGAATCGAGCGCGGCGTCCGGCAAAGGCTGGACGGTCTCGACGTTAAGTTCGGCGAGCCCCTGCTCGAGCACGCCGCCCTGTCCCGCTGGATCGCCCGCCGCGCCGCGGAAGGCGCGTCGGCCGATGACCGGGGAGCGCGAAATATTCGGTGAATCGTAAGGAGGAGGCCCGCTCCGGCGCGGAGCCGTCTCCCGAGCGTTGGTTGCGGCAGGGCTCCGGGGCGGGGTCCGGGCGCTCTTTTAAACGGCGGGTCTTAAGGAGGGGAATGGAAATCTTATGAGCCATTGAAGGATGCAAGAACAGGGGATAAGCTTCGTAAGAGGCTATCCATGCGCTTTTCGTCAGAGCTGCGTCAACCGGTTGTTCCTTCGCGTTCCCTCCCGCCCGGTGTTACATTAGTCGAACTGGTCATTTTCACCGTAATCATCTCCGTCGGCATATTCGGCATCATGTCCGCGTTCGAAGGCGTGTCCCGCGGTTTGTTCGCGGGCCGCACGGTCACATTGGCCAATACCCTCGCGCAGGAGAGGATGGAGAGCTTCAAGCAATCCTCCTATTACCGTGTGATGGTCACCACCAACCCCGCCTTCGCCTCCGAACCCGACATTCCCTCCTTCCTATACGACCAGGGCTATTATCCTTCCGAGTCTTTTTCCGTGGGAGGCATCCCCTTCCAGCGCCGGGTCTACGTCGAGAAAGTTCAGGATTCGGGGGGCTCCTTCGTGGCTTTGCCCTACGGCAGCCCCGACACGGGGATCAAGCGCCTGACGGTGCATCTCCTGTGGCAGGCCAACGGACGCTGGCGCACGCAGTCTTTGGTGAGTTTGTATTCCAATCCGGCCCGGCAGCCGCTCAACGGAACGTTCACCGGCACCGTGACGTCGGGCGGGTCGAATGTGGCCGACGTCCGGGTGGAGGCTCTGCAAAAGACCTCATGGTTCGACCTCACGAACTCGGCGGGGGTTTATTCCTTCAACGTTTCCGCCGGCACCTACACTCTGCGGGCCAGCAAACAGGGTTATTTCACCACCTACGACAGCAACGTGCCGGTGGCCGCCGGCGATACGGTGACGCGGAACTTTTCCTTGACCGCCATGGGAACGGGGACGGTGCGGGGGAACGTCTGGATCAAGGACCACCTGGTCATCAGCGCGATGGTGGGCAGTTCCATGACGGCGGGCGGCTTCGACCAGGAGTATGTGGAGATTTTTAATCCCACCACGTGGACGTGGACCGTGAACGGCGACGTTTCCCTGCATTTCCGAGGCAGGATCACGGACCCCCTGGCGGAGATTCGTTACGTGCCCGTGGCCACGACGGTGGCGCCGGGCGGTTTCTATCTTTTCGCCAACACGGCCACCCTGGTTTTGGGCGGGACATCCATCGCCGCGGACGCGGTCTGGGAACAGGCTCTGGGAGGCCCGAACGACAACAACGCCGGACTGCCCGATTTCTCGCCTTCCAACCCCACCGCCATATCCGTGTGGGAGAACGGCGGCAGCCAGGGCCTGGGCGGACTGCGGCTGGTGAGCGCGGCGTTCGGCCTGCAGGACAGGTTCGGCTGGAAGGGCGGCGGCACCGGCCTTTCTCCGGCGGAGGAAGTGTACGAAAGCGTGCCTTACGACCACGGCCAGACGCAGGGCTTGAACCGGGCGGAGCAATTCGTGCGCTACTCCACCACCGCGGGCTTCAATTCGTCCCTGGGCCCAGCCTACGATTCGAACAACAACGACGTGGATTGGCGGCTGGACGCGACGACGGTCGAAATGCCGAGGAACAGCGCCACCGCCGTGCAGCCGGTGGTGGCGGGAACGCCGGCGCTGGGAGCCAATATTTCCATCACGGACGGCCTGTCGGCGGCGGCCGCCGCGCCGGGGGCTGGCACGCCTCCCGTCGCCTCGTTCACGGTGCCCGGCGTGGCCACTGGGACGTGGTCCGTCATGATCGCCAGCGGAACCCGGTTCCTGCAAGTGGAAGGCGTGGAAGTGACGCAAGGCGCCACGG
Source organism: Elusimicrobiota bacterium (assembly GCA_052388135.1). Taxonomy (GTDB): domain Bacteria; phylum Elusimicrobiota; class Elusimicrobia; order FEN-1173; family FEN-1173; genus JBQTIM01. The sequence goes on from JBQTIM010000008.1 coordinate 7,374, forward strand.
TTTTCGTGCCGCATGCCGCCACCACGCCCACATGGCCGTTGTCCGGCTGGCACTCGGCCTATCTGACGTCCTCCACGGCGCAGGGCTTCATTCAGGGGGCCATCGTGGACGGGAGCGGCGCGGGAATTTCCGGAAAGTCCGTCAACGCCTCCGGCGCCAGCGGCGTCACCAACAGCCAGGGGCGTTTTTTGCTGGCCGTGACGTCGGGGACCCACACGGTGGAGGCCAACCCCTCTTACAGCCCGTCCTACGATCCGACCTACATCACGGCCTCGTCGGTACCGGTTTCGGTTTCCGCCGGCCTGGTGACGTCGGGCGTGAACTTCACGCTGTCGCGGGCCGGCGCTTTGACGGGAAGCGTGACGGCCAACGGCGTGGATCCTCTCCCCGACATCACGGTGACGGCCGTCCAGGGCGGCATAGAGAAGGGCAGCTCCATCTCCAACAGCGACGGACGGTTCACGCTGGACAGCCTTTCCACGGGGACCTACACCGTCCAGCTCCAGCTTGACGCCGGGGAGTCGGCGTCGCCCGTCTCCCCCTCGGCCACGGTGTCCCTCGGCGCCACGACCTGGGTGGCGACGTTCACCGTCACCAACGCCATGGGCTCCATCCGCGGCCGCGTCAAAACGCTGGCGGGCAGTTCCATCAGCACGGGCGTGCTGGTGGTGGCGACCACCAGCACCATATCCGGCCAGCCGCCGACCGACGACTCTTCCCTCCGCTCGGGAGGCACTCTCTATTACGCCACCTCCAGCCTCTCGGACGGGACCTACGAGCTGGACGTGCGCGGCGGGGCGACGTACAACGTCTACGGCTGGCACACCACCTGGAGCGGCGAGACGCCGGCCACATCGCGGCGGTCCGGAAGCGCCGTCGTGACGGCCGGGGCCGCCGCCACGCTGGACCTCACGTGGTGAAGCGCCTGCTCCGTTCCGCCCGCGGCGTCAGCCTGGCCGAGATCATGGTGGCCGTGGCCATCGTCGGCATCGTCGCCTCCGTGGGCGGGCGGCTCATGGTGTCCATGACGCGCTATTTCCAGATGAACCGGGCCCGGCAGGAGGTTCAGCGGGACGCCCGGACGCTGTTCGGCCTCATCGGCCGGGACCTGCGGCAGGCGAAAGCGAGCTCCGTCGTCATCGACCAGGAAAGCGGCCAGCCGCCCTATTCCCGGATCACTTTCACGAAGTCCAACGGGCGCGCCGTGCGCTGTTTCCAACGGGGACGGAAGGCCTATTGGGTGGACGTTTCCACGCGGGCGGTCTCCGACAACCTGCGCTACCTGGCCTTCTCGCACCGCCGCACGGAGGACGACGACATCATCTCCATCGCGGTCACCATGGAGAAAGCCACTTACCAGGGCGGAACCAAGGCCCTGCAGTTGGCCATCGACAAAGTCCGCATCATGAACGAGTAGGGGGGCGGCATGCCGAAAACGAGGGGGGAATCGGGCGGTTTCATTTTGGTGACGGGCGTCCTGCTGCTGGTGGTGGGCATGATCATGACGCCCATGCTGGTGGACTGGATGCAGCTTGAGAACAAGTGGTCCATGAAACAGAAAAAATCTCACGCCGCCCTGGCCCTGGCGGAGGCCGGCGTGGACCGGGCCGTCTGGAAGCTGGGCGAGCACGCCACCTATTGGGACGGCGCCGCCGCGGGAGCGGTCTTCACCGGCTACAACAACGACGTGGTCTACACGGACGTGAGCGGTGGCTCCTACCGCGTTAAAGTTTCGTCGGGGCCCGACACGGGCCAAATCACCGTCGTCGCCACGGGGAAAGACCGCACGAACCTGGAGTTTCGGGCCATCGAAGTGATTTACGATAAAAACCCCATCGTCGCCTCCATGTACGCTCCCACCTTGGGCATCAGCGGATCGGCGGAAGTCCACTGGGGGCCCCTCATGTCCATGTCCACGATCGATTTGGCCGGCTCGGCCAATGTTTACTGGCCGCGGAAGATGTCCCGCGGGGCCATCACCGGCAGCGGCAGTCTGGGAAGCCGGGACACCAGCCCCACCGCGCCCAACACCGACGGCGTGGAGTGGTGGAGTTACAATTCCTTCCCGGTGCCGGACCCGCCGGCCGTGGACCTGGATCACTACAAGGAGACGGCCAAAACGCAAACCTGCTCCAGCCCGGGCGGCGCCTACGGCACGGATT
>JBQTIM010000009.1:0-35494 GCA_052388135.1 Elusimicrobiota bacterium
GATTTCCTCTTCCATGGAGCGCACGGAACGGGCGCTCTGGACGAAAAAGAGGATGCCGGCGAGGATCAGGAGCCAGAGGAAAAGGTTGCGGCCGTTGCCTTTCATAGCGAGTTCTCCATGGGCGTTATTGGTAACGGGACCGCCGCCGGAAAGTTCCCGCCGGGCGGGCCGACAATTCGACGACCCGCCGCGTGGACGGGGTGATCTTGACGCGGTCGGCCAGGCGCTTCCCGACGACCCAGACGATGCCGCCGCGGTCTTCCAGCAAGGGAACGGAGGACCTCTGTTCCCGGGGAAGCTTGAGGTCGATGAAGAAATCCGATAACTTTTTGCTCCCGGACATGCCCAAGGGACGGAACCGGTCGCCGGCTTTCCAAGTGCGCCAGCGCAAAGACGACCGATCCAGCCGGTCGGCGTCGGCGAAGACGCTGGCGCTTCGCTTCCAGTTTTGGGGCGGCGCCGGAACGAAACGCGCCCTCATTTCCCACAGCCGCGCTCCGGCCGGCAGGCGGAATTTTCCGGGAATGGCGACCTTCTTGGGAACGAAGCCGGCGGGCGCGGGAGCGACGGGCGCCGCTGGGATGGAATGGAAAATCAGGCTTCGCGCCTTTTTTTCAACCCAGCCGCCGGGCAGGGTCAAGCGGCCGTTTCCGGCGCCTGCGGCCAGGGCTCTGACGCGCTCCAACGCCGCGAAATCGGCCAGCCCGCACAGACGCCTCAAAATGCGCCTCTGCTCGCTTTTATGATATCGCATAAAACCCCTTAAATCAAGGCGGTTCCGGCGGAAAAGGGGGCGGCGGCCGAGGCGGATGCGCCAGAAATCCTCCTCGTCCCTTTGCATCTCGGCCAGCCGCGCGGCGCGGGCCAAAAAACCGGGCCGGGCTTTTTCCCATCGGTTGAGGATCGGGCGGACGCTGTTGCGCAGAAAGACGGGATCGTCGTTGGAGGCGTCGCGCCGGAACGGCAAACGGCGGTTCCGCAGGTAACGCAGGATCCGCCGGCGGCCGACCCCCAGCAGAGGGCGGACGAGGACGGGGCCGGGCGTTCCCAGAGGCCAGGGCGAGGACGGCGCCATGGCCCCGAGGCCCGACGGACCCGCGCCTCGGATGATGTTCATGATCAGGGTTTCGGCCTGGTCGTTCAAGTTGTGGGCCGTGGCGACGTGGGAACAGCGGGCGCGCCGGGCCATGGCCGCGAGGGCCTCGTAGCGAAGGATGCGGGCTGATTCCTCCAGCCCTTTCTTTTTCTCCCGCGCCCAGGCGCGCACGGGCGCGCGGGCGGCGAGGCAGGGCGTTCCCCGGCGGCGGGCCTCGCGGCGGACGAAAGCGGCGTCCGCGGAGGACGCCCGCCCGCGCAGTCCGTGGTCCACGTGCCCGATGAAAAGCTTCACGCCGGGATCATCGGCGCGGAGGCGCTCCAGCAGATCCCAGAGAGCCATGGAGTCCGGCCCGCCGGAGCAGGCGGTCAATAGGCGGACCGGGCTTTTTCCCATGAGGAGGGAAAAGCTTTCGCGGAATTCGGGATAAAGATCCCAATCTGTCTTGGCCATAGGGAAGCGCCCGGAAGCGAACCGGGCGGAAAGAGAGGCCGCGCGCCGTCCGGGGCCGGTTACTTCGTCGTCATCACGAAAACGCCGTCCCAATTCTTGGGCGGCGGCGCTTTGATGTAGTCTTCGGACCTCTTGATGTAAACCTGGGAGGGGCCGTCGTCCGGCAGGTGGGCGAGGGTTTTTTTAAACTTGTCCAGGGCTTTTTCGAATTTTCTTTCAAGGTAGAACGCCAATCCCTCGCCGTAGAGAGCGAACCCATTTTTCTGGGCCTCGGACAGGCCATCCTTGCGGGCGGCCAGCTCGTAAACCCGGATGGGAAGGTTTTTCCCCTTCACCCGCAGGAGGTCCAGTTGGCGGACCTCCACGTCGTTCTTAGCCTTCTCGTAGGTGGTCTCGGAAATCATGATGTGAGTGTGGTAGGCCTTGTTGGCGCCCTCGAACCGGGAAGCCTGGTTCACCGGGTCGCCGATGACGGTGTAATTGAATTTGTTGTTGGAGCCCATGTTCCCCACCACCATGAGGCCCGTGTTGATGCCCATGCGGCAGTCGATGGCCGGGAGCTTGCGCTCGGCGAAGCGGCGCTGCAATTCCTTCAGCTTTTCCATTTGGTCCAGGGCGGCGAAGCAGGCGAGTTTGGCGTGGTCCGGCTGGTCCAAGGGAGCGTTCCAAAAGGCCATGATGGCGTCGCCGATGTACTTGTCCACGAACCCGTCGTACTTCACCAAAATGATGTCGCTCATCTCCGTCAGGTACTCGTTGAGCAAATGAACCAAGTCCGGGGCCCGCATGGATTCGGAGAGCGTCGTGAAGCCCGCCAGATCGGAAAAAAAGACCGTCATTTCCTTTTCTTCCCCGCCCAGCTTCATGCGGTCCGGGTCCGAGGCCAGGATGTCCACCAGCTTTTTGGACATGTACTGGGAGAAGGTCCCCTTGATCCAGCGCTTCTCCTTTTCTTCCGTGAGAAGACGATAGGAAAAAATAACCAAGTAGGTGGCCACGATGGCCGTCGCGGGAATGACGAATTCCAGCAGGACGTTTTTCTGTGCGAACAGCCAATAAGTGAGGAGAAAATAACCGGCGGCCAGGGCCGCGAAAATGACCGCGCCCTTCCAGACGGCCACGCGGGGCAGAAAGAGGGCTCCCGCCAGCGTGAAAAGCAGGACGAAGAAAACCGTCCACCCGCGGCCGGCTCGCCGCAGGTAGTTGCCGTTCAGATAGTTGTCGAGAGCGTTGGCGTGGATTTCCAGCCCGGGGAAATTGGCGACGTTGGGGACCGATTGAGTGTCGAAAAGGGCTATGGCCGTACCGCCCACCAGGACGATTTTGTCCTTAAAATCCGCGGGGTCCGCGCGGCCCTTGTAGACGTCGACATAAGAATGGTAGGGGAAGGTCTCGTATCCCCCCACGAAATTTAAATTGATTTCGTTCCAGGGGCCTTCCTCCGTAGGGACCGAGGCCGAGCGCAACACGTCCTCCGGAGAGCGCCCCAACGCCGCCGCGTAGGCCGCGAAGGCCAACCCGTAATAGGGGCGCCCTTCGTATTCCACCCAGACGGGAAGGCGGCGGCTGACGCCGTCGATTTCGGCGAAAATGTTGACGAAGCCGGCCGGCGACGTGCGCAGGGCGGGAAGCGGAAGGAGAGGTTTGGCGGGCCGGCCGTCCTGCTCCCGCTGGAACAGCATGCCGAAAACGGCCCGCCCGCTCTTTTCGGCCCGGTCGCCGAGGCGCGCGTCGCTCTGGGGGCGGTCGCGATCGGGTTCCGTGAAAAGGACGTCGAAGGCCACCACCTTGGCGCCGGCCTTGGAAAGAAAATCAATGAGGACTCCGTGGACGTCCCGGCGCCAGGGCCAGCGGCCCATTTCGGCGATGGATTTTTCGTCCGCCGCCACAACCACAACGTCGGGGTGCGGCGCGCGGTCCCCGCGCAGGTGGAAGCGGAAGTCCACGCTGCGCAGTTCGAGACCGTCCAGGCCGATGAAATGATGGAACCCCAAAATGCCGACGGCGACGGCGGCGGCCAAAAGAAAATTGGCGAACCTCTTCTTCATGCGGGCGGAAGACGGAGCAGGGAGCGGCGCGGCGTCACGATCCGCCCCGGCGGGTTTTTTTTAAATCGTCCTTGAAGTATTGGATGGTTTTTTTCAGGCCCTGCTCCAGGGAGACTTTCGGCTCCCAGCCCAGGAGGCGGCGGGCCAAAGCGATGTCGGGCTGGCGGATCTTGGGGTCGTCCACGGGCAGGGGTTTGTGGACGATGCGGCTGCGGCTGTTGGTCAGCTTTTTGATCATTTGGGCGATCTGGAGGACGGTGATCTCGCGCGGGTTCCCGATGTTGACGGGACTGGCGTGCTTGCACCAGAGGAGGCGGAAAAGGCCTTCGACCTCGTCGGAAACATAGCAAAGGGAGCGGGTCTGCCTCCCGTCGCCGAAGACGGGGATGGGCTTGCCGGTGAGAGCGGCGGCGATGAACTCGGGCACGGCCCGGCCGTCGTTCCTTTGCATGCGGGGCCCGTAGGTGTTGAAGATGCGGACGATGCGCACCGCCACGCCGTGGCTGCGATGGTAGGCCATGCAGAGGGCCTCGGCGTAGCGCTTGGCCTCGTCGTAAACGCCGCGCGGCCCCACGGGGTTCACGTGGCCCCAGTAGTCCTCCTTTTGGGGATGGACCTGAGGGTCGCCGTAGACCTCGGACGTGGACGCCAGCAGGAACCGCGCTTTCTTGGCTTTGGCCAAGCCCAGCATCTTGTGCGTGCCGAGAGCGCCGACTTTCAGCGTCTTGATGGGATGCTCCAGATAATCCCGGGGCGAGGCGGGGCTGGCGAAGTGGAGGACGGCGTCCAGGGGGCCGTGCAGGTAAAGATCGTAGGTCACGTCGTGCTTGATGAACTGGAAGCGCGGATGCCCGGAAAGGTGGGCGATGTTGTCGGGCGAGCCGGTGAGGAAGTTGTCCACGCAGACCACGTGGAAGCCTTTCCAGATGAGCAGGTCGCACAGGTGCGACCCCAGAAACCCGGCGCCGCCGGTGATGAGCACGCGGCCGTTCTTGGGCGCGCTGTAAAGCTTAGAAGTCATCCGAAAATTTCCTTTCGGGCTGCAATTCCGAGTGAGGCTTCCGGATGACTTCTAGCCATGGAAGGATTTGACGGTGGAGGCGTCGATGGCCGCGAACATGGCCAGCGCGAAGGCCGCCGCGGCCGCGGCCAAAACCGATTTCACGGGCGTGGAGGTCCGCTCCCAGAGGGCGGAGGCCCAGGACGCGGCGGCGAAGGCCTCGACGGCGAAGGGAGCGAAGCCCAGGTAGCCCAAAATCGGCATCTCAAAAATTTTCGTTTCCATGCCGGGAATGGAATAGGACCAGCGGGCCCGGGCCAACGAGTTCCACCATTCCCAAAGCCCGCCGCACAGCAGGCCGGCCGCCAAAAGCGTGAACAGCCGCTTCATCCGGCCCATGCGCCAGTCCGCCAGGAGTGAAGAGGCCCCCATCCGCTCGTTCAAAGGCTCCAGGAGAAAGATCAAGCTTCCCCACACCAGCGGGAAAAAATATTGCGGCCACAGCATGGGAAGGATCAGCATGGCCAGTCCGGCGGCGATGAAGGATCCCTCCATGCGCTTCTTCCAGCCGAGGGGCTTGACCTTGCCTTCGCCGATGACGCCGGCGCTGTCCACCAGATCGGCGGTTTCCAGGAGGCCCGGGATCACGGTGGAAAAAGCCAGGGCGTAGCCCGCCCAACGGACGGCGCGGTCGGCGGGCAGGTCCCAATAGGACCAATTGCCCAAACGGAGGTTGAGGGCCTCGAAGAAAAGCCAGAACACCACGGACCATCCGGCCAGAAACGCGAAGCGGGCGGGGTAAGAGAGGAGGAGAGATTCTTTGCGGTGGCGGTACACCCACCCGTCCACGAAGAGGATGTAGCTCCACCAGGCGAAGGCGAAAAACCAGGTGGCGAAAGGTTCCTGCCCGCGGACGGCGCCCAGGACGGCCATGCCGAAAACCGCGAGGCCCAGGACCATGAGGCCCTGGCTCGCCTGATATCGCCACTTGGAGGGAGGAGGCCCGGCCTTCGGCGGAGAGAAAACGTCCATGTCAGGAGGAGGAGTCACGCGGGCTTAGCGTATCAAAAAGCGTTGCTGGACGGCAAGGGAAGGCCGTTTTCCCCTTCGCGGGCGCAAGCTGGCGGGGGCGGGGACTTTACTTCAGCAGCCGGGAAAACGCCGCGAAGAAACCGCCCGCCGCTCGTTCGTACGCGGGAAGCAAACGCCGGCTCTTGGCCTGAATGTCTCGCGGGCGGCCCGCGCCGGCCCGGGCGATTTCCTCCCGGGAACCCGGCTGGCGCAGCCAATCGCGGATCATGGCCCCATCGATTTCGGGATGAAACTGCAAGCCGTAGGCCGCGTTCCCCCGGCGGAAAGCTTGGTGCCGGCAGCGCGGGGAGGCGGCCAGCCACTCGGCGCCCCGGGGTAGGTCGAAGGTGTCTCCGTGCCACTGGAAAACGCGGGGGCGCGGCGGAAAGGCGGCCAGGAGTGGGTCGCGCCGGCCGGCGGAGGTCAGCTCGGCGGGATGCCAGCCGATCTCTCGAAAGCGGTTGGGATAAACGCGGGCGCCCAAGGCCGCCGCCATGAGCTGGGCGCCCAGGCAGATTCCCAAAACGGGAAGATCGCGGTCCAGCGCTTCGGCCATGAGACGGATTTCGTTTTTTAAGAAAGGATGGCGTTCCTGCTCGTAGGCGCCCATGGGCCCTCCCATGACCACGAGACCGCGAATGTCGCGGATCTCCGGAAAGGCGGCGCCCGGCCGCCAGACTTCGAACTCCCGCACGGGGCCCGCGCGGCGGAGAACGGCGCCCAGCGTTCCCGTGCCTTCGTGGGGCGCGTGGCGAAGCACGGCGGTGTATTTAGTTCTTGGGTTCAAAGCTCAAAATCCAAAGTTCAAATCAAACCCCAAGAACCAAACTCCAAAGTTTGAGCTTTGAACTTGACCATTGATTTGAACTTTGAGCTTTGGATTTTGAACTTTCCTTTTATGCTTTCGCGGCGGTCAATTCTTTGGGCAGGGAAAAATGCACGTCTTCCCGGTGGACCACCACCTCTTCCACCTCGCCTTGATAACGGCTCTTGAGGAGAGAAAGGACGTCTTCAACGAGATGCTCGGGCGCCGACGCGCCGGCGGTGACGCCCACGCTCTGGGCGCCGGCCAGCCATTCGGGCTGGATCTCCGACGCTTTGTCGAAGAGGTAGGCCCGCGCGCCGCGCTCGGATGCCACGTCCACCAGCCTCTGGGAATTGGAGCTGTTCTTGGAGCCCACCACCAACAGGACCTGCACGCCGCGGCCCACCAGGTCCTTGACGGCGTCCTGGCGGTTCTGGGTGGCGTAGCAGATGTCGTCTTTGGGCGGGGTCTTGGCTTCGGGAAATTTCCGGCGGATGGCGGCCATGATTTCCCGCGTTTCGTCCAGGCTGAGGGTGGTTTGCGTGAGGATCATCACCCGATTGGGATCGGGCACCTGGATGGACTCCACGTCCGCCACGGTCTCCACCAGCCGCATCTTGCCCGGCGCCTCGCCCATGGTGCCCACCACCTCGTCGTGCTCCTCGTGGCCGATGAGCAAAAGGGAATAGCCTTCCCTGAGAAAGCGGTGAACTTCCAGGTGCACTTTGGTGACCAAGGGGCAGGTGGCGTCTATCACTTTCAGGCGGCGGGCCTTGGCTTTCCGCCGCACCTCCGGCGACACGCCGTGGGCGCTGAAGACGGCCACGCGGCCTTCCGGAACCTCGTCCAAAGAATCCACGAATATGACGCCGCGGGATTTGAAGTCCTCCACCACCGAGCGGTTGTGGACGATCTCTTTGCGCACGTAGACCGGCGCCGGAAACTTTTCCAGCGCGATGTTGACGATGTCCACGGCGCGCACGACGCCGGCGCAGAACCCTCTGGGATTGGCGAGCAGGACTTTCATGGGCCTATTTTAGCATTTCGTCGAGCTTGCGACGGCGTTCCCCGGCCGTCTCGCCGTTGGCCATCTGCACGGGGCTGGCGGGGACCAGGTCGAGCTTGATGACGCGGCCGGCGCGGTTTGCCTGGCCGAAGCTCAGCACGCCGGTGGGGCAGCTCTGCACGCAGGCGGAGCAGCGCACGCATTCGGGATCGGCCATCGGCAGGCCCTTGTTGGCGAAGTTCATGACGTCGATGCCCTGGTGGCAGACGGAGGTGCAGACGTTGCAGGAGATGCACTTTTTCTTATCGGCGAATATGCGGAAGCGGCTGAAGCGGGTGTAGACGTGCATGAGGGCGGCCAGGGGGCAGAAGAACCGGCACCAGACGCGACCGCTGAACCAAAAATAAAACCCGACGCCCACCACGCCGGCCAAAGTCACGTCCACGGCCCACTTATAGGAATGCTCCGCCAGCCGGAAATATTGGTTCACCGCGCTGCCTGGAACCAGCCAGCCGAAAATGCGGACGCCCAAGAGGAGGAAACAGAGGGCCAGGATGGCTTGACCGGCCATATTCAGACGGTTCCAGGCCGGGCCGTGGGGCATTTTCTGGCGATGCGCGTCGCCCAGGGTTTCGGCCAGCGCGCCGCAGGAACAGATCCAGCCGCAATAGGCGCCTTTCCCCCAGAAATAAATGATGGCCGGAATGGCCACGAATGTTTGCGCCACCGAAATGCCGAGCCAGGCCCAAAGGGGCTGGTCCGTGAAGACGTTGTAGATCATGAGGGGCCAGGCGAGGATGAAGCCGTAGGCCCGCCAGTATTCCCGCCCGTGGCCGTACGTGACCTGCGGGAAAAGCGCGTCGGCGAGGCGGACGGGCAGAAGATCGTTGTTGCCCAGCCAGGGGAGGATGATTTCCGGCAAGAAGAACAAGGGAACCACTTGGACGGCCATGAGCGTGACGGTTTGCCGGGTGATGTACGGCGTCCGGCGGCGGTGGATGCGCCGTATGCCGAAGACCGTGACGATGGAGCTGTAGGCCAGGGTGTACCAGAAGGACGGCGAGGAGGCGGACACGGCGATGGTGGCGACCAGGGAGCCGGGGTCGCCGGCGCCGGCGGCGGCGTAGATTTTCGTCAAGTTCGTGGGGAACCAGCCCCGGCCGTAAAAGAGGCCGTGAAGGAAGCCCCCCGACTTCCAGTCGTAAAGGGCGATGCAGAACAGAAGGAACGCCGCGAAGCCCGCCGCGCGGCGGGGGCTCCATTCCCCGGCGATGGGAACGCCGGAGCGGCGGAAGAATTCCAGAGGGGCCTCGCGCCCGATCATGGAGAACACCACGTCGTTGGGGATGTCCTCGTTTTTCCCCTCCGCCGTCCGCAGGAGGGCCGCGCCGGGCTTGATCTCCAGCACCTGGGACCCGAGAAGGATGCGCAGGCGGCCGGGCTTGCGATGGCCCTCCAGGAAGGGTCCGGCCGCGGTGGTCACGCGCTCGCTGACGGGCTTCTCCACGGAAACGTCGGCCGAGGGATCGGCCGCCAGGGCGCGGACTTTCTCCACGTTCTCGGGCTTGGGCCGGGCGAACTCGGGCTTGCGATAGCTCAGGGCGACGTCGGCGCCGCATTGCGCCAGCGCGACGGCCGTTTCCAGCGCGCTGTCTCCCCCGCCCACCACCAGCGCCCGCTGGCCGGCGAACTCTTTGGGGTCGTGCAGGCGGTTGTAGACCTTGTCGAGGTTTTCCCCCGGCACGCCGAGCTTGCGGAAGTTGCCGCTGCGGCCCAGCGCCGCCAGGACGCGGCGCGCGCGGACGTCCTCCGCGCCGGCCACGGCCACGGCCAAAACCTTGCCGCGCCGGACCACCCGTTCGGCCCGGGCCGGTTCCGTCGCGATGCCGGCCTTCACCGTCTGGGCCATGAGCTCCTCCACCAGGTCCTCTTTGACTTGGGCCGAGAGGCGCAGGTCGCCGGCGTGCTTCATTCCCTTGGGATACGTGTAGATCGGCTTGCCCTTGGGAAAATTGACGATGGTGGAAAACGGCTCGCCCGCTTCCAGCACTTTGAAGCGAAGGCCGGCCTTGCGCGCTTCCAGGGCCGCGGACATGCCCGCCACGCCGCCGCCGATGATGACCAGGTCGAAAACGCCGGGCTCCGGAGACGCGCGCTCGGCTTGGAAGGCCGCGTCGGCCAGGATGGTCCGGACAACGCGGGCGCCGGTGTCGGCGGAAAATTTCAGCAGGGGAACGCCGCGCAGGTCCCCGGCCACGTAGAGGCCCGGCACGGCCGTGGATCCGTCGTCGTTGACCACGGGGAGCTTTTCCACGTCGCCCGCCGGCCATTGGGTGTGCAGCCAGCGGGTGTATTTGCGAAGGAAGTTCACGGCTCCTTGCGGGCGGCGGTCAGGGCTTCGGCGGGTTGGCGCGGTCCTGGGAAGCCGGGGCGGCCCGCAGGGGGTTGGAGGGCCGTCGGGATCGGATTTGCTCCAGGATCTCGGCCGCGCGCTTCTGGGCGGCCTCCATTTTCGGATAGCGGATCTGGCGGTAGCCGTTCACGCTTTCGGGCAGGCGCAGGAGCTCCACGTATTGATCGTGGATCTCCGGGTCCGAAAATATGTTGAACCCGTCCACCAAACCTTCGTACCAGGACCGGAAAGCCTTTTCCCGCGCGTGCCACTCGGGCAGGAGCCGCCGCAGGAAGCGCAGCTTCTTCATGATGCGGAGCTGCCAGTTGCGGCCCTTCATGTCGAACTCGATGTCGCGGCCGAGGATGGTGAAGCGCGGACGGTTGAGGTGGACGTACTCGGCCGTGTCGCCTCGCGATTCGTCGATCCGGTAGCGGCGGCGGTCGCGCCGGAACTTCTCTTCCGACGTCAGCAGGTGCGCGACGTAGACCTCGTCCTTGATGACCATGACCTTGTGGAGGTTCTCCAGCACGGCGCGGGTGGCGCGCTTGCGCGGGTCGTTGGCGTCTTTTTGATAGACGGCCCAAAGGCGGGACACGTAGCGCCGGGCGTAGGCGGGGCCTTCGAACTGGAACAGGTCGTAGACGAACTGCGCGAGGCGCGCGTTGGCGGCGTCGTCCAGGGCCATCCAGCGCACGGCCTCTTCGACCATTTTTTTGTATTGGGCGGCCAGCCGTTTGCCGGGGAAGCGGCTGCGCGACAAAAGCTCAGCGCGGTCGTTGAGGACGTCCCAATAACTTTCCAGGTGGGGCGCGAGATGGGCGAAGAGGCTGGGCTTGGCGGCCACCTGCCGGCCCAGGGCCAGGGCGCGCATGTTCTCCTCCAACTCCTGGGGCGGCACGGTGGATTTCACGGCGCGCCGAAGGCTGTCCTCCGAGACGGGCAGGAGGCCCATCTGAAGGGCGGCGCCCAGGAGGAGCACGTTGCAATAAAGCTTGCTGCCGAAATACTCCTCGGAGATCAATGAGAAATTTGCCGCCAGGGCGCGGCCGGGCTTGGTGTATTTCTTAAGGATGTCCTCCAAGGTGCGCGGGGCGAAATCGTCCCGGCCCATCAGGGTGAGGACGGTGGGCATCTTGTGGGTGTTCACCACCGCGGCGGTGCGGGCGGGATGGCCCACCCGCAGGTTCATGCGCGGGTCCAAGCCGCGGACCGATTCCAGGATGTCGATGCCCAGCAGGAGGTCGGCCTTGCCGTAAGGCACCAGGGGCGCCCGGGGCTTGTCGCTTTTGGAAAAAACCACGTGGCCGTAGACGCCGCCGTTGCGGATGGCCAGGCCTTTCTTGTCGGAAAACAGGACGTGGTGGCCTTCCAGCATGCCGGCCCGCACCAGGATGGCGGTGACCACTCCGGCGCCCATTCCGCCGACGCCCGCCGTGTAGCAGAACCAGTCTTCATCGAAAGCGAGCTTGGCGGGCGCGGGCAGGGAGGACACCTCGTGCTCGGGCAGGGGCGCGGGCGGCTGGCGCCTCCGGATCACGATTTCCTCGAAAGAGGGGCAGACCTTGCCCTTGGCGCAGGCGCCGTCGGCCACGCAGAGCGACTTGTCGGTGACGACTTTCGGCCCGTGCAGGGTTTCCTCCATGGCCAGGCCGGGGCAGCCCGTGGCGTTGGTGCATTCCAGGCAGAACTCGCAGACCTCGGGCGTGATGTTCACCACCTTCTCCTCGGGGAGGTAGCCCTGCTCCTTCACCACGCGTTTCTTCTCGCGGCGCACCCGACGCTGGTAGGTGATGGCGCATTCCTTGTCGGCGATGATGACTTTCACGCCGGGCTGGAGGACCACCTTTTCCACCAGCGCGCGGTAGGAGTCGCGGTAGCCGGGGTTCACGCGGTACAGCGGCACCGCGTCGCGGGCCATGCCGCGGACCACGTGCTCGATGTCTTGGGCGAAAGTTTTGTGGTGAAGGATGTCCTTTTCGGACCCGGGCGTGGGCTGGTGGCCGGTCATGGCCGTGGTCTTGTTCTCGAGGATGATGTAGGTGATGTCCTGGTTGTTCTTAATGGAGTCGGACACGGCCAGCATGCCGGAGTGGAAGAACGTGGAGTCTCCCAGGAAGACGACTTGTTTGTTCTTGATGAAGGGATCGATCCCGGCGCCGGTGCCGCCGCCCAGGCCCATGCCGGAATAATTTTGCATGAGGCCGACGTAGGGCGCGAACTGGAGCATGGAATGGCAGCCGGATTCCCCGTGGAATATGACGTCCACCGGCTCCGCCTTGTGGATTTCCCGCATGTAGATGGGATTGTTTAAATCACTCTTGATCGCCTTGGTGACGGCGGCGGAATCGCGATGCGGGCAGCCCGGGCAGAAGGTGGGCGTGCGGGCGGGAATCATAACCTCGAAGGAGGCCGTGTCGCGCACGGCCTTGACCGCCTGCGCCACGGACTTGGGGAGCTCGTTGCGGCCGTTGAACAGAGGGGCGAGCCTCTCCACCAGGATGGAGGCGTTGAGGCCGCGGACCGAGGGAATCCCTTCCCGGCCGTCGGGGAAGCTTTTTCCCCACACCGCCGGCATGCGGGAAAGGTGGCCTTCCTGGAAAGCCTGCTGCAGGTGCCGGACGACCTGCGTCTCCAGAAAATCGCGCTTTTCCTCCACCACCACGATGCGGTCCGTGCGGCGCGCGAATTCCACGAGCAGATCGCCGTCCAGGGGGTAGGTCAGCCCCCACTTCAGAATGGGATGGACGCCGTCCAGGCCCATTTCGGAAAGAGCCTGGCTCAGGTAGCAAAAGGGCAATCCTGAGGAGACGAACCCCAGGTCGTATTTTTCCGCCGACCAGGGGCCGTGGATTTTGTTCAAGCTCCGCGTCCGCGCGGACGCCAGCAGGCGCTGGAAACGCGCGCCCAAGGTGGCCTCCCGCATGGACGTGTGGGGCGGGATCATGACCATGTTCTCCACGGGCATGTTGGCGCTGGCCAAAACGGCGCGCTGAAGCTTGTTGACGGCCGGATACATGTTGGGGCGGCAGCGCACGATGCCGCCGCCGTCGGCTTGGTTGGTGGTGATGATGTAAGTCAGGTAGAGGTCCGCGAGCCCCGAAAGCTCGAAGCCTTCCTTGATCCAGTCCTTGAGCTCCTGGAACGTGGAAGGCTCCAGCACGGGCATGTTCATGTGCTGGGACAGAAAGCGGGAGTCGGAGTTGATTTGCGTGGTTTCGTTCCAGGGATCGTCGCCCACCACCACCAGGGCGCCGCCCGCAGGCTTGCGCGGCTCCGACAGGTTGCCGATGGCCAGGCCGTCGGCCGCCACGTGCAGGCCCACGGATTTCATGATGGCCAGGGCCCGGAGCTCGGCCATGCGCGCGCCGTTGAGGCGCGCCGCGGCCAAAGCCTCGTTGTTGGCCATCTGGGCCACGATGCCTTCCTCGTCCAGAAGCTCCGATACGGTTTGCACCGCGTCGAACACTTCGGAGACGGGCGAGCCGGGATAGCCCGTCATGAGGGCCATGCCGGCCTCCAGGCCGCCTTTCAGAAGGAGCTCGTTGCCGGTGAATGCCTCGAGGCCGGATTCTTTGAGGAAACGTTTATCCATAAATTCCTTATTAATGTAGTGGCCCGATTTGGGCGTTACGTCAAAGTCCCGGGCCTTCCCGGCCCGGACCCGGGTTCCCTTTCTCTTGCTTCAGGGGGCCCCAAAAACGTCAAAGAGCTTTCTTACTTTTTCGGCTCTATTATAAGCCAAGATATGTCCATTTTCTCTTTTATGCCTTTGCTTCGGCCAACAGTGTGCGCGCGTGCTGGAGGCTCACCGCGTTCTTGGCGTCGCGGGCGGCGCCGCCCAGCATGCGGGCGATTTCGGCCACCCGCTCGTCGTCCGACAGCCGGCGGACGGCGGTGCGCGTGCGGTCGCCCTTCACTTCCTTTTCCACGAAGAACTGCGTCGCCGCGCAGGCGGCGATGGAGGCCAGGTGCGTGATGCAGAGCACCTGGCGGCTCCTGCCCAGCCGCGCCAGCTTGCGGCCGATGGCCCCGCCCAGGTCTCCGCCTACGCCGGCGTCTATTTCGTCGAAGACCAGGGTGCCCACGGGGTCGGTCTTGGCCGAGACGGTTTTCAGGGCCAGCATGACCCGGGACAGCTCTCCGCCGGAAGCCACGGCCGCCAGGGACTTGCGGCCTTCGCCGGGGTTGGGCGCGAACAGAAACTCGATTGTATCAAACCCGGCGGCCGAGTAGGCGCCGTCGGGGCTTCTTTCCACGGCGATGGAAAACTCGGCGCGGCCCAGGCCCAGCTCGCCCAGTTCCTTGCCGACGGCCTCCGCCAGCTTCTTGGTGGCGGCCGCGCGGGCCTTGGAAAGCTCTTTCGACCGGCCTTCCAGGTTTTTTTCGGCGGCCGCCAGTTTTCCGGCCAGATCGCGATTGCGTTCTTCGGAATTCTCCAGGCGGTCGAACTCCTCGGCGATCTTGCCCTGGTAAGCCAGCACGTCCTCCAGCGCCGGCCCGTATTTTTTTTTGAGACGGGCCATGAGGTCCATGCGGGAAATCAAATCGTCCAGCTTGGCGGGGTCCAGCTCCACGCGTTCCTGCAAAGCGTCCAGGCGCCGGGCCGCTTCTTCCAGCCCCGCCAGAGATTCCGATAAAAGGGCGGGCGCATCGCCCAGGTCCATGCCGAGGGCGGACAGGCCGTCGAGGGCGCGGGCGGCCCGGCGGACGCCGTCCACGGCGGAGGCGTCCTGACCGTAAAGGTTCCCGTAGGCTTCCGCGGCCAGAGCCTTGAGCTTCTCCGCGTTCTTAAGCTGGGGCAGGAGCCTCTCGCATTCCTCGTCCTCTCCGGGTTTCAGGGCGGCGGCTTTCAGCTCCTCCAGCTGGTAGCGGTATAGGTCCAGCCGGCGGGCGCGTTCCTGCTCGGAGAGGGAGGCGGCCTCCTGCTGGGATTTCAAGTCGCGCCAGAGCCCGTAGGCGTCCTGCACGGCTTGGCGCTCGTTTTGATGGCGGCCGAAATCGTCCAGGAGGTCGCGCTGTTCGGCGGCGCGCAAAAGGAGCTGGTGCTCGTGCTGGCCGTGCATGTCGGCCAGAAGCTCGCCCACCCGGGCCAGGGTGGAAAGGCTGACGGGATGGTCGTTGATGAAACCGCGGGAGCGGCCGCCGGCGTCCACGTCGCGGCGCAGGTGCAGTTCCTCGCCGGCGGGCAGGTCCAGCTCCTTCAGAAGCCGCTGGACCCGGGGCGCCAGATCCTGAAAGCCGGCGGTGACGCTGGAGCGCTGGGTTCCCTGGCGCACCTGATGGCCCGAGGCCTTGTCGCCCAAGGCCAGCCCCAGGGCCTCGACGATGATGGTTTTCCCCGCCCCGGTCTCGCCGGTCAGAGCGGTCAGGCCGCCGTTGAACTCCAGCAGGACGTCCTCCAGGAGCGCAAAGTTCTTTATGGAAAGGAAATTCAGCATGTGTGGCGAACCGTGAAGAGCGAAGGGAAAAAAGCTCCGGACGGGAGCATCTTCCCCCTGTCACTGTTCACGCCTTTCTTCAACGTTCTCCCCAGCGCAGTTTTTGCCTGAGGAGAGAAAAATAGGGCCGGCGCGGATCCTCGTAGACGCGGAAGCGCTCGGCGGCGCGGCGGATGGCGACTTTGTCCCCCGCCTTCAGGGCGAAATTTTCCTGGCCGTCCAGGGAAAGGATGATGGGGTCCCGGCGGCCGTGCTCCTCCACGCGGATCTCCAGCGCGC
The DNA here is from genome assembly GCA_052388135.1 of Elusimicrobiota bacterium. Lineage (GTDB taxonomy): Bacteria > Elusimicrobiota > Elusimicrobia > FEN-1173 > FEN-1173 > JBQTIM01. Next base: position 15,592 of record JBQTIM010000009.1, read on the forward strand.
TGTCGGGCGAAAGGATGATGGGGCGCTGGGTCAGGCTGTGGGAGCAAATGGGCGTGAGCAGGATGACGTCCAGTTCCGGCTGGACGATGGGGCCCGAGGCGGCCAGGGAATAGGCCGTGGAGCCCGTGGGCGTGGAGAGGATGACCCCGTCGCCCACGAACGTGGCGAGGTAACGGCCGTCCACCCAGGCCGACAAATGGTTGACGCGGGCCGCGGCGGCCGCGCGGATGACGCAATCGTTGAGGGCCAGGCGGCGGCCTTTGACGCGGGGCGCTTCCACCGCCAGCGCCATGCGCTCGGAGACGGGCAGGCGGCCCTTCAGGAGGGCGTCCAAAGTTCCGTGCAAGCGCTTGAGGTCCGTGCCGGCCAGAAAACCGAGGCGGCCCAGGTTGACGCCCAGGACGGGGATCCCAAGCGGGGCCAGCCGGCGGCCGGCGGCCAAAAGAGTGCCGTCTCCGCCCAGGGCCACGGCCCAGTCTGCTCCCCGGGCGCGGTCCGGGGCGAGCACGCGGAGCCCTTTGCGCCGCAGCCAGGCGCCCAGGCGGGGGGCCTCGCGGCGCGCCGCCGCTTTTTCCCTGTTGTGAAAGACCACGACTGATTTGCGGGCGTCCATCGGTGGGCCTATTATACCTCGAAACGGCCCCTAAAGTCTGCGGGGGGGCCCGTCCTGCGGGGCGGCGGTTCCGGCGGGAAAGAGGCGGAAAACGTCCGGCGGCGCTTCGGATAAGAACCGGAGGCGCGGCGCGGTCCCGTCCGTGCGCCATTCAAAGGGGCCGTCGCGAAGGGTGGAGGGCGCCGCGCGGGCGGAGGGGCCGCCGGAGACGACCACCCATTGCGGTCGGGCGCGAACCATGAGAGCCGGTTCCAGGGACGCCCGGCCATGCCGCGGCCAATGCAGGACCGACACGGGACCGGTCAATCGGCGGGCGAGGGCGGCTTGCGCTTCCGACGCCATGTCGGCGGTGAAGAGGGCGGCGCTGCCGTTCAGCGATACGGAGAAAGCCAAGGCTCTGCGCCCGGCCTCGCCTCCCGCGTCGTAAACCCGCCACGAGGCCCCGTCCTCCACCCAGGAATCGCCGGGCGAAAGGAAACGCGGGGAAACGCCGGCGGCCAGAAGGTCCGCGCGCTCGTCCTCCCAGGCCGGGTCGGCCCAGGTTTCGCGGGAGCAAAGGAATTCCACGGGAGGAAACTCCTGCGCCAGGACGGACAAGCCGCCGGCATGAGGCGGATCGCCGTGGGTGAGCAGGACGCGGTCCACCCGGGCCGCCGCGCGGGACCTTAAATAGGAAACGAGGTTCCGGCGGGCGGAGGCCGCTCCTCCCGCGTCCACGAGGGTGATGCGTCCGCCGGGGCCGGTCACGACGATGGCGTCGCCTTGCCCGGCGTCGGTCCAAACGGCCGACAGGTCCCCCCTCCCCGGCGGCGGGCCGCCGGCGGCCAGGAGAAGAGGGATGCCCGCCGTCCACAGGGCGGCCAAAAAGAGCCAGCCGCGGCGGAAGTTCGGCACTTTTCCTTCGGCCTCTTGAAGCCGCGACGGCCGCCGTCCGGCCAGCGCCAGGAAAGACGCGGCGACCAGCGCCGACAGCAAGACCGTCTGCCGGCCGTTCCAAGCGGGCGTCCACTCGGCGCCGGGCACCCGAGCGAAGGCTGCCACCGCGGCCCAGAGCCCCAGCGCGGCTTTTTCCGGCAAATAGGCGAGGGCGTTGAGAAGGCCGTCGGCGCCGGGAAAAGCCAGGCCTCCCAGAAAAAGCGCCGCGCCCAGCGCCAGGCAAAGAGCGGCCCAAGGAACGCACACCAGGTTGGCGGCGACGCCGATCCAAGAAAACCGATGGAAGTAATGGAGCAACACGGGCGCGAGGGCGGCTTGGGCGCAGAGGCTCACGAGGGCCAGGTTGAGAAGCCAGCGCCCCGGGGCGCCTCCCCGGCGGGCGAGAAAGGCCAAGGCCGGCGCCCCGGCGGCGATGCCCAGGGTGGCCGCGTAGGACATTTGAAAGCCCGCCTCGAACAGCGCCTGGGGCCGCGCCAAGAGGAGGAGCCCGGCGGAAAGGAGCACGGCGTATTCCAGCCTGTCCTCCCGCGCCAGAAGGTAGGCGGCGATGCCGAGGGATATCATGACGGCCGCCCGCACCACCGGCGGGTCCGCCCCCGCCAAGCCGGCGTAAAGGAAAGCGCACGGGATGGCTCCCAGCCAGACGGCCCGGCGCGGCAGAAAAAAAATCCAGCGGGCGGCCAGGAACCACAGGGCCGCCACGAAGCCGACGTTGGAACCCGACGCCACCAGCAAATGATAAGTGCCGCTGCGGCGGAAATCCCGGTCCATATCCGGGAAAGCCGAAGGTTTTTCCCCCAGGATCAACCCCGACAAAAGGGCGGCCGCGTGGGGGCTCATGCGCTCGCGCAATGTGCGGGAAAAGTTTTCGCGCAAAACGCTGATCCAGCGGCCGGGGAACCAGGCGGGCGCCCTCTCCAGGACGATCCATCCGCCCGGAGGCACGCTTAGGGAGGAGTGGACGCCGCGGCGCCCCAGCCACGCGCGGGAATCGAAGGCTCCGGGGCCCGAGGCGGGGCGGGGCCGGGCGAACCATCCGCTGAGGCGGACTTTGTCGCCCCAGCGGGCGGAAAAGTTTCTGTCTTGCACGCGGACGGAAACGAGGCCCGCCGCGGCGGCCGCGCCGCCCTCTCCCGCCAAACTTTCCACCTTTAACAGAAACCGAAATTCATCCTTCAGCGGGCCCGGTATTTCGGCCACGCGGCCTTCCAGCGTGAAGACGCCGCCGGAGGCGAAGTGGGCGGCGTCGGCGGAGGAAGGACGCGGCTCCCCCAGCCAGAGCCGGACCACCGGGAGAGCGAGCGCGTAGGCGGCGAAGATCAGCAGGAGCGGCCGGCGAAAAAGGTATGGGCGGGGAAGCCGAAAGGCGGAACGTCCGGGGTTGTCCATGTAGCGCCGCGGCCCGACGGCGGCCGCTGAAACGGATTCAGCCACGCGCCCCCGCGACCCACTCGCGCAGGGCGTGGAAGGTGCTGCGGAAGGCCAGCTCGCGCCAGGGGATGTCTTCGGCGCGAAAGGCCTCCACGCACTGCGCTTCCGGGCTGGGGCGCGGCTCGGGGCCCAGCACGCGGGCGCGGTAGACCAGCGTCACCACGCCGGCGTCCGCGTAAGAGTAAACGTTGTGCAAGCCGGTGATCTTCACGCGGGCGTGGATTTCCTCCAGGGTTTCCCGGGCGGCGGCCTGCTCCGCGGTTTCCCCCATCTCCATGTAGCCGCCGGGGAACGTCCACAACCCCCGCGAGGGCTCGATGCCGCGCCGCAGGAGATAAATTTTTCCCGCGCGCTCCGGCAGCGCGGCCGCCACCACCAGCGGGTTCTGGTAGGCGATGAACCGGCATTGACCGCACACGCGGCGCCGGCAGTTCTCCTCCCGCACCAGGCGCCAAGCCAGCTTCCCGCCGCAGCGCAGGCAGAACTTCACGTCGCCGGCCCGCCGCTTCCACCAGGCGGAGGACAGCGCGGCGCGCCCGAAGCCCGCCAAAACCTTCTTCTCCAGCGCCGGCAAAAGCCGAACTCCCTTAACCGGACGCAGGTCGTTCCTCCAGGGAAATCTTAAAGGCGCGGTCGGAAGAGTAAGGCACTTTCACGGGGCCGGGATGCCCCCGCCCGTCCAAGTCGTCGTAAGGCGCGGCGATGGTTTCCCGCAGGGCCGCGTTGAAGAGCTCGCGCAGGCGCTTCAAGTCCAGGCCCGCGTAAAAATCGCCGTAAGGGGCCAGGAGCTCGAGGCCCGAATCGTGCAAAAGGCGCGCGCCGCGAAGGTTGCCGTTCTGAAAATGGTGCAGGGCGGAGGTGACTTGAATGAGGCCCTGAAAAAAATCCTTGGATTTATCGCGCGTGTCGTGCCAGAGCGCTTCCCATTCTTCGTGGGCCTCGAAGAAATCCTCCTTGTTGAAGTGTTCAATTCCTTTTAAGTAACGAGGATCGTAGGTCATAAAAGTTCAAAGCTCAAAGTCGAAAGTTCAAATCAAGCTCCAAACGGCAAGCCCGAATTCCGGCGGTTCCGGTTCTTTGGGCTTGGTGTTTGATTTGAACTTCGAGTTTTGGATTTTGGATTTGCTCCTTGAAAGTACTCGCACCACCGGTTCACGGGGCATTGCGGGCACAAGGGAGACAGGGCTTTGCACACTTTGCGCCCATGCGAGATGAGCGCGTGGGCCGCCCAGATCCAATCCTTTTTCGGCAGGAGCGCCGCCAAGTCCTTCTCGATCTTCACGGGATCGGTGTGGGCCGTCAGGCCCAGCCGGCCGGAGACGCGCCGCACGTGGGTGTCCACCACCACGCCGGACGGAATTCCGTAGGCCGAGCCCAGCACCACGTTGGCGGTTTTTCGCGCGACGCCCGGCAGCTGGATCAGCTCCTCCAAAGTTTTGGGCACTCGGCCGTCGTGCCTCTCCACCAGGAGCCGCGAGGCCATGACGATGGATTTCGCCTTCTGCCGGAAGAATCCCGTGGTCCTCACGATGTCCTCCACGTCTTCCAGCGGCGCCGTGGCCAATGCCTTCGGCGTGGGATATTTTTTAAAGAGGACGGGCGTGACCATGTTCACGCGGACGTCGGTGCATTGCGCCGACAAAATGGTGGCCACCAGCAATTGCCACGGGCTGGAAAAATTCAAGGCGCAATGGGCGTCCGAATAGGTTTTCTTGAGGGCGTCCGAAATTTTTTTGAAATCGGGGTTCGCTTTCATGGTTTTCAGCCGGCTCAGCCGAACTTGACCACCGCCCAGCCCACGCCGGGAGCGCCTTCGTAGGCCAGGACGCGTCCTTTGGCCCGCGGGCCGACGGCGCCGAGAAAGATGAAGAGGTCGCGGAATTCCGCCGTGGGGTTCCCGACTTCTATCCAGTGGGGGTCCATTCTGGAAACTTCGGTGCCGCGGCCGCCCTCCAGGCACTGGAGGACCTTCTGGTCGAAAATCACGGCGCCGATGCTTTCCTCCCAGTGCAGGCAGGCCGTCAGGTTGTGGGACAGCCCGCCGCCGCAAAGCAAAAGAACATCCTTTTGAGAGGCCTCCACCGTCTCGCGGATCGCCCGCCCCCAGGCCAGGCTTTGTTCCAAGGGAAGCTCCGACGAGGAGAGCGGGACCAGGGGCGTGTCGCCTTTGGGGAAAAGGAAATGCATGGCCACGCCGGCGGAATGATCCACGCCGTGCCGGCGCTGGCGCACGGGCAGGCCGGCGCGGCGGCCCGCGTCGAGGAGGGCGTGGGCCAAATCCGGATCGCCCGGGCAGTGGTATTTTATTTCCACGGAATAACCGTGGTAATCGTGGGCGGGACGGTGGCGGGGCGAAACGTCGACGCAGAAGCTGTGCTCCGGCAGCCAGAACGGAGACAGCGCCAGAACGGCGTCGATTTTTTCCCGCGCCAGCTCTTTGTGGAGCTCCTTCAAGGAATCCACGGCGGGCGAATGGCGCGCGTGGGCGTCGTCCTCCAGGAGCGTGGCGGAGTGAGGGATCACGAAGCCGCGCAGGCGGCCCGGGCGGTGCGAATTCGTCATGCGCGGCGGGCGGCCGGTCAGGACGCTCCGGGCACCCGCAGGACGGCGCCTTCGGAGCTGGAGGACACCAGGGCCGCGTAACGGGCCAGCCAGCCGGTCGCGCGGATTTTGGGAGCTTTCCACTTTTTTCGCCGGGCCGCCAGCTCGGTTTTGGAAAGGGCCACGCTGAGGGCGCGGCGCTCCGCGTCTATGGTGACGGAGTCGCCGTCCTTCAGGAGCCCGATGGGGCCGCCCACGGCCGCTTCCGGGGAGACGTGCCCCACCACGAGCCCGTGGGTGCCGCCGGAGAAACGCCCGTCGGTGATGAGCCCCACGCTCTCGCCCATGCCTTTGCCGCTGATGATGGCGGTGAGGGAGAGCATCTCCCGCATGCCCGGCCCGCCCTTGGGGCCTTCGTGGCGCACAACCACCACGTCGCCTTTTTTAATGCGGTCCGCCAGGGCCGCCTTGGTGGCCGCCTCTTCGGAATCGAACACCCGCGCCGGCCCCGTGATCTTGGTCACCTTGAGGCCGGAGATCTTGGCCACGGCGCCTTCCGGCGCCAGGTTTCCGCGCAGGATCACGATGGGGCCGTAGCGGCGGAAGGCGCTGTCCAGGCCATGGATGACGTCCTGGCCCGGCGATAAGTCGGGAAAAGCCGCCAGGTTTTCCTCCAGGGTTTTTCCGGTCACCGTCATGGCGTCGCCCTTCAGGAGGCCGTGCTTGAGCAGGAGTTTCATGACCGCCGGCACGCCGCCGGCGCGGAACAAATCGTACATGACGTAGCGCCCGCTGGGCTTCAAGTCCGCCAGGTGGGGCACCTTCTTTCCGATGCGCTCGAAATCGTCCAGGCTCAAATCGACGCCGAAAGCGTCGGCCATGGCCATGAGGTGGAGCACCGCGTTGGTGGACCCGCCCAAAGCCATGACCAAAGCGATGGCGTTCTCGAAAGATTTCTTCTTCACGATGTCCCGCGGCTTCAGGTTCTTCTCCAGGAGCCTCGCCACCGTCCGGCCCGCCTCTTCGCATTCCTTCCGCTTCTCCTCGGATTCGGCCGGGTAAGACGCCCCGCCCGGCAGGCTCATGCCCATGACCTCGATGGCCGAGGCCATGGTGTTGGCCGTGTACATCCCGCCGCAGGAGCCGGCGCCGGGGCAGGCGTTGCATTCGATTTCCATCAGCTGCTCCTGGTCGATGGCGCGGGCGTTGAGCTGTCCCACGGCCTCGAAGACGCTGACGATGTCCACGTCGCGGCCGCCGGCCTTGCCCGGCTTGATGGTGCCGCCGTAGACGAAAACGGCGGGAACGTTCAAGCGGCCCATGGCGATGAGGCAGCCGGGCATGTTCTTGTCGCAGCCGCCGATGGCCGTCAGCCCGTCGAAGAGCATGGCCCCGGCCACGGTTTCTATGGAATCGGCGATGATGTCGCGGCTGGGCAGGGAGTAGCGCATGCCCTGCGTGCCCATGGAGATGCCGTCGGAAACGGTGATGGTGTTGAAGATGAGAGGCGCGCCGCCCGCGTCCCGGGCGCCGGCCTTGGCGCGGCGGGCCAGCTCGTCGATGTGCATGTTGCAGGGCGTGATCTCGCTCCAGGTGCTGGCCACGCCGATGAGGGGCTTTCCGAAATCTTCCGTGGACAGGCCCGACCGGCGGAGCATGGCCCGGTTGGGAGAGCGCTGGACGCCGTCCGTCAGCTCGGAGCTGCGGGATTTTAAATTTTTGGGGGCTGATTCAGTGGTCATGGAATCTCCGGTTCTGCGGGACGCCGCGCGTCCCTGTCGTTATTTGAAAAGCGCTTCCAGATCCGACACCCGCACCGCCGTCAGAACGGGCGCCACCTTGTCGGCGGCGGAAAGTTCGTCGGGGGCGTAGGAACTGCAGACGGCCACGCATTTCATGCCGGCCGCGTGGGCGGACACGATGCCGTGTTTGGAATCCTCCACCACGAGGCATTCCTGGGGCCGGAGGTTCTTCCCCGGATATTTCTTATTCAACTCTTCGAGGGCTTTCAGGTAGGCGTCCGGCGCCGGTTTGCCGTTCGTCACGTCCTCGGCGGCCACGACGGCGTCGAAGTAATGGCGGATCCCGGCCGTGTCCAGCATCAGGAGGACCTCGTCCTTCAAGGCGCCGGAAGCCATGCCCAGCGGAAATTTTTGCGAGACGGCCATGACGAACTCCACCACCCCGGGCAGGATCACCAAGTTCTGCGCGGCCCGTTCCTTGTAAAGGATGGTTTTGCGGTCGATCATTTCCTGAACCTTCGCCGGCGGAACGCAGCGGCCGTTGTCCTTGAGGACGGTGTTGAAGCAGTTCTTGTCGTCCATGGCGAGGTAGGAGGCCAGATATTGCTCCTTGGTGAGGGCGATGTCGAACTCCTTTTTCACGATGTCGCGGAAAAGCGAAAAGTGCAGGTCCTCGGAATCGGCGATGACGCCGTCGCAGTCGAAGATCACGGCTTTCAGCATGACGCGGTTTCCTCCAGGGGGCGCGGCGCGCCGTCCAGGAAAGACCGGACGGCGCGGGCGGCGGCGTGGCCGCTGCGGCAGGCGGCTTCGATGGTGGCGGGAAGGCCGGTGTCCACCCAATCGCCCGCCAAGAAAAAGTTCTCCAGCGGCGTCGCCGCGGGCGGGCGGCGGTCCCAATTCTCGGGCGAAGGGGAGGGCGTGGCGCGCTTCTCCCAAAACACGGAGGCGTGAAGCGGCTCGGGAACTTTTCCCGGGAAACAGCGCCGCAGGTCCTTCAAGGCGGCGGCCACGATGGCTTCCTGGCTCATGGACGAATAGGGAGACTGCGCGCCGCTCATGACCAGGGACACGTAGCCGGGGGACGCCGCGGTTCCCCGCCAAAGGCGGCCGCGGTGGAACGCCCATTGAAAGTCGGAGTCCAAAAGTCCGGCGAAGACCTCGTCGAAAAGCGGCGCCGGAAACCAAAGGTTGACCGAAAGGATGGCGGAAAAAGACACTTTGCGGAGATGCGCGTAGCGGCCGCGAAGGTCTTCCGGACAAATTTTAAGGAAAGCCGGCAGGGAAACGGCGCTCACGACGGCGTCTATGTCGGCCCTCTGGCCGCCTTCCAAAACCAGGCCTTTGACCCGGCCGTTTTTCGTCTCGAAACCGGCCACGGCCTGGCCGTGGGCGATGTTCCCCCCGCGTTCCTTCAGATAATTTTTCAGCTCCGCGGCCCACAGCCGACTGAGTCCCACGGTGGAATAGCCCAGGCGCATGTCGGAGGAGCCTTCAAGGAAAGCTTCGCGCAGGACGGCGGCCAGAGCCTCCGCGCAGGCGATCTCCGGCCTTTCGTTCAAAGCGGCCAGGCAGAGAGGCGTCCAAAAGGCGCGCCGGGCGGCGGCCGGCTGTCTCAGCCGGTCCAGCCATTGGGCGACGGTGATGCCGGCCAGCCCGCGCTGTTTTCTCAGCTTGATGGAAGCCAGCCCCCGGAGCAGGGAGAAGCGCTCGCCCAGCTTGAGGGCCCGGAAGCGCGCCAGGCCGGCTAGAAAGGACCAGGGCGCGGCCAGCCGCGGGCAGCTCAATTCCGTCCGGCCTCCGGCTGCGGCGTAAAAAACGAGGCGGAACCCGGGCAGAAATTTCACGCGGTCTTCCACTTTCAAGCGGGCCAGAAACTTCCGGGCGTCGCGATAGCCTCCGAGAAAAAGGTGCTGGCCGTTGTCCACGTCCTCGCCGGTCTTGCCGTCGCGGAGGGACGACGCGCGGCCGCCCAGCACGGGCCTCTGCTCGAGCAGGGTGACGGACACGCCCGCCTCGGCCAAAGCCGAGGCCGCCGCCGCTCCGGCGAAACCGCCGCCGACGACCGCCACGTGGTTCATGCCCGGCTCCCCAAGGTTGGGCGGGAACGGGGTCCTGCGGGCGCGCGGCGGCGGCCGGTCATTGCGGAAATTCGTTCCAGAAAACTTTCGCTACGCATTTCGTTTTCGTCCAAAGACTCAGCCTCAATTTTTTCTCGGTGAAAACAGGAAAATCCCGGCGCTCCAGGTCCTCGAGAAGGGCCCGATAAAGGCCGGCCATGATGAGGGCCGGCCGGGCCCGGCGGCGGCTTGCGGACGGGAGTTCGGCCAGGGCCAGCGCGTAGAAGTCGCGGGCGCGGGCGGCTTGGAAGCGCATGAGCCGCAGAAACGCCGCGTTCCGGACGGCGCCGCGCAGGTCTTCCTCCGTGTAGTGGAACCTCTTGAAGTCCTCCTGAGGAATGTATATCCGGCCGGCCCGCGCGTCGGCGCCGGCGTCGCGCAGGATGTTGGTCAGCTGCACGGCGTAGCCCAGGTTGACCGCGAAAGAAGCGTGGCCGGCCTCGTCCAGACCGAAGATGGGCAGGCACGCCAGGCCCACGGTGGACGCCACGCCGTGACAATAGGTTTTCAATTCGTCGAATGTCTCGTAGCGCGAACGGTCCAGGTCCGCCTCGACTCCGCACGCCAGGTCCAGCAGGTGCTTGCGGCGGATGGGAAAACGGTCCAACGCCTCCCGCAGGGCCGCCCGCACGCTTTCCGATGCCCTGGGATCGGCCGCTTCCAGGGACGGATCGTTGAGAAAATCCTTCCACGCGGCCAAGACGCGGCGGGCTTCGCCGGGATCGCCCGCGTCCACGGCGTCGTCCACGGCCCGGCAGTAAGCGTAGACGGCCGCCAGGGCGCGCCGGGCGGGCCCCGGCAAAAACAGGAACGCGGGAGCGAAGCTGCTGGACTTGAACACGCGGGCCGGCGGCGCATAAGTGGCCGCAACCGTCCGGAGAGATTCGGGCACGGGGGCTATGTCCACAAAAGCAGGCGGGGCGCGAAGGTCAGCCAGTCCCAAGCCGTCAGGCGGGGCCGCCGGGACCAGACGTCGAAACCCTGTCCGCGGATTTTATCCAGGACGCCCGTCCCCCCGAGCCAGACCAGCCGCAGTTCCAGCCCCAGCCGCGCCGAGACGTCCGCGCAAAGCGGGCGGCCTTCCAGGAAAAAGCCGCGGGTTCGCTCCACCTGTTCCGCCATAAGCTCCTTCAGCGCGGCCGACGCCGGCCCGCGCAACGCCTCCTCCGGCGGCACGCCGCGCCTTTCCAAATCTTCCAAAGGGATGTAGAGGCGGCCCCGGGCGGCGTCCACGGAGACGTCCTGCCAGAAATTGGCCAACTGGAGGCCCGTGCAGAGGGTGTCGGACCAGCGCCCCCTTTGCGGCGTCCATTGGCCGAAGATGCGAAGCACCAGCTCCCCCACCGGGTCGGCGGAATGCCGGCAATAAAAAAGGAGATCGGAAAAAGTCTCGTGGCGGTTCTTGGCGACGTCCATCTCGAAAGCCGTGATCAAGCGGTCGAAAGGATCCTCCGGCAGGTCGAATTTCGTCATGGCGTCCCCCAGGGCCCAGAAAACGGGATGGCCGCCGTGTTCGCTCCGGCACGTCCGGAGGCGCGCGCGCCAGCCGGCCAGCCGCCGCAGGCGTTCGGCGTCCGCCGGGCCCGGCTCGTCGGCGAAATCGTCGGCGGTGCGGGCGAAGGCGTAGACCGCCGCCACGGCGCCCCGCTTCGACTTCGGGACCAGCCGAGAGGCCACGGGAAAGTTTTCGTAATGCGAGCGGCTGAGGGCCAGGCAGGCCTCGTAGGCCTCGGCCAGGGACCTGGCCCGGGCGGGCGGCTCCTCCGTCGTGGTCGGCGCGTTCATGGAACCGCCATTATATAAAAACCGGGAACGGCCCGCCGACGATGATCGGTGGTCCGTTCCCGGAGATTGATGGGCTGATCAAAGCCGGCCGCGAAACCGCCGGCCGGAGGGCGACGGCGGCTTATTTTACGTGCTTCGACACCAGCTTCGTCATCTCGAACATGCTGACCTGCTTCTTGCCGCCGAACACGGCCAAGAGCGCGGCGTCCGCGTTGATGTTCCGCCGGTTTTTCTTGTCCTGCAGGCCGTTCTTCTTGATGTAGGCCCAAAGTTTCTTGGTGACTTCCGTGCGGGGAAGGGGTTTGCTCCCTACGACTTCCGCCAGGGCCGCGTCCGGCTGAAGGGGCTTCATAAAGGCTGCGTTGGCTTTCCGGGCCATGATACCTCCTGAAATTCCCTCTTGTGAGAGGGTTTAGCGTCTAAAGCTTGATTACCTTAGCAATTCCCGACGAGCCGCGCCAGGAGCGGCGTCAATGGCCGCGGCGCCTCTCCAACTCTTGGATCACGGCGGGGATGAGCTCGAAGAGGTCTCCCTGGACGGAGAGCGTGGCCATTTTCATGAGGGGCGCGTCGGCGTCCTTGTTGATGCAGACGATGACCTCGCTGGAGCTCATGCCGGCCAAATGCTGAATTTGGCCCGAGATGCCGGCGGCGATGTAAAGTTTGGGGCGAACCGTTCTTCCGGTGAGGCCGATCTGGTGGCGGTAGGGAATCCAGCCCGCGTCCACGGCGGCGCGGCTGGCGCCCACGGCGCCGTTCACGGCTTTGGCCAGGGCCTCCACGGGCTTGAACCCTTCGGCCCCGCCCACGCCCCGGCCGCCGGACACGATGACTTCCGCGGTGGATATGTCCTGCACGCCGCCCTGGTCCGGCTCGAACCGGACGAATTTGGTGCGCTGCTTCCAGCCCGCCGGGTTCACATCCACCTTGACGACCTTGCCCTGGCGGCCCGGCTGCTTTTCGGCCCTCGGAAAGGACATGGGGCGCACGGTGGCCATTTCCGGCCGGTGCTTTTCGCACAGGATGGTGGCCATGAGGTTGCCGCCGAAGGACGGCCGCGTGGCGTGGAGCATGCGGGTGTTGGGATCGATGGAGAGCTCGGTGGCGTCGGCGGTGATGCCCGTTTGAGCGCTGATGGCCACGCGCGAGGCGAAAGACCGGCCGATGGTGGAGGCGGGCATCAAAAGCTTGTTGGGCTTCTCCCGCAAAATAAGCTCCGTCAAAGCCTGCGTGTATATTTCGTCGCAGAAGTTCTCGAAGATGGGATTGTCCAAAACGTAGACCTTGTCGGCGCCGTGCTCGATGATGGTCTGGGCGTGGCCGGCCACGTCCTTGCCGATGAGGACGACGGAGATTTCTTCCTTCAGGGTTTCCGCCAGGCCCTTGGCCACGTGCAGGAGTTCGTAGACCGTCGGGACCAGCTTGCCGTGGCGCATTTCCGCGTAGCACCAGACGCCTTTGTAGAGGGTGGTGTCGATCGAAACGGTGGACTGCTCCTTCACCATGGTGATGGCGTGGAACACGTCCTTGTTCTTGGACTTGGCGTGCAGGTTGTCGCAGGCTTCGACGCAGGCGTTGCAGAAGATGCATTTGATCTCGTCGATGACCGCCAGCTTGCGCCATTTCACGCCTTCCTCGTTGCGGTCCACCATGTCGATGCAGCTGGCGGGGCAGACGCGGGCGCAGGACGTGCAGCCGGTGCAACGGTCGCGGGTGACGAAGATGGAATTCGGCATAGGTTTTAAGCTGTCATCGCGAGGCCCGGAGGGCCGCGGCGATCCCCTCTTTCATGAAACATGGGATTGCTTCGCTTCGCTCGCAATGACAAGCATTTTAGATTAATTTCATCTCCTGAAGTTTGTCCACAAGTTTCTTGGCTTTTTCCTGCGGCGTGGCGCCGTCCAGCAGGACGCCGCCCTTGCGGGGCGGAGGGTTGAAAGACTTGGCCACGATGGTGGGCGAGCCGCCCAGGCCGATCTTGGACTTTTCGCACTCCAGGTCCGTCTCGTTCCACTTGGGGATGACGGCTTTCTTGGCGGCCATTTTCCCCTTCAGCGACGGGACGCGGGGCGTGTTGATCTCTTTGACGACGGAGAGGACGGCGGGGAGCTCCAATTCGAGAACGTCGGTGCCGTCCTCCATCATGCGGTGGATGACCACGCGCTTGTCGTCCACGGTCTCCACCTTTTTCACGTAGGCGGCGTCGGGCCAGTCCAGCCAGGCGCCGATGCCGGGGCCCACGTGGCCGGTGTCGCCGTCGTTGGTCTGCTTGCCGCAGATCACGAGATGCACCGGACCCTTTTCCTTGACGATCTTTTGGATTCCTTTAAAGAGGGTGTAGGAGGTGGCGTAGGTGTCGGCGCCGGCGAAGGCGCGCGAGGTGACGTGGAAGGCCTGGTCGCAGCCGCGGGCAATGGCGTCCCGCAGGGCCTCCTCGGCCTGGGGCGGCCCCATGGTGATGACGGAGACCGTGGAGCCGGGCAGGCGCTCCTTGATGGAGACGCCTTCCTCGATGGCGTATTCGTCGAACGGGTTGATGGCCGCCGCCATGCCCTCGCGCTTGAGGGTGCCGGTGGCCGGATCGATCTGAATGTTGCTGGTGGCGGGCGTCTGCTTTATGCAGACGACGATGTGAAGTCCCATAATTTTCCCAGTTCGCTGAGTTCGTGAAAGATTTCACGAGGCGGGGCCAAAAGAAAAACGCTCTCGCGTTCCGGTAAAGTATGGCAAATTTTTCCGTCCGCTTTCAAGAGGCGCCGGCCAGAAATCGCCGGGCGGTTTCCCGGGCGCCGGCCAGATCCACTTTTCCGGTGCCCAGGGCGGGCCATTGGTCGAGTTTGAGGAAACGGCGGGGATCGGGGATCCAAAGGTTGGGCAGGCCGGCGGTTTCCAGCCCGGCGCAGAGGGCGGCGGGGTCGCCGGAGAAATTGTAATGCAGGACCGCCAGGACCTCCCCCCTCTTTTCGTCGGGCAAGGCGACGACGATGAATTGGGCCTGCGGGTCTCCGCAGACTTGGTGAAGTTTTTCCTCCACGAGGATGTGGGGAACCATTTCGCCGCCGATCTTGCTGAAGCGGGAGAGGCGGTCGGTGATGCGGACGAAGCCGTCGTCGTCCACCGACGCGATGTCGCCGGTGACGTACCAGCCGTCCCGCAAAACCTCGGCGGTCTTGGCCGGGTCCCGCCAGTAGCCTTTCATGACGTTGGGGCCTTTGACGAGAAGCAGGCCGGGCTCGCCGGGCGGCAGGCCCAGGCCGGTTTCCGGGTGTACGACGCGCACGGAGACGCCGGGCAGGGGCCGCCCCACGGTGCCGGCCTTGCGTCCCGATTGGTTCTCGTGGCGGTCGCGGACGTCGGGCGCGTTGACGCAGGCGGCGGGCGAGAGCTCCGTGCATCCGTAGCCTTCCAGCACCTGGACGCCGAGCTTGTCGAAAAATTCCTTGGCCAGGGATTCGCGCAGTTTTTCGGCTCCGGCCAAGACCACTCTGAGGGTGCCGACGTCCTCCTTATCGAATTTGCGCAGCCACATTTGCAGGAACGTGGGCGTGGCCAAGGCCATGGTGGCGCCGTGGCTGCGGATCATCTTTTGGATGGCCGCGGCCTCCAAAGGGCTGCGGTGGTAAACCACGGGGAAACCGCCCAGGAGAGGAAACCAGAGCGTTCCCGTGTAGCCGAAGGAGTGGAAGAAAGGCAGAACGCCGGCCAGGACGTCCCGCGGGGTCATCTGGAAGACCTCCAGCATGCCCTGGACGTTGGCGTGGATGTTGGCGTGGGTGATGATCACGCCTTTGGGCTCGCCCGTGCTGCCGGAGGTGAACATGAGGGTGGCCGGGTCGCCGGGCCGGGCGCGGGATCGGGGCAGGAGCAGGATTTCGGAGAGGCGCGGCGGCAGGAGGCGCAGGAGAATCCAGAGAGCCGCCGCGGACGCCTTCGAAGGTTTGGGGACGTCTTCCAGGCAGAGAAAGCGGCCGTCTCTCTCCCACTTCAAGGCCTCCAGCACGCGGACGGAGGTGACGACGCGCCGGATGCCGGCCTTGTCCATGATCTTCTCGAGGAGCTCCCGCGAGAGGGTGAAGTTCAGGTTCACGGGAATTTTTCCCGCCAGAGATAGGGCCGCGTTGACCAGGGCGCCGGGGACCGAGGGCGGAAAGAGAACGCCCACGCGCTCGGCTTCGGCGTCGCCGGCCGCTTGTTCGGGGCCGGCGGCGAACCGGCGGGCGTAATGCGCGGCGGCGGCCAGGAATTTTCCGTAGGTCAGCGACAGGCCCGTGGTGTCGGCCGCCGCCTTTGCAAACCACCGGCGCCGCGCCCGGCGGAGCAATGCCCGGGGCAAAGTCGGCAGTTCGTCCATGCGGCGGGCGAAAGCGTCGCTGCCCAGCTCCAGGACGGCTTGCCGCGCGGCCCCGGCCGTGGCGGGGGCGGGAAGAGGAGCCCCGAAGGAAACGGTGACGGGATAGGGGCTCTGCCGCGGAACTTTCCACAGGAAGCGCCCGCCCCGGAAGCTGAAAATGCTGCCCCAGACCCGGTCCAGGTGCGCTGGGATCACGGGGACGTCCAGGCCCTTCACGATGACTTCCATCCCTTTCTTGAACCCCAGCGTCTGGCCCACCCGCGTGATCGCCCCTTCCGCGAAGATGGCCACCACGTGACCTTCCTCCAGCGCGCGGCGCGCCTCCAGCATGCTGGCCGCGAAACGTCTGGGGCCGTCCGCGGCCGAGATGGGGATCATGCCCATCATTTTGAAGAACCAGCTGAGCGGCCTCCATTCGTAAATCTTCCGCCACATGAAGAAGCGCACGTTGCGCGACACGGCCGCCGTGAGGAGGAACGGGTCCACGTAGGAAACGTGGTTGCACACGATGAGAGCCGGCCCGCGCAAGGGAACGTTTCCCCCTCCGCTCACCTCGATGCGGTAAATCGTGTGGGTCAAGAGCCAGAGGAGGAAGCGCGCCAGCGAAACGCGCAGGAGGAAGACAACGTAGGCGGACAGCAGGAACGTGAGCCCGGCCACCACCGCCAGCGTGCGGGCCGGGTCCAGCCGCGCCAAATCGGTGAGGAGCCACATGGCCAGGGAAGCCGCCAGCACGCCGAAGATGCTGACGATGTTGGCCAGGGCCACCATTTTCCCCTTGGCCTGGCGCGGGCTGCGCTGCTGCAAAAGCGCGTTGAGGGGAATGACGAAGAATCCGGCGAAGAAGCCCACCAGAGCCAGGTCCAGACCCACGCGGGCTTGGGAGTGGGAAGCGAAAGCGAGGTCCAGGGAGAAAACGCCCATGCCGATGGTGCCCAGGGGAACCAAGCCGAGTTCCACCTTGCGGCCGGACAAAAGGCCGGCGGCGGCGGACCCCAGGCCGATGCCCACGGCCATGACCGCCAAATAAAGGCTGATGGCCGTGTCCCCCGCGCCCATGACGATCTTCCCGTAAAGCAGGAGGTCCATCTGGAAGATGGCGCCGATCATCCAGAAGGCGCCGATGCCGAGGAGGCACCGCGTCAAAACCGGGTCCCGCGAGGCCTCCCGCCAGTCGCGCAGGAATTGGCGGGCCGGGTTCCAATCGAACTTTTCCCGCGCTCCGGAGGCCGGCACCGGCGTGATGAAAAAGGCGGACAAGGTTCCCAGCGCCGCCAAACCGACGAAGACCAGGGACGCCAGGTGGAGCTGGTCGCGGGTTTTTTCGAGCAAAGGTCCGGCCAACAAGGTGCCGCCCAGGATGGCCAGGAAGGTGCTCATTTGAAGGATTCCGTTTCCGTTGGAAAGGTCCTTGTCCTCCAGCATCTCCGGCAGGATTCCGTACTTGGCCGGGCCGAAGAGCGCGCTTTGCAGGCCCATCAAGAAAAGCACCCCGGCCAGGAAGATCTCGCTGCGGGCGTAAAAGGCCCAGAAGCTCAGCGCCATGACCAAAATTTCCAGCGCCTTCGCCCACAGGGCCACGCGCATCTTGCTGAAGCGGTCCGACAGGAACCCCGCGTGGGTGGAGAAAAGGAGGAACGGAACGACGAAGATCGCCCCGGCCGCGGAAACGTAGCGGCCGGCCAGTTCGGGGCGGGAGGCCCAGCCCGCCAGAAGAAGAGTCACGAGGACCTTGAAGGCGTTGTCGTTGAGCGCGCCGAGAAATTGCGCGACGGCCAGCGCCAGAAAACCTTTGTTGCGCAGGAGAAGGGGCCGGTCGGAGACGCTCATGGGTTGCCGAAAAAACCGGGATCGCGCGGCGGCAGGCCGAGAATTTCCAAAAGCCTGTGATGCCGGTCGAAGGGATTTTTCACCCGGAGAAGCTCCGCGTACCCGGCGGGTTTTCCGGCCCACAGAGCGGGATAGGCGAAGACGGGCAGGGGATAATCCGTTCCGAACACCATGCGGGCGTGGAGTTCCGGCCGGCGGCGAATTTTCATCAGCATCCTCGCCCGGTTGGGAAGGCTGAGGGCCGAGGCGTCCCAATAGAAGTTGGGATAACGGCGGACGAACTCCAACAGCGTGTCCCAGTATTTTTCGTAAAGAAACAGGCCGAAGCTGGCCCCGTGGGCGGCGATGACCGTCACGCCCTCCTCCAAAGCGCCGCGCACCCGGGCCGGATCTCCCACGGATTGGTCCTTGCCCCAGAGGCTGAATTCGTAGCCCACGTGGCTCAGGAGCGGGATGCGATGCTTCGCCATGGCTCGATAAAAAGGCAGAAAGGATTTTTCAGACGGATCGAAATCCTGGGTGTTGGGCAGGACTTTCACCAAAGCCGCGCCCGCGGCCGCGCAGCGGTCCAGTTCCTCCAAGGCGTCCCGCCGGCGGGGATTGATGGACACGCCGGCCCGCAAAACGTCTTTGTGTCGTTTCACCACGTCCAGCACGTAATCATTGGATATCAAAAATTCGGTTTTTTCCCGGTCCAGGCGGCCGTTCCCGTCGTAAACTCCGTCCATGGCCAGGACCACGGCCCCTTTCACGCGGCGCGATGCCCGCAGGGCGCCTAGGAGGCGGTCCAAATAAGCGGCGTTGGCTTCCTCCGGCCGCGCGATGTTCAAGCCCAGGCGCCAGGCGAGGAAACGGAAGAGCGGGCCCTTGAGCATGGCCGGGGAAATGTAGCAGCCGTTGTCCGCCGTGGGCACCGCCGCCAAATGGACGTGGCAGTCGATGGTCACGGTAAAAATCGCGCCCGCAAGGGGGGCGGCACCAGGGGGCAGGCGCCGGAGGGTTTGGCGAACAGGCGATGTCGGACCGCGGCCACGAAATCGTAGGCCCGGTCCCGCAGGCCGCGGGGAACCGCGCCGGCGGCCGCGCCCAGCAGAAGCCAATAGCCGCCGAGCTTTTTCATGATGAAGAGGACGGCGTCGGATTTCACCAGCAAATCCCCGGAGGGCCGCCGCAGAACGATGCTGTCGGGCAGTTCCCGCCGCGCGCCTTCCTCCACGCGCTCTTTAAAGGATTCCCCCTGCAAAGGAGCGAAGCGAAACCGGCCGCCCGCGGGGTCTTCCGCCAGGATGAACCGGACCGCCCCGTGGCAGAGGCCGCAGGAACCGTCGTAGAACACCGTGGACGGTTCCTCTTCTTTTTTCAACCGCGCCCAGTCCGGATTGAATGTGAAAAGGTGCAGGACCGCCATGCCGAAGCTCAGGTCCGCGAAATCAATGAGGACGATAAGGGACAGATGCATGAAGAGCATGGCCGCCCAGACCCAGGGCCTCAAGGGCCGAAAGAGGGCGAAGACGGCGAACCCCAGTTCGAACGCCAGGGCGGACCAGGTGCCGGCTTTCAAGAGACCGTCCGGCATGGCCAGGACGGCCTCGCGGAGAAAGCCGGGCCGGGCCAGCGGATTGTCCAGAACGCGGGCCAGGGCGGTTCCGTCCATCCAAGAAGGGCTGATCAGCTTGGTGTAACCGCTGTAGCTGTATCCCAAAGACATGAGAATCCAGGCGCCGGCGAAAATGGACTGAGGCAGGGACCAGCCGCCGCCCGGGTCCGGCCGGCCGCGGGCCGCCCAAGAGCCGTAAGGCCGCGGCGGAATGAAAAGATGAGCCAGAAGCAGCCAGCCGACGTAGGGAAGGCCGGGGTTGGAGATGAGGGGATTGCGGCCGTAGAGACAGGCCCAAACGTACCACAATCCGAAAGCCGCGGCCCGGTCGTAAAAACCGAAAAGGAAGAAAAGAGAAAGCAGCGCCGCCGCGCCCAGCATGGCCAGCACGCCGGCGGGCGAATCCAGGACGGCCAGCGCGTTGGGAAACAAATAAATCATCGGGCTCGCCGACGCCTCGGGCAAGAGGCCGCGATCGGAGAACATTTCCCTTCCCCAGGGGATCAGGGCGACAAAATGGATGAAAAGATAAGCGCCGAAAATCCCCCGGTAGAGGCTGTATTGTCCCCCCGTCCAGCCGTTTTTCATGGGCAGTCCACCTCCAGCACGCTGGCCAGCTCTCCCAAGTTCGAACCCGGCAGCGGCTCCAAGCGCACGCGCAGGTCCGTAACCTTGCCGCCGGAAGAAAGCCCCAGTTCCCGGAACAGGGGCGCCTCGCCGCAGAGCGCGTAGGTGATGACGGAGCGGTACATGGGCCGGGTCCTGGGATCGGCGGCCAACACCGGACCATAGGCCAAAACCGCGCCGTAAATGTTGCGCCGGTTGTAAGGCCCTTGCATGCGGGCGTAAATCTCCGGCGTGAGCAGGGCGGAGATGGAGCGACCATCCTCTTCCGTCCATTCCAGGTAAAAGCGCGTGGAGTAGGTCTCCAGGCCTCGCACCGCCGAAAACACTTTG
>JBQTIM010000010.1:0-5470 GCA_052388135.1 Elusimicrobiota bacterium
ACCGCAGACGGCGCAGCACCTCCACCCCGTCCATGCCCGGCATCTCCAGATCCAATGTCACCAAGTCCGGTTTCCAGTCTTTAGCGGCCTTCAAGGCCGAGGTGCCGTCCGTTTCCGTCCTCACTTCAAAATCCGCCTGCCGGCAAAAATCCGCCGCCAGATCCCCTAACACAGGGTCATCGTCCACCACAAGAATTTTTTTCACGGCTCCCCCTATGGAAAATTCCTTTACTTGGAATCCTTGTCTTAATTATGCGGGAATGGCCTTAATTCCGCCTTATGGAATTGTGTCTTTAAAGTAAATTTACTGTAAATAAATTGTTACAAATCCGCTCTGGACGATTAAAAGCATGCCTCTTCCCGAAGGGGCATACCGCCTTTTGCTAGAATGGAAGAATACGAAACGGAGGCGAAACCATGAGCTATGTAGACGGCTACGTCCTGCCTATCCCCAAGAAAAACCTGAAGGCTTACCGCCGCATGGCGGAGGCGGCGCGCAAGGTTTGGATGAAGCACGGCGCTCTGGATTACAAAGAATGCGCCGGGGATGACCTGCGCACGAAGTTCGGCATGCCGTTCCCGCGCCTGCTGAAGCTCAAGCCCGGCGAAACGGCCGTGTTCGCTTACATCGTCTTCAAGTCCCGCGCCCACCGCGACCGGGTGAACGCGAAGACCATGAAGGAGATGGAAAAAATGGGCGGGCCGCAGGAGATGCCCTTCGACGTCAAAAGGATGGTTTACGGGGGGTTCAAAACCATCGTCGGTTGAGAGGTCCTATGCCTCAGACGCCCTTCCATCCGGTCATCGAGAGCTGGTTCCTCGCCCGCTTCGGGGCGCCCACGGAGCCTCAGCGGCTGGGCTGGCCGGAAATCGCCGCCGGCCGCTCCACACTCATCGCCGCGCCCACCGGCTCGGGCAAGACCCTGGCCGCCTTCCTGGCGGGCATAGACGGCCTTTTCCGCCGGGCGCTGGACGGCGCGCTGAGAGACGAGGTTCAGGTCGTCTACGTTTCCCCCCTCAAGGCCCTGAGCAACGACATCCACCGCAACCTCGATGTTCCCCTCCTGGAAATTCCCCTCGCGGCCGCGGCCCAGGGCTTCCTGACGCCCCCGCTGCGGGCCGCCGTGCGCACCGGCGACACGCCGGCCGGCGAGCGCGAGGCCATGATCAAGCGGCCGCCCCATATCCTGGTGACCACTCCGGAATCTCTTTATCTTCTGCTCACGGCGGAGCGCAGCCGGAAAATCCTGCGCACGGCGCGCACCGTCATCGTGGACGAAATCCACGCCCTGGCGCGGGACAAGCGCGGCTCCCACCTGTCTCTATCCCTGGAGCGGCTGGAGGCGCTCTGCCCCGAGCCGCCGGTCCGCGTGGGTTTGTCGGCCACGCAGAAGCCCGTGGAGGAGATCGCGCGCTTCCTGGTGGGAACCCGGCGCGTGGACGCGGAGGGCCGCCCCGCCTGCCGCATCGTCGACACGGGCCACGCCCGGGAGCTGGACCTGGCTGTCGAGGTCCCTCCATCGGAATTGTCGGCGGTCTGCTCCAACGAGCAGTGGGCGCAGATTTACGGGCGCGTCACGGAGCTTATCACCTCGCACCGCAGCACGCTCGTTTTCGTCAACACCCGGCGGCTGGCCGAGCGCGTGGCCCACCAGCTGGCCGAGAGGCTGGGAGAAGACGCGGTGGCCAGCCACCATGGAAGTTTGTCCCGCCCCCTGCGCCTGTCCGCCGAGGAGCGTCTGAAATCGGGCAAGCTGAAGGCCGTGGTGGCCACGGCCAGCCTGGAGCTCGGCATCGACGTGGGCTTCATCGATCTGGTCTGCCAGATCGGCTCGCCGCGCTCCATCGCGACTGTCCTGCAAAGGGTCGGCCGATCGGGACACTCTTTGGGCGTGGTGCCGAAGGGCCGGATCTTCGCTTTGTCCCGCGACGAGCTTTTGGAATGTCTCGCGCTCCTGCGCGCCGTCCGCCGCGGCCGCTTGGACCGGGTGGAGATTCCCCGCGCGCCGTTGGACATCCTGGCCCAGCAGATCGTGGCCGCGGCCGCCGCCGAGGAGTGGGACGAGGACGACCTCTACGCCCTGGCCCGGGGCGCCTGGCCCTACCGGGACCTGTCCCGCGGGGGCTTCGACAAGATCATCGCCATGCTGAGCGACGGGCCGGCGCGCGGGCGCCGCGACGGCGCCCACCTGCACCGCGACGCCCTGCACCGCCGGGTGAAGGCCCGGCGCGCGGCGCGGCTGGCCGCGCTGACGTCCGGCGGCGCCATCCCGGAAGCCGCCGATTACCGCGTGGTGACGGCGGAAGACGGTTCGCTCGTCGGCACCGTCAACGAAGATTTCGCCATCGAAAGTCTGGCCGGAGACGTTTTCCTTTTGGGCAACACGTCCTGGCGAATCCTGTCGGTGCGGGGCGGCGAGGTGACGGTGGCCGACGCCGGCGGCGCGCCCGCCACCATCCCCTTCTGGCTGGGAGAGGCTCCCGGCCGCACGCCCGAGCTCTCCTCGGAAATCTCCGAGCTCCGGGAGGAGCTGGACAAGCGATCGGAAGGCGGCGACGCCCCGGGCGCCGCCTGGCTCAAGAGCGAACCCGGCGCGGACGATTGGCCGGCGCGGCAGGCCGCCCATTACGCGGCCGCTCAGAAAGCGGCCGTGGGTTTCGTCCCCACGCAAAAGAAGATTTTGTTCGAGCGCTTCTTCGATGAGTCGGGCGGCATGCAGCTGGTCATCCACGCGCCCTTCGGCGCCCGCGTCAACCGGGCCTGGGGCTTGGCGCTCCGCAAGCGCTTCTGCCGCACCTTCGATTTCGAGCTGCAGGCCGCGGCCGACGACAACGGCGTTTCTCTTTCCATCGGCCCCCAGCACAGCTTCCCGCTGGAGCAGATGTTCACGCTGGTCAAGGCCCGCAACGCCGAGCCGGTCCTCGTCCAGGCGCTCTTGGCCGCGCCCATGTTCCAGGTCCGCTGGCGGTGGAACGCCACGCGGGCGCTCGCCGTTCTGCGCCACCGCGGCGGAAAAAAAGTCCCCCCGCCGCTCCAGCGCTTCAAAGCCGACGACCTCCTGTCCGCCGTTTTCCCCGCCCAGACGGCCTGCCAGGAAAACCGTCCCGGCGACGTTCCCGTCCCCGATCATCCTCTGGTGGCGCAAACGGTTTACGACTGCCTGCACGAGGCCATGGACCTGGATCGCTGGCTGGCTCTGCTGGCCGACATCGAGGCCGGCCGGGTGGAGCTCGCGGCCCGGGACACCCGGGAGCCCTCTCCCTTCAGCCACGGGATCTTGAACGCCAACCCGTACGCCTTCCTCGACGACGCTCCCCTGGAGGAGCGCCGCGCCCGCGCCGTGGCCGTGCGCCGCTCTCTTCCCCTGGAGGAGCTGAGGGATTTGGCGCGGCTGGACCCGGAAGCCGTCGCCCGCGTGAAGGCCGAGGCCTGGCCCGTCGTGCGCGACGCGGAGGAACTCCACGACGCCCTGCTGTCCCTGGGCGTTCTGCCCGTCGAAGAAGGCGCGCCTTGGTCGGCTTGGTTTCAAGCGTTGTCCGCCGCCGGCCGGGCCGCGGAGGTCCGCGCGAAGGCGCCGGACGGCGGGCACGCCGCGTTCTGGACCGCCGCCGAGCGCCTGCCCCTTGTCCGGGCCGCTTACCCCGGCGCGGAAATTTCGCCGCCCATCGTCCTTCCGCCGGAGCTGGAAAAACAGCATGAGCCTTTGGAGGCCGCCGCGGCCTTGGTGCGCGGACGCATGGAATGCGCGGGACCCGTCGCGGAGGAAGAGCTGGCCCGCGCCCTGGCGCTCGCCCCGTCCTCGGTCCGCGGCGCTCTGGAGATGCTCGAAGCCGAGGGGTTCGTCCTCAGGGGCCGCTTCACCGCCGGCGCCGGGGATGTCGCCGCTCCGTCGGAAGCGCGCGAATGGTGCGAACGCCGGCTCCTGGCCCGCATCCACCGCCTGACGCTGGACGGGGCGCGACGAAAAATACAACCCGTTTCCCCGGAGGACTTTTGGCGGTTTCTCGCCGTCCACCAAGGCCTGGCGCCGGGCGCGCAGCGCGAAGGACCGGCGGGCCTGCGGGAAACCCTGGCGCAACTGCAAGGCTTCGAGGCCCCGGCGGCCGCCTGGGAGGCGGACCTTCTTTCCGGCCGCGTGAAAGAATACGATCCGGATTGGCTGGACGGCCTCTCGTTTTCCGGCGAGCTGGTGTGGGGCCGCCTCAACGCGCCGCGCCGGGCGGAGGAAGAAACGGCCCCCGTCTCCGGCGGCGGGCTGACCCGCGTGGTGCCCCTCTCCCTCGTCTTGCGCGAGGACCTTCCCTGGCTTTTGAAAACCGAGGGGCGCGGCGGCGGGGAGAATGGGGAAGAGCCGTCGCTCCGCGGCGACGCGCGGGACGTTCTCGACGCCGTCCATCGGAACGGAGCCGTTTTTTTCACGGACCTGCTGGCCATCACCGGTCTCATCCCTTCCCGGCTGGAGGACGCCCTGAGCGAGCTGGCCGCCCGCGGCTTGGTCACCGCCGACGGCTTCGCCGCCGTCCGCGGCGTCCTTCGCGCGGCCCGCGCGTTTCCCGGCGCGCGCCGGCGCCCCCAGGGCGCCGCCTCCCGCGCCTACGCCCGGGGCGGCCGTTGGGCGCTGTTTCCCGGCCGCGTGCCCGCGGCGGACCCGGCGGAGCGCCTGCAAAAGTGGGCGCGCCTGCTCCTCCGGCGCTACGGGGTCATGTTCCGGGACTTGTTGGAAATGGAAGACGCCGCGCCGGCGTGGTGGGAGCTGGTTTCCGTCTACCGGCGCATGGAGGCGCGCGGCGAAATCCGGGGAGGGCGGTTCGTGGCCGGAACGGCGGGCGAGCAATACGCCTCGCCGGAAGCCGTGGACGCCCTGCGCCGGACGCGGGAAGTCGGGAACGGCGCGGAATGGGTGGTGGTCTCCGCCGCCGATCCCCTCAACGTAACGGGCGCCCTGGGCGCCGGACCGCGCGTGCCGGCCACGCGCGGAAACCGCATCTTGTTCCACGACGGCCGCGCCGCGGCGTTTCTGGCCGGCGGAGAAATTCGTTTCCTGGAGGACTTCGGCCCGGCCGCCGGCGAAAACGTGGCCCGCCTCCTCCGCCTCACCGACGTCCCGCGCCTGCGGGACGAACTCCTGAAAGAACTGCCCCGCCGCTCCTAGCGGGTGGTAAACCAACCGGCGGCGCCGGCGGCCTCTACACGATCCAAGGCCGCTTCGCCGCCTCCCACACGTCCCGAGAGGGCTCCCGAACACCTTCTTCGGCCAAATACCAAGTGGAGAAAATTTTTGAGGTTTCCTTCAGAACGCAGAGGATCGGCACCGCCAGGAGGAGGCCCCACGCCCCTCCCACCGCTCCGCCGCACAAGAGGGCGAAAATCACGGCCACCGGATGCAGATCCACCCCGCGCCTGAGGACCAAGGGCTCCAAAAACCAATTGTCCACGAATTGCACGACCGCGAACAAAGCCGCCACCTTC
>JBQTIM010000011.1:0-14642 GCA_052388135.1 Elusimicrobiota bacterium
CTTTCGGCCTGCGCCTTAGCGGTCTTCGGCTCACATACCGCCGACGGAGTATGCTCGCCTCGGCCCGCGTCGGCTCGGCTCGAAATCTGAAATTTCGCTCCGAGTTCATTTATGAGATGAGTTCTAATAAATGATTCCTATCTGGTCCTTCTTCGGAACGCGGATGACCGACGGCACGTCCACGCCGGTTCCGCGGCGGGCCAGGTCTTCCACTTTTTCCGGCCGCGCGCCCGAGGCCACCACGCGCCCGTCGACGACGGCGACGTAGCGCCCGCCGTACAGGTCCACCAGCTTGGCCAGGTTCTTCGCCACCCAGCGGTCGTCTTTATGCATGGTTCTCCTCCCGGTGCGGGACGGATGCTTTAGACATTGTACTAATTTTGCGTCACGCCAGGGACGCGGCGCCGCCTACGATCTCGGAAATCTCCTTGGTGATGGCGGCCTGGCGGACCTTGTTGGCGTGGAGCGTGAGCCCCTCGATGAGGTCCTTGGCGTTGCGGCTGGCGTTCTCCATGGCGGACATGCGGGCGCCCAGCTCGGCCGCCGCCGACTCCAGCAGGGCGCGGAAAATTTCCGCCTTGACGTAGCGGGGCAAGAGGGCCTCCAGCAGCTCCTCCCGCCGGGGTTCGTAAATGAATTCGGCCGCGGCGGACTTGGCCGACCGCTCGGGGGCGGGCGTCAACGGCAAGAGCGTCCGCCGCACCAGTTTCTGCTGGATGACGGACTTGAATTCGTTGTAGACGATGGTCACGTCCCGGCCGCCTTTGTTCAGGAAAAAATCCAGGACGGCGCGGCCGATGACTTCCGCGTTGATGTAAGAAAGCCGGTTGAAGATGTGAAGGTATTCCCCCCGGATGTCCACCTTGAAGCGGCGCAGGAAATCCCGGCCCTTGCGCCCGGCGCAGAAGATGACGACGGGCGTCCCTTGGTTCTCGTTGAGGAACTCCAGGGCTTTCTTGATCAGGTTGGTGTTGAAGGCGCACACAAGCCCTTGTCCGCCGTGACGAGCAGGAGGCCCCGGGGCCCTTCGGTTTTTTTCTCCAAGAGCGGGTGGGACAGACGGGCCAGCTCCTCGGCGGAGACGTCCATGTCCCGGTTGACGTCGGCCATCTGGTGGAGGACGTCGGACATGAGCTCCTCCATCTTCAGCGCGAAGGGCCGCGCCGCCAGAATGCGCGCCTGCGCCCGGCGGAGGCGCGCCGCCGCCACCATCTTCATGGCCTTGGTGATCTGCTGGGTGGACTTGACGCTCTTGATCTTGCGCCGGATCTCTCTTAAGGAAGGCATGGGTTATATGATGAGGGGTGAATTATGAAGGATGAAATAAGAACCGAGGCGCGAAGGCCGGCCCGATGGATTCTTTTTCATCATTCATCCTTCTGCCTTCATCCTTGAATTTTGAACTGCCCCTTGAATTCCTGCAGGGCGGCGGTGATGGACTGCTTGAGCGCGTCGTCTATGGTCTTTTTCTCCTCGATGGCCTTTTGCAGCTCGGGGCGGCGGGCGTCCAGGAAGCGGAAGAGCTCGGCCTCGAAGCGGCGGATGGCGTCCAAGGGCACGTCGTCCAGGAAACCGTTGACGCCGGCGAACAGGATGAGCACCTGCTTGGCGGCGGAGAGGGGCTGGTATTGGTCCTGCTTGAGGAGCTCCACCATTTTCTGCCCGCGGGTGAGCTGGGCCTGGGACGCTTTGTCCAGCTCGGAGCCGAACTGCGCGAAGGCGGCCAGCTCGTTGTACTGCGCCAGGTCCAGCCGAAGGCGGCCGGCCACTTGGCGCATGGCCTTGATCTGGGCGCTGCCGCCCACGCGGCTGACGGAAAGGCCCACGTTCACGGCCGGCCGGATGCCGGAGTAGAACAGGGAGGTCTCCAGATAAATCTGCCCGTCGGTGATGGAGATGACGTTGGTGGGAATGTAGGCCGACACGTCGCCGGCCTGGGTCTCGATGACGGGCAGGGCCGTGAGGGAGCCGCCGCCGTTCTTGTCGGACAGCTTGCAGGCGCGCTCCAAGAGGCGCGAATGAAGGTAGAACACGTCGCCCGGATAGGCTTCGCGGCCGGGCGGCCGCCGCAGGAGCAGAGACAACTGCCGGTAAGCCGTGGCGTGCTTGGACAGGTCGTCGTAAACGCACAGCACGTGCTTGCCCTTCCACATGAATTCCTCGCCCATGGCGCAGCCGGCGTAGGGAGCGAGGAACTGCAGGGGGGCGGGGTCCGACGCGGTGGCGCTGACGACGATGGTGTAGTCCATGGCGCCGTGGTCTTTGAGTTTTTGCACGACCTGGGCCACGGTGGATTGTTTTTGGCCGACGGCGACGTAGATGCAGATGGGACGTTCCGGATCGTTCTTCTGGTTGATGATGGCGTCTATGGCGATGGCCGTTTTTCCCGTCTGCCGGTCGCCGATGATGAGCTCGCGCTGGCCGCGCCCGATGGGGATCATGGCGTCGATGGCCTTGAGGCCGGTCTGCAGAGGCTCGCGCACGGGCTGGCGCTCCACCACGCCCGGAGCAATGACTTCCACCGGGCGGGCCGTCGAGGTTTTCAGCGGGCCCGCTCCGTCCACGGGCTGGCCCAGGGCGTTGACCACCCGGCCGATCAAAGCGTCGCCCACGGGCACTTCCATGATGCGGCCCGTGCGCTGGACTTGGTCGCCCTCCTTGATGCGGGTGATGTCGCCCAACAGGACGCAGCCCACGCTTTCCTTCTCCAAGTTCAGGACGAGGCCGCGCACGCCGTGCGGGAAGTCCAACATCTCGCCGGCCAGGGCGTTCTGCAGTCCGTACACGCGGGCGATGCCGTCGCCGGCCTGCAGGACGTAGCCCACCTCTTTCATTTCCGTCTCGGGGTTGAACCCCTCGATTTGCTCTTTCAAAACGCGCATGATCTCTTCGGGCTTGATGGCCATGGAATTCCTCTTATTCGGAAAGTAAACGCAAAATCAGTTTTTGGCCGCGCCGAGCAGGCCTTCGCGCATCCGGCGCAGGCGGCCGCGCACGCTGGCGTCCCAAAGGCGGTCCCCCAGGCGCAGGATCAGCCCGCCGATGAGCGATTCGTCCACGGACGTTTCGGCCGAGACGCGGCCGCCCCACGCGGCGGCCAGGCGTTTTTCCAGCTCCGCCGTCTGGGCGGCGCTCAAAGGGGCGGCGCTTTTCACCTGCACCTTCCGCACGCCGTCCGCCTCGTCGGCCGAGGCTTCGAAGGCCCGCACGATGAAAGGCAGCAGGCCGAGCCTTTTTTTCGACAGCAACAGTCCCAGGAACCGGACGAACAGCGGGGACGCCGCGCCCAGCTTCCCCTTCGCCAGGTTTTCCTTCTCCGCCGCCGGAACCATGGGGTGGTTCAGGGTGCGGGCGAGGCCGGCGTCCGTGCGCAGGAGCTTGTCGAACCGGCGCAGGTCTTCGCGCACTTTGGCATCGGCCTTGGCCGACCGCGCGGCCGCGAACAGGGCCCGCGCGTAACGGGCCGCGGCCTCGGTGTCCATCATGGCAGGAAGACCGTTTTCCGGCTCACGATTTGGAGGTCTTCTCCAATTCGGCCAGGGCGTCCTCGACGAACTTGTCCTGCACTTTTTTATCCAGCGAGGACCGCAGGAGCTTTTCCGCCATTTTCACGGACAGGCCCACGACGTCGGAGCGCAGGTCCTGCACCAGCCTCTGCTGCTCCTCCGCCAGGTCCTTGCGCGTCTTTTCGGCCAGGCGGGCCGACTCGTCCTGGGCGGCTTTGAGCATTTCGTCGCGGAGCCGCTGGGCGTCTTTCTGGGCGGCCTGCAGCATTTCCTGGCCGCGAGCCTGCATGTCGGCCAGCTGCCGGTCGTAGTCCGCTTTCAGGCTTTCGGCTCCCCGCCGGGCTTCCTCCGCCGCGCGCGCGACGGAACGCAAACCTTCCTCCCGCTCGTCCAGGGACCGCAGAATGGGTTTCCAGGCGAAGCGGCCCAGCACGAAGGCCACCAGGAGGAAGGTGACCACCGTCCACACCATGAGCCCGAAGTCGGGGTTTAACAGTTTATCCATGTTCCATCCTAAATCGTGCAGGGGCGGGCTCGACGCCCGCCCCTACTCGGTCAGTGAGATTGCGAGGCGGCCGGAGCGGCGCCGGCGGCGTTCGTGGAAACGGCCGGGGCCTTCAAGGCCAGAAGAAGGCAGATCACCAGGGCGAAAAACCCCAGGCCCTCGATCAGGGCGGCGGGGATGATCATCGAGGTGCGCAGGTTCCCGGCGGCTTCCGGCTGGCGCGCCGTGCCTTCCAGGGCAGCGCTGGCCAGCTTCGAAATGCCGAGGGCCGCGGCCAAAAGGCAGACGGCGGCGCCGAAACCGGCGGCCAGGTATCCCAATCCCAAATACAGCGAGCTATCCATGTGTGTCCTCCGAGCGTTCCCGGAAAAAACGGGGAGGCTTCCTTCGGGCGCCGGTAACGGCGAACGGCGGCCCCTCAAAAACCGGGGCAAGGAAACGACCTCGGCGGCGAAGGCTCTGCCCGCTCCGCCGGGAACTTTATTTAAACCAAAATCTAATGCTGCGGGTTCACCGCTCCGCCGATGAAAATGGCGGACAGCAACGTGAAAATATACGCCTGCAAGAAAGCCACGAAAATTTCCAGCATGGTCATGCCCACGGCCGCGGCCACCGAAACGGGCGCCACCAGCAGGCTGCCGAACAGGAAGATCAGCGCCATGAACGCCAGGATGACGATGTGCCCGGCGATCATGTTGGCGAAAAGACGGATGCAAAGGGCGAAGGTTTTCGTGAGGAAGCCGATCATCTCGATGACGAACATGAGGGGCAGGAGCCAGAACGGCAATCCGTGGGGCACGATGCTCTCCACGTAGTGGGCCAGCCCGTGCTCTTTGACGCCGGCGACGTGGATCATGGAAAACGTGGTCAAGGCCAAGGCCGCCGTCACGGCGATGTTGCCCGTGGCCGTGGCGCCGAAGGGCACCAGGCCCAGCAGGTTCGTGAAAAGGATGAAGAAGAAGAGGGAAAGAAAGAAGGGAACGTACTTGCGGCCTTCGGGCCCGACGTTGGGGAGCACGATCTCGTCGCGGATGAAGAGGACGAAGGCCTCCGCCATGTTGACGGCGGCGCCGCGGCGCCCGGCGCGGACCGCCGCGGCCACGGGCACGAACAGCAGGACGGTGAGCGAGCCGGAGATGAGCATCATGAGGACGTGCTTGGAGAAAGGCAGGGACACGCCGAGAATCTCCGGCAAGCGGAAATAGACGTGGTCCAGAAGATGGTGTTCCAGCACTTCGACGAAGTTCACCGGGTCTCTCTTTGGATGAAATAGACTTCCACGAAGGACAGAAGGATCAGGCCGCCCGCCGCCGCCAGCGCCAGGGCGGGCAGGGACAAACTCGTGAAACGGTGCGCCGCGTAAGCCGCGGCCGCGAAACCCGCCAGGCGGAACAGGAAGCCGCCCGCGAACGCCGAGAAAAAAACTTTGTCGGACCGCCGCAGGGCCCAGGCCAGGGTCCAATAGCTGGGCAGAACCAAGAGCAAGGCGCCGGCCAGACCCGCCGCCACGGACGCTTTCAGCCGCGCCTGGCCCAGAACGCCCAAGACGGCGGTGGAGGCCGCCAGGGCCGAGGCGGCGGCCGCGACCAGCGCCGCCGTTCCCGCCAGCCTAGTTTTTCCTCTCACGCTTGAGGAAGGGCCGCAAGAAACCGTAAAGCCCGAGGGCGACGCCCAGCCCCGCCCCGACGACGGTGAGCCAGGGCGACCAGCCCAGCCTCTGGTCCAGCTTGTAGCCTATGAAAAAACCCAGCAGGACGGAAACCGCCAGCTCCGTGCCGCTGGTGACGTAGGCCCAAAGGCCGGATTTTTGAGGGGTATCGGCGGACGCCTTCGCCGCTTTTTCCTTCGACGAACCGGAAAAATCGTCGGGCATGGGAGATGTTAGCAAAAGCCCCGAAACAGTGTCAACGCGCGAGCTCCCGCCACTCTTCCCACAGGCGTCGCGTTTGGCGGCGCGTGCGGGAGAGCGGGCCCGAATTATCGATGACGTGGCGGGCGCGGCGGCGCTTGGCGGACAGGGGCCATTGGGCGGCGGCGCGGCGCCGGAATTCGGCGGCGGAGACGCCGCGGCGGGCCAGCCGCCGGCGGCGCAAAGCCTCGGGAGCCCAGACGACCACCGTTCGGTCCGGCAATGCGGAAAGGCCGGCCTCGTACAGCAAGGGGACGTCCAAAACCAAAATCCCCCGCCGCGATCGGGCGGTTTCCT
This sequence comes from Elusimicrobiota bacterium, assembly GCA_052388135.1. GTDB lineage: Bacteria > Elusimicrobiota > Elusimicrobia > FEN-1173 > FEN-1173 > JBQTIM01. The sequence continues at coordinate 6,218 of JBQTIM010000011.1, forward strand.
CCTTCAAGCGCCGGACGACGTAAGGATGAACGATTTTTTCCAGCGCGCGCCGGGAGGCCGGCCGGCGAAACACCACGTCGGCCAGCCGCGCGCGATCCACGGCGCCGCCCGGCCGCAGGACCGCCGGCCCGAAGGCCCGGACCATTTTTTTATAGGAAGGCGTGCCGGGCCGGAGGGCCTCCCGGGCCAGAACGTCGGCGTCCACGATCCGGGCGCCCAAGCTCCGGAGCATGGCCGACACCGTGGACTTGCCGGACCCGTAGCCGCCGGTGAGGCCGATGATCAGCTTCTGCATAAGGCGTGAATCGTGAATAGTGAATGGTGAATAGAAAAGGCCGCCATCGGGAAAAAGAGGGTCGCCGCTTTCCGGTTCTTCCATTCACTATTCACGATTCACCATTCACGCCGTCCTTATTTCTGGCATTTCGGGCAGTACACCGCGCCGCGTCCGCCGATCTTGACGGCCTTTAAATCCGCCGCGCACAGCGTGCACGGCTCGCCCGCGCGGCCGTAAACGGAAAGACGGCTTTGCGCGAAACCCTTCTCCCCCCGCGCGTCGCGGTAGCTGGAGAAGGACACGCCGCGGCGCTCCAGCCCTTCCAAAAGGACGCGGCGGATGTTTTCGGCCAGCACGGGGATCGAGCGCGCGGGAACGGAAGAGCAGCGGCGGCCCGGCCTGAGGCCCGACCGGAACAGCGCCTCCAAAGCGTAAATGTTGCCCAAGCCCGCGAGGCGTCGCTGGTCCAGGAGCGCCGCGTGCACGGCGGCGCGGGACGAGCGCAGGCGGCGGCCCCAATCCTCCACGTCCCAGCCGTCGAACAGAGGCTCCGGCCCCAAGGCCCGGATGGAAGGATCCTGCCGCCAATCGCCGGCCAGCCACAACTCGCCGAACCGGCGCGCGTCGCAAAAATTCAAAACGCCGCCTCCGTCGAACAAAATCCGGGCCCTGGCCTCCGGGCGCGGCGATCCGAAGATAAGCTGGCCCGTCATGCGGAGGTGGCAGAGGAAGGAAAGTCCGGGGCCCAGGTCGAAGACCAGGTATTTGCCGCGGCGAAGAACGTCTTTCACCGCGCGGCCCGTCAACGCGGCCTGAAAGTCCCGGGGTTGAACGCGCCGGCGAGGCCGGCCCGACGGACCGAAGCCTTCCAGCGCGCGGCGGTCGCGCACCTCCACGCCAGCGATGCGCCGTCCGGTGAGCAGTCCGGCCAGATCGCGCCGGATGGTTTCCACTTCTGGCAGTTCGGGCATGGCGGGATGACGGGAAGGAAAGCGGCGTTTTCTTCCGCCGGGCCTTAAGCCCGGGGCCCTTTGCTTTGGGAGTAGCGCCGCATGACTTCCCGCTCGTCGGCGGTGAGGCTGTTGAGGCCCTGCTTGAGGATCTTATCGAGAATCCGGTCCACCTCGGCGTCCAAGTCGTGGAAACGGTTCTTTCGCTGAAGCGCCTGCGACTTGGGCCGGCGCCGAAGGAAAGCCGGCAGGCGGAAGTTCCAGCTGCCGCTCTTCAAATAAACGTATCCGGTGACCATGCCGCCCAGGTGCGCCAGGTTGGCGACGCCGGAGCCGGCGCCCGAAAAGCCCAGCATGAACTCCAGCGCCGCGAAAAGGATCACCACATGCCGCGCCTTCATGGGAATCAGGAAATAGAGCAGGAGCACGGCCTCGGGAAACATCATGGCGAAGGCCATCAGCAAACCGTAGATGGCCCCCGAGGCGCCGATGCTGGGGTTGAGGGAGGACGGGCTGAAGAGAACGTTGAACACGCCGGCGCCCCAGCCGCAAATCAAATAGAACCAGAGGAAGGGCCCGGAGCCCCACCGCAGTTCCAACTCGCGGCCGAAGGCCCAAAGCACGTACATGTTGAACAAAAGGTGGAGGAAATTGGCGTGCAGGAACATATAGGTGGCGACCTGCCAGAGCCACAGGTCCTGCAGAACGCGCGCGGGCACCAGCCCCAGCAAGGGCACCATGCGCCCCCCGGCGAACCATTGCGCCAGGAACACCGCCGCGTTGGCCACCACCAGCCCGCGCACGACGGGCGGCAGGGAACTGAAAGAGAACGGCCGATTGATGGGCATTGTGAGCGGGCGGATTCTCATCCGCCCCTTTCCTCCGAAGGATTCAGGGCCGGGACCCGGTGGAAAACCTCAGGCCCGGACTTTCTCCATATCCAACCAGTTTACACCAATTTTTACGTCCACGACAACGGGAACCTCCAAGGGAACGGCCTCCTCCATGGCGCGGCGGATCACCGGGGCCAAGGTCTCCGCCTCGGCCCGGGACGCCTCGAACAAAAGCTCGTCGTGCACCTGCAGGAGCATGCGGACGCCGGCCCGGCCCCGCAAGAGCGCGTCCACCCGCGCCATGGCCGCCTTGATGATGTCGGCGCTGGTGCCTTGGATGGGCGTGTTGACCGCCGTGCGCTCGGCGAAGGCCCGCACCGCGCCGTTGGACGCGTTGATTTCGGGCAGGTAGCGCACGCGGCCCAAAAGGGTGCTCACCCGGCCATCTTTTCGCGCTTTCTCGAGGATGGCCTCGGTCCAGGCCTTGACGCCGGCGTAGCGCCGGAAATATTTTTCGATGTAGTCCTTGGCCTGGGCCACGTCTATGCCCAGCTGCTGGGCCAGGCCGAAGGCCGTCTGGCCGTAAACGATGCCGAAGTTCACCGTCTTGGCCGCGCGCCTCTGGTCCGCCGAGGGCTCGTCCTTCTCGCCCAAGCCGAAGATGTCGCGGGCGGTGGCCGCGTGCACGTCGCCGCCCCGCCGGAAGGCCTCGCGCAGGGCCGCGTCGCCGGACATGTGGGCCAGGACGCGCAGGTCGATCTGGGAATAATCCGCCGACAAAAAAACGTTCCCCGGCCCGGCCACGAAAGCGCGGCGGATGCGGCGCCCGTGCGGGGTGCGGATGGGGATGTTCTGCACAGTGGGAGCGGAGGACGACAGCCGCCCCGTGGCCGCCACGGCCTGGTTGAAGCTGGTGTGGATGCGGCCGGTGGATGGGTTCACCAAGGACAAGAGGGCGTCCACATAAGTGGACTTCAGCTTGGAAAGCTCCCGGTATTCCAGCACCTTGGCCGGCAGGGGATGGAGCGCGAAAAGTTTCTTCAAGACCTCCTCGTCGGTGGAAGGCCCGGTCTTGTTGCGGCGGACCACGGGCAGGCCCAGCTTGTCGAACAGGAGGGCCGCCAACTGCTTGGAGGAAGCCGGATTGAAAGCCTCGCCCGCCAAACGCTGGATATCCCCCTCCAAGGCGGCTATCTCCCCCGCCAAAGATTCTCCCAGCTCTTTCAAATAAGGCGCGTCCACGCCGATGCCCGCCTCCTCCATGTCGGCGAGGATGCGCAGGAGGGGCATCTCCAACTCGTGGAAAAGTTTCTCCAAGCCCTTCTCTTTCAGCTGCGCCGCCATTTTTTCCTTGAGGCGGAGGGCCACCTCGGCGTCGGCGGCGGCGTAGTCCGCGGCGGCGGCCACGGGCACCTTGTCCATGGTGATCTGCTTGGCGCCCTTGCCGATGAGCTCCTCGATGCGCGTCATGGTCTCCCCCAGCAAGTCCAAAGCCAGGTCCTTCAAATTGTGGGTGAGGCGCGACGGGTTGAGGCAATAGGAAGCCAGGAGCGTGTCGAAGGCCGGGTTCTCCATGGGAAAACCGTGGCGGCGCAGGACCATGAGATCGAACTTCAGGTTCTGGCCCACTTTGGGAAGCTTCGCGTCGGCCAGGAAAGGCGCCAGGGTTTCCCGGGCGAGCCGGAGCGCGGCGGCGTTGCGGTCCCGCGTCTCCTCGTGCCCGACGGGGATATACCAGGCCTCCCCCGGCTTCACCGCCAGGGAAATGCCCACCAGGTCGCATTGCAGACAGTCGGTGCCCGTGGTTTCGGCGTCCAAGGCCAGCTCCCGGGCGGCGGCCAGTTCCCGGCTCAAGGCGCGGAAGTCCTCGGCGGAAACGGCGAGGCGGACGCGCCGCTCGGAGGTCTTGGCCGCGGGCGGCAGAATCTCCGCCAGCAGTTTATGGAATTCGAGGCGGGCGAAAAGTTCCGTCAGGCCCGCGGCGTCGGGAGGCCGCAGGGCGCAATCGGCCGGCGTCAGGGACAAGGGCGAAGCGCAGTCCAGCACCACCAGCTCCCGGCTTTTCAGCGCCTGTTCCCGGTGAGTCTCCAATTTTTTTCGCAAAGATTCCTTCATATCCGGCGGCCCGGAGAGAACCTTGTCCAGAGTGCCGTACTTTTGCAAAAGCTGGGCGGCGGTGACGGGGCCCACGCCGGGCACGCCGGGAACGTTGTCCGAGGAGTCGCCGGTGAGGGCGAAAAAATCGGTCAGGCGCTCCGGAGGAAGGGCGTATTTTTTTCGCACCTCGTCTTCGGTGTAGCGCACGCCGCTGGGCTCGCTCAGAACCGAGATGTCGGCGTCCACCATCTGGAGGGCGTCCTTGTCCCCGGTGACGATCAAAACTTCCAACCCTTCCCGCGCGCCCCGTCGGGCCAGGGTGCCGATGAGGTCATCGGCCTCGTAGCCTTCCAGCACGGCCACCGGGAAGCCCCAGGCCTCGACCATTTCCCGCGCCAACGGGAGTTGAAAGATCAAGGCTTCGTCCAATTCCTTTCGCGTGGCCTTGTAGCCGGCGAAGGCCTTGTGGCGGAACGTGGGCGCGGCCGTGTCGAAACACACGGCCGCGCGGGCGGGATTTTCCTGGCGAAGGATTTTGAGCAACATGCGGGCGAAGCCGAAGAGCGCCCCCACCGGCTCTCCGCGGGAGTTGGTCAGCGGCGGAAGGGCGTGGTAGGCGCGGTGGATGTAGGCGTTGCCGTCGATGAGGCAGAGCTTCTCTTTCAAAGGCGGCCCCGGCGAGGCGGGAGGAAGGTCAGGAAGCCAGCAGGTTTTCGACGGCGCGGCGCCACTGGGCTTCCATGCCGGGCGCGAAGCCCACCCAGTTTTTGACGATGACGCCGTCTTTGTTCAAAAGGAAAAGAGAGGGGATGCCGCTGACGCGGTAAAGGTCGCTGGCTTCGCCGGCGTCGTCCAGCAGGACGGAGTAGGACATGTTTTTACGCTTCACGAAGGGAGGCACCACGGAGGCGTCCTGGTCCACGCTGACGCCCAGGACCGTCACGCCGCGGGACGAATAATCCTCGTGCATTTTTTGCAGGACGGGAATGGATTCGCGGCAGGGCGGGCACCACGTCGCCCAGAAGTCCAGCAGGACCACCCGGCCCTTGAAATCCGAAAGGGACACCGTCCGGCCCGACACGTCCTTGAGCGTGAAATCCGGCGCCGGCCGCACGGCCGGGGCGGGCGCCGCCGCCGACGGACGGTCGCCCCCGCAGCCCGCGGAGCCGGTCCACAGCAGGGCGGCGGCGAGGGACAGCCGCTTGGCGATGAGGAAAGGCCGGCCGGCCGGGGCGCCCAAGGTCAGGCCAGCGCCGCGTCCAGCTTCTTTTTGATGTCGCCCTTGCTTTGCAGGCCGACGATCTGGTCCACCACCTGGCCGCCTTTGAAGATCAGCATGGTGGGGATGGCGGAGATGCTGTAACGGGCCGCCGTGTCGGGGTTGTCGTCGGTGTTCAGCTTGCCCACGGTGACCTTGCCGTCGTATTCCTTGGACAGCTCCTCGACGATGGGGCCGAGCATGCGGCAGGGGCCGCACCACGGCGCCCAAAAATCCACCAGCACGGGGCGGCCGGCTTTCAAAACGTCCTTCTCGAAGCTCTCGTCCGTCAATTGGACTTCCATGGCGACTCCTTCTCCGCGCTCGCCGCGCGGCATCGAGTTCCGATTCCAACCTTCATTAAACAATTTTTTGAGGCGGAAGTTCCTCCGCGCCGACGGCGGCGCCCAAAGAGGCCTCGTATTCGTCCACGAGGGCGACGAGGCTTTCCAGCGTGGGCTGGGCGCAGGCGCGGCCGCGGAATTCGGCGGCGCCCGGCAGTTCCCGCACGTAGGCCGGCAGGAATTTCCGCAAACGCGCCACGCCCAAGGCCTCGCCGAAATACTCGGCGTTCAAGCGCGCGTGCTCCCGCAGAAGGGCGAACCTGCGGGCGTGGGACGCGGCGGAACCGCCCGCCAGCTCGATGAAAAGAAAAGGGTTGCCCATGGCGGCCTGCCCCACCATGACGGCGGCGCAGCCGCTGTCCCGCAGCATGCGGCGGGCGTCGTCGGCGTGGCGGACGCCGCCGTTGCCGATGACGGGAATCTTCACGGCGGCCGCGACCTCGGCCAGGCCGGCCAAGTCCGGCGGGCCGGAATGGCGGGCCTCTTTGCTCCGGGCGTGGACGGCCACGGCCGCCGCGCCGGCGGATTCAGCCAGCCGCGTAAAATGCACGGCCCGGTTCTCGCCGGGTTTTTCCCCCAGCCGAAGCTTCACGGTGACGGGCACTTTCACGGCCCGGGCCATGGCCTCCACGCAGCGGGCGAAAAGGGATTCGTCGGTCATGAGGCTGAAACCGGCGCCGGTCTTGGTGATTTTGGGGACGGGGCAGCCGCAGTTCAAGTCCACCGCGTCGGCCCCGGCGGCCTCGGCCTTCTTCGCCGCCTCGGCCAGCCGTTCGGGCTCGGCGCCGAAAACCTGCATGCTCACGGGATGCTCGTCGGGGAAGGTGCGGAGCATGCGCTCGGACCTCGTGTCGCCGTAATGGAGCGCGTTGGAGGACACCATCTCGGCGCAGACCATGCCCGCCCCGCCGCGCCGGCACAGCCGCCGGAAGGGCGGATCGCTCACGCCCGCCATGGGGGCGAGGATGAAGGGGTTGTCCAAACGAAGACCGCCTATCAACAGAGGCATAATGAAGAGGAACGCAAAAGCGGGAACCGTGAATGGTGACCGGTGAACAGGAAAGGCAAGACAACTTGCGCCTTTGACTTTGACGTTCCCGATTCACAATTCACGATTCACCGTTCACGCCGTGATTCCTAAGCCCAATCCGCGATGGCCAGCGTGGAATCCACCTCCACGGAGCGGGGAACGAATTTCTTGGGGGAGGACTTCAGGAACTTGTAATGGCCGGCCACGGCGATCATGACGGCGTTGTCGGTGCAAAGCGCCGGCGGAGCGAAATGGATTTTTTGTTTTTTCGTCGCGCGGGCGAAAGCCTCCCGCAGGCCCGCATTGGCGGCCACGCCGCCGCAGACCACCACGTGCTTGACGCCGGCGTGCTCGGCGGCGGAAAGGGTTTTCTTCACCAGCACCTCCACCACGGCGGCCTGGAAGCTGGCGCACACGTTGGCCGTGCGCTTCTTCGAGCTCTTCACCGCCGGGTTGTCGCGCAAATAGTAGACCACCGACGTTTTGAGGCCGGAAAAGGAAAAATCCCAGCCCTCGTTGAGGCAGGGCCGGGGAAAGGCCACGGACGCGGGGTTGCCCTTGGCCGCCAGCCGGTCGACGGGCGGCCCGCCGGGATAGCCCAAGTCCAAGAGCCGGGCCACCTTGTCGAAGGCCTCCCCGGCGGCGTCGTCCTTCGTGCGGCCCATGACCTTGTATTTCCCGAACCCTTTCACATGGACGAGCTCCGTGTGCCCGCCCGACGCCACCAGCGCCACGAAGGGAGGCTCCAAATCCGGGCTGGCCGGCAGGGCGGAAAAAAGGTGTCCCTCCAAATGGTTCACGGCCACCAGCGGTTTCTGATAAAGCCAGGCCAGGAGCTCCGCCGTCACTTTTCCGATCAACAAAGATCCGACCAAACCGGGGCCCACCGTCACGGCGATGACGTCCACGGAAAGCGTTTTGGGGAAAGGCGTCGTCTCCCCCCCGCCGACGCCCTTGAGCGCGGCGTGGATCACCGCCTGAATGTTCTCCACGTGGGCGCGGCTGGCCAGCTCCGGAACGATGCCGGCGTAGGGGCGGTGGATGGCGATCTGGGTCGCCACCGCGTTGGACAGGATGTGGCGGCCGCCCTCCACCACCGCGGCGGCGGTCTCGTCGCAGGACGTCTCGATGCCCAGCACGCGCAGGGGTTTCGGCATTTTAGTCTTTGGGCCCTCTCATAAAGTTCGATGTTGCATATCCAAAAACGAATCGGCGCAAACGGCCGGCCGGCAAAAGCGGCGGCGCGGGGCCGCGGTTCCCGCCGGCATCACCGCCCGGTTGCGGCCGTGCCGGAGCCGGCTCTTCCATCGCGGCGGAAAATCACCCGCTGAAACACCATGCCCTTGCGGCCCAGCTCCAGCTCCCGCCTGCGGCCGGCGCTCCGGTCCGAAAGGACGGAAACCCCCCGCGCGGCCAGGATCGGACGGATGTCCCGGCGAAACTCCTCGGCGTCGGGCTCCGGCGGCGCGCTCAACTCCCAGGTCGCTTCCAGCCAGCGGGCGCCCAGGCGGCGGCGCTCGACGGTGTGGGAACGCAAAACCTGCTCCTCCCGAACGCCCCTCCGCGCCAAAACGCCCCGGGTTTGGTCCTGCGTCCAGGCCGCCAATTCCGAGGAATCCCGCAGCACGGGAAGCTC
>JBQTIM010000012.1:0-21684 GCA_052388135.1 Elusimicrobiota bacterium
GCGTAGTCCTGTCGCGTGGTGTGCCGCTCCGCCGCGCGGGATGCGTCTGGGGCTCGGGGGACGGGATTGAGGCCGCACCTCCTCGCCTATCCCGCCGCCGCGCCCGCCATCAAAGCCAAAACCAGCCGCAGGGGCCAAACCAGGTCCGGCGCGCCGGCGGCCCACAAAGCCAACCCGATGACCGCCGGTCCCAACTCAAACCACCAGGCCATGTCCAGGGCATACCAAGGACGATCTATCCACGTTCCGCCGCCCTGAGACATCCGCTCCTTTAATTCTCCGGCCAAGCGGTCCGCCTCACCATCCGCATCGTCTCTTGCAAGAGGAATTTTTTGCCCGAATATTTTCAACAGTTGAAAGGGATTTCGGACCTTTTCGGGATTGATGGTCAGGGTGACTTTCCCCCCCCCATCATCGTAATGCGCTTCGGCCTCCGCTTTAGCCCCCGTGACAGGCCATTGGGTCGAAACCAGCACTTCTTCATACTTCGGACTTTCGTGAATTGTTCTTTCCACCGGCCACCGCTGTCCGGTGATAAATGCGATCGTCTCGTCCATGGGCAGGCCGTGGAGGCGGGATCTCACTTGAGGATTGTTTAGAGCTTCGGACTCGTAGAAAAACTCCACGGCCGGGAATTCCGTCAGCGAAAAATAGCCTCCTTGCGCCTGCTCAAGATCGTGGGCGTGAAAGTTCTCCTTCTCCACCTGACGGATAACAACAAAGGATTTCCCGCTCGGCAAAACTCCGATATCCGCGACGAAACGGCTCGGCAGGTTATATCTGAGAGGAGACCCTGGCGTGCCAGCATACAGAGTAATGCCCTCCAGCGGGCCCGCCTCATCGTAGGCAATGACTATGGCCTCCGTCAAAACGCTCTGCGCGTCCATATGCCTGGAATCGTAATTGATGTGGATGGCATGATCCGTCCGCGGCAGTGTGCGGGGCTTGTAGTGGTAAGGACGGGATTCCCAGCCCGTCTGCGCGGGGTCGTCAATAATGCGGCTTGCCTCCTCGAACAATTCCCGCTGCGTGGGCGGCGAAAGCAGACCGGAAGGAGCCAGGGTGGGCGCGGCCCCGCTAGGTTCGGCGGGCCGGGACAGGGCCTCGTACTCCTCCAGCCGGCTCCGGAGTTCCGATTGAAGAGCGGCGATTTGGCCGGCCAAAGCGGGGTCTTCCGAGGCCGTCTGGCTATCCGATGATTCCAGCGCCGAGCCGCCTGGGGGACGGTAGCCAAGGCGGTGGCGGAAAACCCGATCCGGATAGAGCATGTACAATACACCGTCCGCGACGTAAATCTGTTTGGCCGCGGTGAAGGCGTCCTCCGTCATGCCAAGCATGTCCGGGGTCAAGGAAGTCCCACGACCCAATAACCCATACTCCAAAATGGCCTTATGTTGTTGAAAGTCGTATATGTAAATGGTCCCTCTAGAAGCGGCTAAACTGCCCGGGTGTATTTGATATCCGGAACCGAAGTCCGTTGCGGTGATGGGATCCAGCGCCCGCCCGGCCTTTAGATCGTAACGAAGGACGCCTTTGTTAAGCGCAAAGTTTCCGGCGATATACAGGATTCCGTCCCGCACGACGATCTCCCCAGGCCTTTTAAGCTCCAATCGCCGGGGACCTCGGAAATGGTCGGCTGTTAGGGGCGGGAGCCGGCGATTTCTCTTTAAATTGTAACGCCGGATCGTGTTGGTTTCACCTTCGCTCACGTACAAGACCCCATCGGACACGGCCAAGCCCCCCACACGCCATCCTTGAGAAGATTCCGGGGCGAAAGAAATAGACCGGAGCCGTCTTCCGGCGCTAAGATGCCAACGTAAAATCTCGCGCCCGCCCGTAGCGATATACAACACGCCGTCGTACACGGCCAGCGCCGTGACATCGTCCCAGACTTCGAGGGGCGGCAACGGCTTGCCGACTTTCAGATCATACCGTCGTATCCAGCGCCGGGCCGGCTGTCCCGGCGCGGTTTCATAGCTATGGACATAAACGATTCCATCGGCTACGGTCATGACGCGCCCCGCATTGTGCTCACCAATTTGTATCGGCGGGAACCCCGGATCGGCCGGCTCCAGACCGGCTAAAAATTCCCCCAACTTCCGGCGGATGACCACGCCTTCGTCTCCGTCTCCCCCGTACAGCTGGACAAGAAGAGTGAACAAATCCGTGGGCCGGGTAAATCGTCTTTCGTCAAGGACGAGCGTGACCTCGTAATTGCCGCCCGACATTCCGCCCATAGAAACGTGCCCATGCTCAGAGGAACGGTGCTCGCGTGCAAATTCTTCCGGAGACAAACGATGGATGGTCACCTTCAACCTCGCTCCACCGTAACTCCAATCCCGCTGCCGCATGACGAAGGCGATGGCCTGGTCCATCTCGTCATTCGGCTCGGGCTTCGCTTGGGAGACCGCTCCGGCGCGCCGCTCTTTCAGGGCGTCCAGCCGGGCTTCCAGCTCCTCAATTTCATCCAACAGCCGCACGTGCTCCGCCGCGTCGGCGATCTCGGCTTCCAGTTGTTCGGCGGACCGCGGTCCCTTCCCGAAAGAGTTGAACCGGTATTGCTCCGCCAACTCGCCGATCCGCGCCAAGGCTTCTTCTTCCGAGAGCACAACCAAGCGGGCTTTTACACCGCTGTCTTCGGCGTGGAGCGCCATCCGGGCCTGCTCCGCCGCGTCCTCCGTGGCCACGATGAGAACGACCGATGGTATTCCAGCCGATTTTGTAACCCCGATATCCCGTATGGGCACCCCGGCAAGGCTCCCCCATGCATAGCTTTCCGCTCCTTCATGGAAAAATTCGATCCCCCGGAGCGTCGCGAGGGTGTCCGGTTGATAAGTAAAATTCATGCTCCAATCGGGACCCAAAAGCGCAACCATCCCTATGAAACTGCTCAGAGGGGATGCCTTATAGGGGGCATCAATCTGCTGAGGGCCGTCTTCCATTTCAAAACCGGCCTCCACGGCCGTTTCAAGGAGGCGGTCGCGAGTTGGCGGGGCCAGGTCGGCGGCGCCTGAAGCGTCCCTTTCAGCCTGAAGCCGCGCCAACTCTTCTTCCAACTCGTCCCTTTTGTCTATACGCCAGAGGCGGGCTTCGATGGCCTCAATTTCGGCGTCCTGGGAGGCCAGGCGCTTATAGTCCAAGGCCTTCTCCGCAATAGATGGGGCTTCCACGGGCTTGGTCCAGATATGCAGGCCGCTCACCTCGCTCGAAGCAACCATTGCCGAATCATCGCCTGAGAAGGAAACGTCTTTGAACAACCGAGCCGTATCAGCCGCCTCCACCGGGAGCAGAACGGGGCCTTCCGCGGAGTCTTCCATCCGACAGAACATGAGAGTGCCCGGCGGACCCGCCGTCATGCCTATAACGCGGCTGTCGGCCGTAAAATTGAGGCTGTCGATGATTCCAAAAAACGGAACGGAGGCGAAAGGAGCTTTGCCGGGATGATGCTCACGGCCCTGGGCGTCTTTTAATTCCCACACGAGAAGCTTCCCTTTGCCGTCTTCAACGGCCGCCGCGGCTAAAAACCGGCCATCCGGGGACATTTTCGCGTCCTTGACGTCCTGGGCAAGGAAGGAATTTTGGAACAATATCGTTTCAAACAACTTGGCAGGGTCCGAAATGTCGTAAAGGACCATGAGATGGCGGCCTGTTTCTCGGGGCGAAAACACCGCCAAGCGCCGGCCATCCGCCGAAGGGGCGACTATCGGATTCGGGATGACTCCCAAGTCGGCCTTATAATCGACAAGCGGAGCCGCCTGCAGAACCTGTTTTAAATCGCGATACCGGCCAGCGGCGTCCTTAATTTGATAGACACGCACCGAGATTCCGTCGCACATAAAAAGATACCGGCCGTCGCCCGAAAAAAGGGCCTGCCGATTCCCGACCCTCACGACAGAATCTCCAAAGGCATCTTCCGCGTCCCGATACCGGCCCTGATCGTCCTTCATTTCATAGATGTGCGTCTTATTGGCGCCCGTATGGAGGATCAGAAAGCGGCCGTTGGAACTGATACTCAGCCTGTAGAAGCCCTCAGGGTGCCCGACACCGGCGCCCTCGTGCTCTCCGCTCGCTCCAAGCGGATCTCCCGTGGAGACGTCAAAAAGCCGGATACGGCCCTCATTATCCACGGCCGCCACCCTCCGTCCATCGGGGAATATCTGAACGGCTTTCGCCGGCTGATCGATCACAGTGTCCGCGTCCGGCAAGGGGTCACCGCCAAGGCCGCGAAGCCAGCCGGAAATGCCGGGGACGGCCGAAGAAGCCAAGCTCAAAGCGGCGGCCGGCTGAGGAGCGCGGTGGAGCTGATTTCCCAAGCGATCCCAAGCCTGGGACACCGGGATAACTTCCAGATGACTATATGTCTCCATCTTCAAACCCTGGGAGACCTCGTTTTGATAATACTCGTCGGAGACGACTATCCATGTGGTGAAGTTTCCTATCACGATGTCCAGGACCTCGGGGCCGGGAATTTGTGCGGACGGGAAACTTTCTATCACATTTTGCTCGTCTTTCTTTTTTCCCCGAATCTTGACTCCCTTAAGTTGATCTTGATCGTATTGGATGATAAATTTTTCACTGATCCATGCTCCTCCGGCGTCTTGCTCTGTATAGGTCCCCTCTATGGCGTCGGACAGGCCGGGAGTCATTGACAACCATCTAATGGCGCTGCTCTGCCCTTCCCGCAAGAGCTGCTCTTTGGGAGGCAATGCGAGCGTTCGGAGGGGTACAGCCGTGGCGGCCGGCAAGACGACGCCCAGGTCGCCCCATCCCGCTTCGCCAAGCTCTTCCAGCGCCTCGATCAGACGGTCCAATGCCGCATGCCCCTGGGAATCAAGGGCCACCTGCCGCTTGGGCAGGCGATTCAGCGCTTCCGCCAGTTCGGCCGGGGTCATGTCCGGGGACAACCTCCACCATATCTCATCTCCTTGCACATCCCAGACCGTGTTTTGGGTCTCAAAGTTCTCCGGGCGGTCATAGCCGCCGACCGTCACCCCGCCGACGGGATATGAATATTCTCCGACCATCCACATTCCGCCCCAAAGCAACCCGTCCAAGTATCGCGCAACGCCGGCCAGTCCCCCTCCGACCGGAGCCTCCGCTCGCGCGGCCAGTTCCCGGACTTTGCCGCGGATGGAATCTTTTTGTTCCGGCGTGAGACCATCGGAGGAGTAAGTTTCGAGGAAGGCCTTTAAAAGTTCACGGGCGTCGAATTCTCCGGGTTCAAAAAAGAAATTGAGCCCAATTCTCCCGAATCCCCGTTCGTTGCCTGGGATACGATGGTTATTGATGTTGAGAAGTGGGACAACATGGATGGATTCGTTGCCTGGGAGCCACCGTCCGCCCTCTATGAAGGCGACGGCTTCCCGCAAGGCATCCTCTCCCTCCACCACGGCCGGCGGCGGATGGTGGAGGCGCTTCCTTATGGATTCGCGGTTTAAAGCCTGGGACTTGGACAGTGCCTGAACCGTTTTCAGACGACGGTATGGATACGCATCACGGTCCCAGGGGATTTGCTTGCCGTCTTCCGTGACCATGGTGAACTTGCCGTCGTCCGTGATGATGAAGTCTTGAATGATGGAAGTCACATCACGCGGCCCATTAGGATCATTAAACGTGGAGCCTCCGTTTGATCCGCCTGGCTTGAATTGAAACCCCAGCAGTTTTGCTCCGCTTGAATCGTATTTCAGGCTAAACTCATGCTTTTCCCAAACCGCGACACGGATCTGAACCCTATTGGAAATAACGAGGTCATCCCCATCCGCGGCGAAATACAACACGGCCCCAGACGGACCCAAGTCCGAGGGCGAATTCTTCTTATGGGCTCCGGCCGCCACGAGATCATCGGTGAGCGTTTGCCGCGAAGGAAATACGGCGTTCCATGCCGGGACGGCGGAGCGTTCTTCGCTGTGGGCGGCCAGCGCATCCCGTTCTTCTTTCATTTTCGCCAGGCGGGCTTCCAGGCGTTCCCGGATGTCCAGGCGGCTCAGCTGGTGCGTGACAGACATGATTTCGGCCTCGACGGCGGTGACTTGGGCTTCCAGCTCCTGCCGGGCGGCGGCTCCCTCGGCGCTGTCGGCTCGGGCGTCGAGGAGGCGCGCTTTCTGGAAACGCCTGTTCCCGATGTCCACCACCCACACGTTTCCTTGAAGATCAAAGGCAATATTCCATGGACCATTAAATTCGCCGGGTTCGCTGCCTGAACCGCCGAACATATTGAAGAATAAAACGTCATGCTGAGGATCGTAGACGTGAACAAAATCCTGCTGAGAATCCGTGATCCAAATCCGGTCGTAGGGATCCACAGCCAAACCCGTGTAGAGGGATAATTGTCCCACTGGCATGGCCGTCTTTTCGACCACCGCCCACTTGCCCGTGCTAGGATCCCGAACCTGGAGCCTGCGGTTGCCGACATCGGCCACCCAGACGCGGTCCCGGGAGTCTATGGCGATGGCCTTAGGCACTTCAAACTGCCCCGGCTCCGATCCTCGTTCACCTTCGTGGGTCCAGGTGTCGGCGTCCAGATCGCCGAACTGGACGCGGTGGTCCCTGGTGTCGACCACCCAAGCCTTGCCCTGGGAATCGAAGGCGATTCCGCGCGGCTCGTTGAACCTTCCCGCAGCGATCCCCGCCATCCCCCGCGTCGCCCAGCGCTGGTCCTCAGGAAGCGACGGGTCGTATATCTCGATGCGATGATTGCCGCTGTTGGCGATCACCGCCCGTCCCCGGGGGTCTATGGCGACGCCTACGGGGAATCTTAATTTCCCTTCCGTACCGCCTTCTCCCCCAATGACGTCTAAAGGAGAATTCGTATCGGCTCCGAAAATATGAACTTTTTGCTGATTGCCGTCCGTGACCCAATACAGACCGTTCTTATCAAACGCCAGGCTTTCCGGACGGGATAGCGAGTCGGGAAACGGCACGGTCTCCCACGGGGAAAGCGAGGGCGGCTGGAGAGGACGATGCAACCGAGGCCGCAAATCGGAGCGGCCGCTCGCTTCGGATTCAGACAGGACCCTCACCCATTCAACATCGGCCAGATCCGGATAGGACCGGACGAATTCATCTTTTTTGTCGTCGGCCAGAATGAAGGCGATGGCATGGGATCCACCCTCCGCGAAGACAACCACGTCTCGGATAAAATCGGTCACAACCGCGGCCAGGGAGCTATCGGGGACGCTGAAAGTGATTTGAGAAACCCCATCGTCTGCCCGACGGAGGAAAATTACGGATTCCTTGCGTTCGCCTGAACCGCTTGTGTCGTCGCCGATATGCGTCAACCACAAAGAATTAACAGCGTCTTTTTTGATCTCAAACCTGTTCGCCGGGGGTAAAGAGTCCGCCGTTTCCCGGGCGGCCTTCTCCAACTCGTCCACTTTCGGAAGGCGGAGGAAAGACGGGGACTTAGCCTCCGTCATCAGAGCGGCTCGACGGATGAGAAGTTCTTCCCGGGATCTTCCCAGTTCCGCCAGCCGCTCTTTCAGCTCGCGCCGGCGGCGGTCGGAGGACGTCTCCAGGAACCGGAGATCTTGCGCGGCGATCCAGGCTTCAATCAGTTCGGACGCCGGGGTGAGATCGGCCTGCCGGAGGAGAGGGACGACGCTTTCCAGGAAAGACCTAAAAAAGCCGGCGAAGCCCGAACGGTCCCGCCATGATTCGGGAGAGATTTCCAGGCTTTCCAGGAAAGTCGTCAATTCGGCGGTCTTTTTTTCTACGAAACCGCGCAGGCCGGAGAAAAGCGTGAGGAGGCCGATGATTTGCTCCATGTGGAAGGCCTTGGCCCACCAATCCAACGCGCTCACGTCGTCTCGGGGCGGGAAGGGGCTCTTCGCCAGAAATTCTTCCCGGGAAGATTCGTCGTCCAAAACCTCCCCGGGCCATTGGACGTCGTGAAGGATGATGGTTTGGATGGAGGTTTGGAGTTCTTGAAGCGCCGCCAGGTTTTCGCCGGAATGGGCGGGGCCTTTGGCGGGATCGCCGCGTTTTTCGCGGACGACGCCTACCACCTGGTGGATCTCTTTCAGAATGAAAATCTGCTCCATTTTTTCCGCGAAGGAAAGGATGTCCCAGTCCCTCTTTTGATCCTGGGCCAGCTCGCCCAGGCGGCGGATTTGGTTGGCCACGCCGTTGCCGATGGTGTTGGTCTGAAGGGCCCGCAGGAGGCGGTCTATCTCCTCCACGCCGGTGCGCGGCTCCCGCACCACGGGGAGGTCCTGCACCAGCATTCCCTCGCCGCCCAGAAGAGAAAGGACCGCGTCTTTGGACAGGTCCCGGTTCCGGACGGCTTCCTCGTTCCACAGCCCCGCTTCTTTGAAAGCTTCTTTAAAGTTATTCGTCCATCTCGCCCTCTCCGAGGGGCTTCCTCGCCGGGTGAACCAGGCCAGGTAGGCGTCCAAAAGGAGCTCCTGGGGCAACCTCTCGGGGTTAAGGGCGGCGTCGGAAGCCCAATAGTCCCGAATGTAGCGGACGATGTCTTTGTGGACCCGCAGGGTCGGCGCCCGGGGGAAAGCCTTGGGGTCTTCCCGCAGGCGTCGGCGCACCGCTTGCTCCACGCCCAGCAGGCCCCGCCAGGCGCCGTCCTCTTCCCGGGGCGGCTCGCCCATGACCCGGGGGTTGACGCCCAGCCCCTTCTTGCCGCCGGCCTTGGCCATGTAGCCCAACTGCCTTTGGGGCGGCAGAGGATCGAACCACAGGAGAGGGTAGCGTTCCCACAGTTCGTCCGAGAGGTTCTTGACGTGGAAACCGGGCTTGAAGGGGTTCATGTCGAAAATCAGCCCGAAGCCGTCTTCGGCCCTCAGGATGCCGCCGGCGGGGACGGGCATTTCCCGCTGCTGGGCCACCTCGTTGAACAGGGCGTTGACGGACGGCGGCGCTTGGTTGAGCTCCTCCACCGCGCCGATTTTCCCCAGGCCCATGGCCCGGGGGAGCATCTTGTGGGTGAACCCCGTCTGGCCGGGCACGCCGCCTTCGCCGATGTGGGGCTCGAAGGCCACCTGTTCCTTGCGGGTGTCCGACTTCATGGCGATGGTCTCGCGCTCGGGGCCGGAGAGATAGGTTTGGATGAGCTCGGTCAGCGTGCTTTTGCCGGCGCCCTGTTCCCCCACGAAGAACACGCCGCCCCGGAGGGCTATAAATTGAAGGGCCCGGTAGAACAGGAGGGCGTTTTCCGGCACCTCCACGAATTCCTCCAGGGCCCGGGGCCACTTGTCGCGGCGGGCCTCGGCGTCAGCGTGGAGGCGTATCTCCACCGGGCTCCATCGGGAGTCGGGGTTTCCCGCCTCGTCCAAAGGCTGGACCCGCAGGACGTCTCCGTGAAGAGAAAGGGACCCTTCCCCCATGAGCGGGAAGCCCGCGGACGTCTCCCGCGCGGCGAAATCCGCGAAATCCCTTTGCACCGACGCCCAGGTGTTGTTGCGGTCGTCGTGGCCTTGGAAGCTGAAGTAGGCCTGAACGATGGACCAGGGCCTCTTTTCCCGGTCGGCCGGAAAGCGTATGAAATGCTGGAGAATGTTTTGAATGACGCGGGGCGAGGGCGCCCGGCGGTAGAGGAGGCCGGGCTTGTTGGCGGGCGCGAAGGAGTCATCGGCCAAAAGCCGCCAGTCGGCCTTGATCTTTTGTATTTGCTCGCCGTCATAGCCCAGGAACAGGAGCCTCTCGTCCACGGCCGCCTTGACCAGCAGGCGGATATCACTTTCCAGTTTTTCCTCAAAGACTTCGCGGTCGGAGGCGGGTCCGGCCGGGTCGTAGGCGCCGTGTTCCCGGGCGTACTCCAATGCCAGCTCTCTTTGCAAGACAACCTCCTCCTCCGGGGACTGCCAGTGGAAGGGCACGGCGCGTTCGCGTTCCTGCATGGCGTCGTCCGGCGTGCGGGAGGAGGCAGCGATGCCGCTGCGAGCCTCGTTGGAGGCGGCGAAAACCCGGGCCCGAGGGTGGTTGGGTTCCTGGGATTCGCGCGTGCCGCGCTCCGTCCGGCGGGTCCAGTTGTGGGTGCGGTTGGCCAGGGAGCCTTTCAGGCTCTGCCAGGTGCTTTCCTTAATCTTGTTGACCTCGTCCACGAAAATGATCCCGCCGTAATGGAGCACACGGGCCATGTCGCTGGGGAGGTGTTCGCTGACGAAGGGTTCCTTGAGGCCGATGGCCCGATAGTGGTCCAGGTCCTCCGGGTCCAGGCCTTCGTTGCCGGCCACGAAATAGAAAGGCTCGTTCATGAGGGAAGCCAGGGCGCGGGCCATGGTGCCTTTTCCCAGGCCCGGCTCGCCGGTGAGGTGGATGAATTTTCCCTCCCGTTCCTGGGCGGGATCGGCGTAGTCTTCCACGGAGAGAACGTGGAGGACGCTCCACGAGCCGCGGCCGCGCTCCAGGATAAGGAAGCGGCGGCCGTCCCGCAGGACAAGGCGGTTTTCGTCCAGGGATTTGATCTGGAGGACGGCGGGGTTTTCCACGGCGGCGGCTTCCACCGGGGAGAAGTCTCCGTTCCAGGAAAGGGACAAGCCGCCGCTATCGTCCGTCCTCCACCGGAGGCCCTCCCGGTTTCCATAATAAGCTTCAGCCCCTTCTCCGGCTCTTTCCGCGGGCGCGTCCGTGGATGAGAACAAGGCGGCAGACGTCCATTGCTGGGTTCCGTCCCGCCTCAGAATTTCCAGATCGCGCCCCGCGGCCGGCCGGAGCATGTACCGGCCGTCCGGCGAACCGCTGGTGAAGGACATGCCTTCCCGGTAGGCGGCCTGCATCATCCGCAAAAGCTGGGCTTCGTTGGCGTTGGTGTCCGGGACCGTAGTCTTGGGCGTCTGGGGACCGCCGGGGCCCCGTTCCCAGCTCAGCTCCACGACCCCTTGGTCCGTGGGGCGCTGAAAGACCAGGAAGGACCGGCCTCCTCTTTCCTCCGTATAGAAATGGCGGTAGCGGCCGATGCGCTTGAGCGTGTTCCGCGCGGGGACGGGCATGGAGTCGCCGTAAACGTCCGTCCCGCCGGGTTGGAGAACCGCCCGGGCCATGGCCAGGAGGCCGCGGGTGGACAGGTTGAAAGGCACGTGGCCGGCCGCGATGCCCAAGACCGCCGAGACGCCGAAAGGCAGAGTCCAGGACGGGTCCGCCATACCGAAAAACGCGGAGCCGGCGGGCAGGAGCCCGTGGAAGAGCACGCCCAAAAAGCCGAAGCGGACGATGCGGCGCAGCAAATTGACGTTTTGAACGGGGACCAGCACCCGCCGACCGTCCGCCGTGCGGCTCCAGCGGTAAAGGTCGCCTTTGGCGTGGAGGGCCGCGAAGAAGACGAATTGGACGCCAAGGTTGGCCGCCACGCCCAGCCAGCCGGCCTGGGGAAGGAAATAACCCAGGGTCATGGCCACGGCGCTTTCCAGCACGCCCGCCAAGACGGCGGCGGTTTTGTGATAGCCTCGTTCCAACAGAGGACGATAGATGAACCTGGCGAAGAGAGGCGACATGGCGGGCGTTTTCGCGAAATAGGCGTTGGACAATGGCTCCACCCAGTCCTTCAATGATTCCAAAGTCCGTTCCGGCAAGGCGTCCAAGGGCCGCGGAAGGATAATTTCCTCCTCTTCATGCTCGGCCAGGGACTTCGCCAGAAGCCGCTCATCTCCCATAGGCACGAAGCGGAGGATGATGCCGTTTTGGCGGGCCAATTCTTTGGTCGCCTGCACTTGGTCCCGCTGGCCGTCCCCCACGTCTTCGTCGGACAGGACGAACAAGATGCGCTCCGCACGCTCGGCGCCTTCGTCCTCGGCGTTGATCAGGCGCCGGACGTAGATATCCAAGCTTTCGGCGTAGTTGGTCCCACCCTCGGTGTGGAATTCCTTCAACAAGTTATAGATGATCCGCGGCTTTTGGTGGCCTACCAGGGGTTCCTTGGTGGTTTCGTGGGTCACGTAGGTCTTGTTGTCGTCGGAGAAGAACCCGACTTCGAAAGGAATGGGCTGGTAGCCTTCGCTTTCAAGCTGCTCGTTCAGGTTGAACAGGACCTCCAAAAGAACGAGGACCGTGAGCTGGGCGGCTTCCAGACGTTCGCCCTTCATGCTGCCGCTGCGGTCCACCACGAAGCTGATTTTGACGGGGAGCGGCTCCCCGGGATGCCGCAGGGCCCATCCGCCTATGCCCATGAGGGCGCCCACCACGTCGTTCAGAAGAGGCGCCCGGGGCAGGCCTCTTTCGAGGTCGGAGCCCACCGTGGGGACGACGAGCCCGTGGAGGGCCTCGGTCATGTCCTCGATGAGGCCCATCAACGGCAAGCGCATGTCGTGATATTCCTTCCACTCGTCGGCGTTCAAGCCGTAGAGCTGCTCCAATTTCCAGGCTTCTTCGGCCAGGAGCTTGGCGGCATCCGCCGCCGTGAAGAGAGGTTCCACGGCTCGCCGCGCCCGCGGCGGCGCGGAAACGGTGGACGAAAGGGGTTCGGAAAGGGCTTTCAGTCCGCGGGCGGCGTCAGGCAAGGAGGGCAGTTCTTCGGGCTGGGCCGGGGCGGAACTCTTGGAACCGGGAGAGTCTCCAGCTTGCGCCGGGCCCTGGCTGGAAGCGGTCGGCGCCGGGAGGGGCGGCGCCTGGGACGGATGGGCCGCCTGGTTTTGAAGGCTGCGTTCCAATTGGGCGGCTTGCGCCTCCAGATCTTGCAAGGCGCGGTGGACGTCCCGCTCCGCGCCCCGGGCCTGGCGGATGTCGTCGCCCACGGCCTGCAGAGTTTCTTTCATGCCGTCCAGTTGGCGGGTTATGGAACCGCTCTCGGCGCCGGCCTGGGCCGACTGATGGGCGAGGTCCGCCTGCCTTTTGAGACGGTTCACTTGATCCTGGAGCTCCCGAAGCCGGTCCATGAGGGCTTGGGTTTTGCCGTCCAAGGCCTTGGACGAATCGGACACACCGGCGCCCTCCTCCGAGGAAGGAAGGCCTTCCCGAAGGCCCTGGGCCTGGCCCCGGGTTTCCTGGGCCGAGCTCCGCAAATCCCGCGCTTCCTCCAGCAAGCCGCGGGCTTTTCCCTGAAGGTCGCCGGCGGCTTGTTGGAGGCTCGCCGTGCCCTGGGCGTCCGGGGCTCCTTGCGCGGCCTGTCCGGCGGCTTGGGCCGCGGACTGGGCTTGGTCCAAGCCCCTGGCCACCTGGCCCAGACCCTGCTCCAATTCATTCAAAGCGTTCTGCAGCCGCCGGATCCGGTCCTGAAGATTTTCCATGGACTGCCCGCGGTCCGGCGTTCCCTGGCCCGAGGACGAACCGTGGGCCGGAGAGGAAACGCTCTGTCCCTGCCCGGATTGCTGCCCCGGCATGTTCATGCCCGCGCCGGCCGAGGCGTCGGAGCTTTGGGCGTAGTTTTCCAGGGCCTGCCGCATTGTTTTCTCGGCTTCCTGGGCGATGGCGTCCTTGACCTCCTGGGGAAGCCGCTCGTAAGTCTGGGCCATGGCTTCCCAGAAGGCCTCGTTCTTTTCAGCCTGCTTTTGAATAATTTCTTCCTTGAGCAGGCGTTCGTAGATGCGCCGCAGGCGTTCCCGGCGCATGGCCTCCTCGTATAAGCCCTGGAATTCGGGCCATATGTCCCGGGACAGAAGGTCGTAAAAGTTCTGATCCCGGTCCCATGAATCGGGGGTGAAAAGGGCGCGGCTCCACCCGTCGAAGGTCCGGGAGACGGCCTGCCTCACGAGCGGGTCCACCAAACGGGGATCCCGGGGAGCCGCGTCCGCGTCCGATTCTTCCCGCATGACCCAGCGGTACAGGAGGCTGTCCAAATATTGGAGGTGCAGGGGCAGGCCTCCCAGGAGAGCCCGGGCCACTTCGGGATTTTGCACGTCGTAGCGGTCGGCGAAAACCGATGAAATCCAGCGGCCGTGCGCGCTCAAGTTTTCCAGATCTCCCCCGCTTCGGATCTTCGGTTTTAAAATCTCGAAGGCGATATAAAGCCCCCGGGGAATGGCGAGCTGGCCCCAGAGCGCGCGGAAGCCTGGGTCGTCCGCCAGGGGCCGGCCGGATTCCTTCAGCCAACGTTCCCCGCCGTATTCGTCGCGGTAGAGGGCCAGGAAGCCGTGGCCGAAGGCGCGGGTTTCGGCCTTGGCCCGGGCGGCTTCGCGGCGGGAACGTTCGTCCGGTCCGGCGCGGTCCCAAGGCCTCGGGAAAACGTCCGACATCTGGGCATGCAGCCGGCCGCTCCGGCGCGCGGGGTCGGCCTCCAGGCGCCACAAGCCGCGGTCGTGGGGGGTCATCTCCAGCATCATGCCGGCGCGGCGGCTGATGTCCGTCTCCAGTTCGCGCAAGAGCCCCCGCCGCTTGTATTCACCGGTCTGCGGATCGACGCCCAGCCATTCCAAGTCTTCGGCGTCGGGCGGGGCGTAGCGCTCGTGGAGCGCTTCAAAAAACTTGACGAGATCCCGAACAACGGGGCGGCCGGGGTTTTCTTCCCGGCGGCCCGCCAGCACGCCGGCCAGCAGAATGCCAACGGTTTTCTGGGCGTCGTACCAGCGGTCCGGGTCCGACAGGTGGTCGGCGTTGAGCCCTTCGGTTTCGTAAATTTCCCGCGCCTTCACAAGGAGATAGTCCAGGCTGAAATATTCAGCCTGGTCGCCGGACCGGCCGGGCAGGATTTCGAACCCCGTCTCCCCCCGGCGCGCCATGGCCTTGCCCGCTTGGTACAAGGCCTGAAGACCGGCGTCTCCGTATTCCTCAACGACCTCGGGCCGGGCGAGGCTTGCCTCCCCCGCCGGATCATGGCTCACCCGCTCCAGCACATCCACGGCGTAGGGGATGACTTCCCAATGGAACGGGGCTTTCAAAACTTTCTTGAAGGCGAGATAGTGAATCAGCTCGTGCTTCAGGGTCACGCGAACGATCAAGTCGTCGCCGATGCTCGACCGCATGAAAAGCCGCTCTCCGGCCGGGTCGAAGGCGCCCCAGGTGCCGGCTATGACTTTTTCGAGTTCGGACAGCTTCGCCGCGATGATCTCCCGTTTGGCATCGAAGTCATCCGCCCAATCTTCCCGCAGGAGCCGGCTCAGGTGCGGAGGGTGGAGGTCTTGGAGGATTTGATTGTAACGCCGCCCGCGTTCCCGCTCCTCCTCGAAAAGCTCGTCGGTGACTTCTTTCACGATTCGGCGGTGAAGCTCATTCCGTTCCGGCGTGAAGTCTTCCGTCCCGAGTTCCGTCCAGAAAATCCGGGCTTGATCGGCGGCGGCCTGGCGCTCCGCGGGGTTGCGGGGCGCGGCGGGTCCCAATACTCTCAATATTTCATCGTCCGTGGCCTCCCGCGCCGCGGCGGACAGAGGCCCGGCCAGCGCCATCAACTCCGCGTAGGCCTGAACGTAACTGTCCTTGTCCGCCCGGTCCACCGCGCCCCTCATCTCCCCCACCAGCCGGCTCAAATCGGCCGCCATTTCGGGCAGTTCGCTTTTCACGGCCGGCCGGCCCGTGGCCATGGGGACGCGGGCGGCCAGGAGAAACGGCTCCAGAGCCAGGTGGGTTAAGGGAAGGGCGGCGGCCGTTGCCAGGAGGACGCGGGCGGGGGCGGGCCAGCCTTGCGGGATAAGAGGGACGGACTCAAAACCGGCCCAAAGGCCCAGGGCCAACGGCGCGGCCGACAGCACGACGGCCAGGAGGGAGCGGACGGGCGCGTGCCAAGGCTTCGCATTGTCGTGCGCCGCCACATACTGCTTGTGGAATAACTTTTGAACGCTTTCCCGCCACCAGGCGATGCCCAAGGCCGCCACGGTGGTTTGCAGGCGGGCCGACGGGTCGCCCACGCCCAGCCGGGCCAGGAGACGACGGGCCGCGTCGTGGGAATCGAACTTCGGACGCGCCGAGCGCGACAGCCACGAGCCTATGAGCGATAGATTGTTGTCAAGAATGGAGGTAGAACGCTGAACCGGCGGAGCGGGAGCTTCACTTCGCAGGCGGACCTTTGGAAACCTTTCCCGTAACCGGGCGATCGCCGGAGCGGCCGTTATTTTTTGAACCCAGGGGAACGGCTGTTTCCAGCCCAAACGGCGCAGAAGCCGTTGAGCGAAGCCGTGGGAAGAATCTTCCTCTCGGGTTGGCGGGTTCGGCGGCCGCTTTAAGCCTTCCGGCTCGTCCCGTTTGACCAGCATGAAGCTTCCCGAGTCATCGTTCTGGCCGCGAAGATGGAACGGTTCAAAACCGCGCTCCAGGAACGTGTTGAGGAATTCGCGGTTGGAGGTCAGGCCGACGTCCACCAAAAACCGCCCTCCGGGACGGAGAACGCGCCGGATTTCTTCGGCGGCGGCGCGATAGAACTCCCCGTGGCCGCCGATGAGCTTTCGAAGGCGCAGGCTTTCCACGTGGTCCCGCTCGAAAAGCCCCACGCTGACGACGGTGTCGAACTCCGCGTCGCCGAAGGGCATGTCCTCCACGACGCCCTGCTTCATCCGCTCTTTGAAAGGATGGAAAGCGACCTCCGGGTTGGGATCGAGCCCGAAAACGTCCACGCCTTTCTCTTCCCTTAAGTAAGACACTATGTTCCGCGGCGCCAAATTTCCCCCGAAGTTGGTTTCCAGACCGATGTTCAAGATGCGGCCGTTCAGGACATCCTCCGGCCGGACGCCGTCCGGCGCAACCCGGTCGAGAACCGCCATCATAATGGTGAATAAGACGACGTGATTGGAGGGCTCCGCGGCGGCGTGTGCGACCGCCGGCGCGAAGCGCTCCTTGACTCCTGTCAGCCATCGGCGGGCGCGCGCCCAAGAGCTGGGCGAGAGTTCTTCGACGCGCATCTCCCCGCCCTTCTCAGGCCGGGCCGGCCAGTAGCGGCGGGAGGTCAGGCCGGATGGCGTCTCGATGTCCACCTGGGTACCGCGGGCGGAGCCTTTTTGCACGGGCGCGTGCCGGATGGATCTAAAAGCGCCTTTCGCCGACGCCAACAGGCGGCCGATGAAAGCGCGCAAGGCGTGTTCGGGGACTCCGTCCGCCGATGCTCTCGACACAAGAGCGCCGGGCAGGGCGGTCTGGAAGGTGCGGGCGGCATCCGTGGCGGCGGAGGGCAATTCCGCCGCCTGGAGGCCCAGATCACCTTGCAGGCTGAGTTTCTGTCCGGCAAAAAGTTTTTCCAGAGACACTTCGCCGCCGCGGAAGACGTCCAGGGCGTTGGTTTTCTCGATCTTTTCAAAGCGGGGGGCCAGGGTGACGTAGGCGATGCGTTGTTTCTTCAGGAGTTCCGCCAAGCCGTCGGAGTGAAAGCCGCCGGCCACCAGGACGGCCAAGCGCGGGCCGCGGGACGAGGGGCCGCCGGGGTCGGTCGGCGTAAATTCGCCCATTTTCATCAGCAGGTTGTCCACCAGGGCTTGGTTGCGGGCGATGCCGGCTTCGTAGAATTCTTCGAAAGGGGCGAGGGTTCGGGCGAAGGACTTTTCCTCGGCGGAGGAGGACGGCCCTTCCAGCTCGTCCAGCCGACGGGGCAGGGCGCGGACGCCTTGGGCCCGCTCCAAGTATTGTTTCCAATCGTCGGGCGTGAAGGCGTGCTCGGCCAGCCGCCGGGCCAGGGACAGGTCTAGGGCGGCGGAATGGACGAGGCGCGCCGGAGCGGACGCGGACCGAAGAAGGGAGGCGACGTGGGTTTTCTCGAGCTCCTCGAATTCCCGCAGGAAGGCGGCGCGGTCGATTTTTTCGACGTTGGCCACGTAACGAACGTAGCGCGTGAATTCGGGGAACGCTTCCAAAGACAGGCCCGCCTTGGCGGCGAAACGGGCCAAGGCTTGGTGGAACCCGTCGTAGCCGGTGCGGCCCAGGCGGAACGTGGCGGCGAGGTCCATGAGTTCGGCCAGATCGCTCTTGCCCAGGCGGCCCGCCATGGATTCCACGAGCTCGCGCCGCTCCGTTTCGGCGCGGTTGAAGTCCAGCTTTTCCTCGGCCGCCAGGGCTTCCAGAAAACGCGCCGACTGGGGATAACGCCCGGCGTTGAGCCCGCGGCCGACGAGCCTGAGGTAGGACCCGAGGGAACCGGACCGGCTTCGGTAAGCCCGGGAAGCCGCGTCCCATCCCTTTAACGCCGGAGAGTAGTGCTTTTCTTTCAGCGGCGCGAGGCGGGTTTCCATTTCGTCCAGGCCGGCGTTGAGGGTTTTTTCGAGGGGGAAGCCCTCCCGCAAGGCGGCCACGTGGCGCACGTAGAGGCCGCGGTCCTCGATGCCCCACAGGAGAGGCTCGGCGGGGGCGGTGAGGCCCGCGTATTCCGCGCCGGTGAGCAGGCCGCGCTTGAAAAATGCGCCCGCCACCTCTTCCAAGATTTTCTTGTCGGGGAAGGTGCGGTAGACCGAGGTGAGGAAGGGGCCGGCGGCGCCTTCCAAACCTACCAGGACCTGGGCGGGCGCGCGCCGATCTTCGCTCAACCGGCCGTATTGCTCCTGCAGCCAGGCGATGGAGCGGGCGATGTTTTCCTGGGCTTCGGGGTTGCCGTGAACGTCCTGGATGTGGACCACCAGACGGTCCCACCGCGGACCGGGAAAATAGGCGTCGCGCACGGAGGTGAAGGAGAGCGGCAGGGCTTTTAAAACCGGATCGCGGCGGAGAGGGCGCAGAAGTTCGTTCAGCTTCGCTTCGGGAACGGCGGCGGAGGCGGAACCTGCCTGCAGAGCGGCGCTTAAAGGCGCCGCGGGAGAGCCCAGGGCCGAGGGGTGGGGTTTTCCGCCGGACAGGGCGGCGCTGGCCAGCTTGCGCTGTTCCCAGACATTGGAGTGGGCCCACGGCTCGGAAACAGTCGTAAAAAGGAGGGCGGCGGCGGCCGCCAGAGCGATGGGTTTTCGTCCAGGAATCGTCATGTTGTCGGGTTATTTTAAGCCGGGCGCCTTAAGCTCCTATTAATAAGTTGTAAATCTTATGTAAATTCTTTGAATTTCGGCGGGATAAGTGATATATGTTATTTATTCGCGAACTTATTTATCTCCGCTAAATAAGCCGGAGGCAAGGAAAAAGGAGACACCATGCACACCATAGGCGAGTTCAAAGGCAACGTGACCATAACCCTCAAGCAGACCGAGGATGACCGCTATGGGTTCACGTTCGGCCTGACCAAAGCCAAGCTGATCCTGGACAACCTGGACGCGGTGAAAAAGTTTTACGAGGAGAACAAAGACAAGGCCAAGACCCGCGCTCCCCAGAACGACTGATCCGTCCGCAGCGGACCATCCCGGCGCGCGGCGGCTTTCCCGGCGGCGGGTCCGTTTCAAATGATATAATTCCGCCCATGGAAGCCGCTCCGGCCCTCTCCCTTCCTTTCTGCGAGAACCTCTTCGCCTACCGCCGCCGCAAGACGCGCGTGGTCATGGTGGGCGACGTGGCCGTGGGCGGGGACAACCCGCTCCGCCTGCAGTCCATGACCACCACACGCACGTCGGACACCGACGCCACCGTGGCCCAGGCCGTGCGACTGGCGAGCGCCGGCTGCGAGATCGTGCGCATCACCGCTCCGACGGAGCTGGACGCCAAAAACCTCAAAAACATCAAGGCGGCTTTGCTGGCCAAGGGGATCAAGGTTCCCCTGGTGGCGGACATTCATTTCCGCCCCGAGGCGGCCCTGGAGGCGGCGGAGCACGTGGAGAAAGTGCGCGTGAACCCCGGCAATTTCGCCGACTCCAAGGCGTTCAAAATCAAGGAATATTCCGACGCGCAATACGCGGAGGAGCTGGAGCGCATCGAGGAGCGGTTCACGCCTCTGGCGCTCAAGTTGAAGCGCCTGGGCCGCGCCCTGCGCATCGGCACGAACCACGGCTCGCTTTCCGACCGCATCATGAACCGTTACGGCGACACGCCGGAGGGCATGGTGGAATCCGCCCTGGAGTTCGTGCGCATCTGCGAGAAGAACGGCTTCCGCGACATCATCCTTTCCATGAAGGCCTCCAACCCCAAGGTGATGATCGCCGCCTACCGCCTGCTGGCGGCGCGCATGGCCGCCGAGAACATGGACTACCCCTTTCACCTGGGCGTGACGGAGGCCGGCGACGGGGAGGACGGGCGCATCAAGTCCGCCATCGGCATCGGCAGCATTTTGGAGGACGGCATCGGCGACACCGTGCGCGTGTCTTTGACGGAGGAGCCGGAGCTGGAAATCCCCGTGGCGCGGCGCATCGCGGCGCGCTACGACGGGCGGCGGACGCCGGTTTTCTTTAAAACGCCGCTGGAGCCTTGCCGGGACCTGGTTCACGCCGACAATTTTTACCATTACAGCCGGCGGCCTTCCCGCGAAACGGCCGTGGGTCCCATCCGCCTGGGCGGAGAGCAGACCGTGCGGACGGTGAACAGCGTTTCGCGCCTGAAACTTCCCGCCCCGGTCCTGCTGGCCGTGCTGGAGGAAAAGCTGAAGTCCTCCCGGACGATCCCGCCGGAAATTTTGGAATGGACCGTGGCCGGCGCGGCGGATTTGGAAGCCCTGCGGGTTTTCCGCCGGTCCCTTCAGTTCGAAACCTCCCGTTTGGGTTACCTGGCGCGCTTGGCGGGGCCAGCGCCGGAGGGCTTGTGGGACGCGGCCGACGGGGTGGTGTATTCCCCGGGCGCGGCGGAGGCGTCCGCGCGGAACGGAAAATTTTTGGACGGCCTGAAACGGGCGGCCGCCGACGCCGAGGAGACGGGCAAGCCCCTTTTCCTGGAAGCGTCCGACGCCGAGGACCTGCTGGAGTGGGGCCACGCCGCCGCCGCCGTCACGCAGAATTTGGTTCTGACCCTTCGTCCGGCGGAAGGGCCGGACGCGGACGAAACGGCCCGGCTCATCCGCCAGTTCCGTTACGTCGCCTCCCAAGCCTGGGTGAAAGCGGGGCGGTTCCCCCTCCACCTGCAGGCGCCGCCGGCGGCGGATCCCGAGGAGCGCGTGATCCGCGATTCCATCCTTTTCGGCTCCCTGCTCTGCGACGGGCTGGGGGACAGCGTGCAGGCGGAAGGCGCGGGGGATTTGGGGCGGGACCTGGAGTTGGTCTCCAACATTTTGCAGGGCGCCGGAGCCCGCATCACCAAGACGGAGTACGTGTCGTGCCCGTCCTGCGGCCGCACGCTTTTTGACTTGCAGTCCACGACGGAGCGCATCAAGAAGAAGACCGGCCACCTGAAGAACGTGAAGATCGCCATCATGGGCTGCATCGTCAACGGGCCCGGGGAAATGGCCGACGCGGATTTCGGCTACGTGGGCGGCGGGCCGGACAAGATCAACCTCTACGTGGGCAGGGAGTGCGTGGAGAAAGGCATTCCCTTCGAGCGGGCCGACGAGAAGCTGGTGGAGCTGATCCGGCAACACGGGAAATGGACGGAGCCGGCATGAGCGGCGGCCAAGGGCGAAGAACAAAAGGCGCAGGGCGGGCGAACGGCGCCTCCATAGTCGCCCGCAAGGCCCTCCGTCATCGAGGGGCGGAGGCGGCGGGCGCGTTTCGGAGAGGCTGGGATTGCTTCGTCGCGAAAAGCGCTCCTCGCAATGACATAAGAGTTCATGCGTCCGCAGCGGTGTTTCCCGCCCAATCGCACTTTTCGTCCTCCGCCAGGGGCTGCGCGTCCGCCGATCCGCGCGCCATGTCCTTCGCGCCTGGCTCCGCGATTTCCGCTCTCGCCTCCATGCTCTTTGTTTTTGCCTGCTCGCCCGATGACTTTGGCTCCGCGCCCTTTGCCGGCCTATGAGCGCCGCTGAACCCGTCCGTCTTACGGGCGTCAACCGGCAGGTGCTGTTCCGCCTGTTTTTCTTCGGCGCGTTCCTGTTTTTCCTTTACCAGTTCCTTCGGATCA
>JBQTIM010000013.1:0-5060 GCA_052388135.1 Elusimicrobiota bacterium
CGGCTGTGCTCCAGGTAACGGTCCACCACGCTGATGACGCGGATGTTCTCCGACAGGCCCTTGACGCCCGGAACCAGGGAACAGGCGCCGCGCACGATGAGGTCCGTCTGCACGCCCGCCCGGGAAGCGTCGTAGAGCGCCTGGACAATAACCTCGTCCACCACGGCGTTCATTTTGGCGATGATGCGCGCCGGGCGGCCCTGCCGGGCGGCGTCGGTCTCGGCCTGGATGAGCTGGAGCAGAAGCTTGTGGAGGCGCGCCGGCGCCGGCACCAGCCGCTTGAAGGGGCCGGGCATGCGCCCGGCGCACACCTCGTCGAAGAAAAGGCGGGCGTCCTCGCCCAGCTCCGGGTGGGCGGTGAGCACGGCCAAATCCTCGTACTGCCGGGCCGTGGCCGCGTTGTAGTTGCCCGTGGACATGTGGGTGTAGAGGGCGATTTTTCCTTCCTCCCGCCGGGCCACCAGGGCCAGCTTGGCGTGCAGCTTCAGCTTGCCGAAGCCGAAGGCCACCTCGGCGCCGGCCCGGCGCAGTTCGTCGGCCAGGCGCAGGTTGTTCAACTCGTCGAAGCGGGCGCGCAGCTCGATGACGACACGCACCCTTTTCTTGGACGCCGCCTCTTTCAACAGGTCCAGGACGGGCGACGGCACGCCGGCTCGGTAGACCGTCTGCTGGATGGACTCCACGTCGGGGTCCTCGCAGGCGGCCTGCATCCAGTTCACGTAGCCGTCGAAGGAATCGTAGGGGTGATGCAGGAGGAGGTCCCGCTCGCGCACCTTGTCGAAAAGGCCCGCGCGCGCCCGGAACGGGCCCGGCACGATGGGCGCCGGCGGCGGCAAGGCCAGGCCGGGCCGCGCCCGCACGTCCTCGGGCAGCTGGTTGACGGCGCTCCAAAGCCCGTGCAGAGACAGGGCGCCGGGCGCGGGAAACGCCTGCCGCGGCAGGAGCCGCAAAGCCGACAGGCATCGGTTGATGACGTCTCCCGGCACGTTCCCGGCGTACTGCAGGCGGACGGGCCGGCCCCGATCGCGGGACCCCAGCCCGCTGCGCACCACGTCGGGGCTGACGGAGGCGTCTTCCTCCAAATCCATCAGCACGTCCCCGTCGCGGGTGAGGCGCAGGAAGCCCGGCTCCCCCGGCAAGCGGAACGCCGGCCCCAGGTGCGCGGCCAGCAGATCGTCCAGAAAAAAAATCCAAGCCTCCTTTTCCGGACCGTCCGACATTTCCACAAAGACCGGCGGCAGGTGCACCGGCACGCGGAACCACAAATCGCCGGCAAAAAGCGCCGCCGCCTGCACGTTCTGCACGAACGCCAGGCTGCCGGGCCGGAAGGGCTCAGGAGGCGGCAGTTGGGAAAGTATTTTCCGCTCGAAAAGGGCTCGGCCGCGATCATAGGCCGGCGTGCCCGGCTCCGGCGAGCGCACGACCCGCACGCCCCTCGCTTCCAACCCCGAACCTATGAGGTCCAAGGTCTCCGCCTGTTTGGCCGTGAAAGCCGCGGCCATTTCCAACACTGTGCTCCGCACGCGAATGAGGTGAGCGCGATCGCGCACGCTCTTGGAAGCGCGGACGGACCGATCCAAAGAGGCGTAGCGGATCATGAAGAACTCGTCCAGGTTGGAAGACGATATGGCCAGGAACTTGGCCCGCTCGAGCAGGGGGTTGGCGCTGGACCGGGCCTCGGCCAGCACGCGCTCGATGAACTGGAACCCGCTCAAGTCGCGGTGGATGAAAGCGCGGCCCGGAGCCGCCAAAAGGTAGGGCAGTGTGGGAATGAAAATTTTCGTGGACATGGAGGGACCCCGGGGCGCGCTTACGGAGCGGGGGCCCGCCGGAAAGCCCGTTCGGCGGGGCCGGCCGGCGGCCGCGGCAGCCCGCCCGCCATCAGCCGAACCGGCCGGTGATGTAATCTTCCGTCAGCTTGTTGGAGGGGTTGGTGAAAATTTTCTCGGTCTTGTCGAACTCCACCAGCTCGCCGATGTACATGAAGCCCGTGAAATCCGACACGCGCGCCGCCTGCTGCATGTTGTGCGTGACGATGAGGATGGTGACGCGCTCGCGCAGGGAAAGGACCAGCTCCTCCACCCGGGCGGTGGCGATGGGGTCCAGGGCCGAGGTGGGCTCGTCGAAGAGAAGGATCTCGGGGTCGGTCACCAGGGCGCGGGCGATGCAGAGCCTTTGCTGCTGGCCGCCGGAGAGGGAGGCGCCCAGCTCGTGCAGGCGGTCCTTGACCTCGTCCCAAAGGGCGGAATCCTGCAAGGCCTTCTCCACGCGGGCGTCCAGCTCGCTCTTGGAGAGCCCGCCCCGCACCTTCAGCCCGTAAGCCACGTTTTCATAAATGGATTTCGGGAATGGATTGGGCTTCTGGAACACCATGGCGATGCGCATGCGCACCTCGATGGGGTCCACCTGCGGGCTGATGATGTTCACTCCGTCGGGCTGCAAAACGATCTCCCCTTCGTAGCGGTTGCCGGGATACAGGTCGTGCATGCGGTTGAAGCAGCGGAGCAGGGTCGTCTTGCCGCAGCCGGACGGCCCGATGAGCGCCGTGACGCGCCGGTCCAGGATGTCCAAGTCCACCTTCTTCAAAACCTGCTTGGCGCCGTAAGAAAAGCTGAGGCCTTTGACGCGGGCCTTGGGCGCGGCCGGCGCCCCGGCGGGGGGATCGGCCGGGGGGCGGATCGCGGCCTTGGCGAGGCCGGGTTCGCGGACGCGTTCTTGGGTGGCTGAGCTCATGGGATCCTCTACCATTTGATTTTTTTCCGGAACCGGTAACGCAGGGCGATGGCCGCGGCGTTCATGGAGAGCGTGATGGCCATGAGCACCAGGCCGGCGCCGGCGGCGTTCAGGTGGAACTCCCTCTGCGGCCGGGAAATCCAATTGAAGCTCTGGATGGGCAAAACCGTGAAGGGCGACTTGAGCCATTCGAAAGACACGTAGGGGAACTCGCCCGTGAAAGGCGCCGGCGGCAGGAACGCGATGAAGGTGAGCGCGCCGATGGTGATGAGCGGGGCGCTTTCGCCGATGGCCCGCGAAAGACCGATGATGATGCCCGTGAGCGTGCCCCCCAGGGAATAGGGCAGAACGTGGTCCCGCACCATCTCCCACTTGGTGGCGCCCACGGCGTAGGCCGCCTCGCGGATGGCCTGCGGGATGGCGCGGATGGCCTCCCGCGTGGCGATGATGACGATGGGCAGGATCATGAGCGCCAGCGTCAGGCCCGCCGTCAAAATGGATTGGCCCAGGTTGAATTGGTACACGAAGAGCCCCAGCGCCATGAGGCCGTAAACGATGGACGGCACGCCGGCCAGGTTGGCGATGTTGATCTCGATCAGGTCCGTGAACCAGTTCTTGCGGGCGTACTCCTCCAAATACACGCCGGCCGCCACGCCCAGGGGCACCGCCGCGACGGCCGTGACGAACATGACCACCAGCGTCCCCACCCAGGCCGACAGGATGCCCGCCTTGCCCGCGAACCGCGAGGGAAAATTGAGGAAAAAATGGGGCGTGAGCCGCGGCAGGCCGTCCACGGCCAAATCCACCAGCAGGGCGACCAGCGTGGCGATCCCCACCAAAAGGGACAGCACGCCCAAAACGCCGAAGACCAGGTCCCGGCGCTTGTTGCGGGCGATGGTTTGTCTTAGGCTTTGTGTTTCCATATTGCCCCCTCTCCCTTCAGGGGAGAGGGCCGGGGTGAGGGTGCACCATCCAGATGCCGAAAAATCTTTTCAAGCACACCTTGTGTATTTTCAAACACTTCATTGTCCCAAAAACGAATCAACCGGTATCCCTCTCTTTTGAGCCACTCCGTACGACGCTCATCCAATGACCGTCGTTCCGCGTGCTGTCCGCCATCCAATTCTACGACAAGCTTTTCTTCGAGGCAGCAAAAATCCACGACGAAGGGGCCAAGCGGCTGTTGGCGGCGAAATTTATGCCCCAACAACTCTCGGTTACGAAGCAGGCGCCAAAGCCTTTTCTCCGTCTCTGTCTGTCCGCGTCGAAGACGCCGCGCCTTGGCCTTGAGACCTCCGCCTTTCACAAAAACCCCTCACCCAACCCTCTCCCCCAAGGTGAGAGGGTCCTGCCGGAGAAAATCAATAAATTTCCCGGAACTTCTTGCGAAGCAGGTGGCCGGTCACGTTGAAGGCCAAGGTCAGGAGCATGAGGGTCAGGCCGGCGGCGAAAATGGTCTGGTAGCCGATGCTGCCGTGAGGCAGGTCGCCCAGGGCCACCTGCACGATGTAGGCCGTGATGGTGGAGGCCTGCTCCGTCGGGTTGAAGGTGAAGTTGGGCTGCATGCCGGCGGCGATGGCCACCACCATGGTCTCTCCCACGGCCCGGGCGAAGCCCAAGATGTAGGCCGAAGCGATGCCCGAAAACGCCGCCGGCACCACCACGCGCACGGCGGTTTGAAACCGGGTGGCGCCCATGGCGTAGCTGGCCTCCCGCAGGGACATGGGCACGGCCTTCATGGCGTCCTCGGAGATGGAGCTCACGTAGGGGATGATCATCACGCCGATCACCAGCCCCGCGCTCAGCATGTTGAAGCCGGAAAGGCCCGGGATGAGCTTCTGAAGCAAAGGGGTGACGAAAAGCAGGGCGAAGTATCCGAACACCACCGTGGGCACAGCGCTCAACAGCTCGAGGAACGGCTTGACGGTCTCCCGCACGCGGTGGGGCGCGTATTCGCTCAAATAAATCGCCGTGACGGTTCCCACCGGCAGGGCCAGCGCCAGGGCCGTGACGGCCACCGTGAAAGTACCGGACAACAGCGGCAGGATGCCGTAGCGGGGATTCTCGAAAAGGGGCGTCCATTGGGTGTCGGTGAGGAACGTCCACGGAGAGACGTGCTGGAAGAAAACCCAGGACTCGCGCACCAGTATCCACACGATGCCCAGGGTCACGAAGATAGAGGAGGCGGCCGCCGCGAACAAAACGAACTCGACGGCGCCTTCTTTTATTTTTTTAACGCTTCGCTTTGCGGGCATGTTCGTCCTTTGTCCGGCGCGGCCGCGCGGGGCCGCCCGGGACCGGCCCCCGGCAAACCCAACCGCCCCGCC
>JBQTIM010000014.1:0-2341 GCA_052388135.1 Elusimicrobiota bacterium
GCACTTTTATCCGGGCGGCTACGCGGGTGTGCTGACCTTCGCCGACGGCTCAAGCAACGTCTGCGGCCTGCACCGGCGGGGCGGAAGCGAAAAATCCGGGTGGGATGAAATTTTTCAAACGGCCCTGACGCGCCAGCCCGCCTTGCGCGCGCTCCTGGCGGGAACCCGCCGAAGCGGCCCCTGGCGCGGTACCGGGCCCCTACCCTTCGGCCCGCGGCGGCTTGAGCGGTCCGGCCCGCTCCAGCGATTTCTCCGTGTTTTCGGCGAAAGGGATAAAGCGGAACAACAAACTCATCCGATTTCTTTTGGGGAAGACCTGGGCCCCGGCCTGCGCCGGGGCGACGGAGGGAATGGGGACAATCTCTTCCCGGCGGAGGACCTGTGTGACGAAAAATCCCGCGAGCAAAGATACAGAGGGAACGGCGGCGATTTTTTCCCGGAGGGCGGCGATCACGCGGATGAGTCCCGCGACCGAGGATACGGCGATCTTTTTCTGGCGGGGGACGCCGCCGGCGTGGGCGATCCGTTCCTGGGCGAAGGCATCGCGCGGGCCCTGGCCGCCGGGCCCATGATCCATCAAGCCCTCACGGAACGTGCCGGAAAAAAAACCGCCGGCCCGGAAAAAACGTACCGGGCCGCCTGGGAAAAGGCCTTCACAACCCGCCTGGCTCTGGGAGCCGCCGCCCGCATCGTCCTCGGAGCCGGACCTTTATCCGCCTCCGTCGCCGCCTTCATCTGCCGGAAACCGAAAGCGGCCCGGTGGCTCTTTCAGCAAACGTCCTCCCGCTAAAAGCCATCCAAAAACCTCTCGTCGGAAGCGATTCCGATTTCTCCGGCCTGCGGCTTCGTTGCTCGTCGGTTACAGGCCGCAGAAGGCCTGCGCCCTTCTCGCGCCTCGCCTCGGCGCGGAAAAATCGGCATCCTCCTCAACGATAGGTTTCCGGATGACTTTAGTGCAGTGCGCCATAAGCCCCTTGTCATTGCGAGCACAGCGAAGCAATCCCAGGTTTCGCGTCAAGAGATAAGATCTTTCAGAACTTAACCAATGGGATCGCTTCGTCACAAACAGCGTGTCTCGCAATGACAAAAGCAAAGAAGTGTTGGAATCGCTACACTAGGCTTGGTAAGCGAGCACCTGCAACAGCCTCATTTCGTTCTCGATGGCCTCCAGCATTTTCTTCAGAGGGATGACGCCGCCGGCCCAGCGCTCCGGTTCCGTGCTGAACACCAAGGAGCTCCGAGGAAAGCCCATTAAGCGCCACGTTTGGCGGCGTCGAAAACGCCGTTCGTCCGCGGAAGTGCGCCTTCATCGTGAACTTGGAACCAAACCTGCCCAATTTCCATGCCTGCCCCGAGCAAAGCGGCCTCCACGTCCGACCCTTCAAACCTTTCGCCCTCCCGCCCTCGATACAAATGGAAAACAATATCGCTGTCGCGTCCTCCGGTCCCTGGGCGCGCGGCCCGCTCCAAGCTTATCTGCGCGGCCAAAGAGGACAGGAAGGGCGAGCCCGCCGCCAAGTCCGCCCGCGAAACGCCGTGGTAGGCCACGGGCTGGCCCGCCTCCGGCAAGACGGCGGGGACCCAGGAAGAGGAACCTGCTTGCTCCGTCTGCCGCGCCATGGCGCCCAATTCGAAGGCCCGCGCCAGGGCGGCCTCGTTCAATTCGGCTTTCAGTTCCGGTTGAGCCTCGTTCAAGCCCGCGGCCAACGCGGGGGCCAAATCCCGCAATCGGGCCAGCGCGCCCAGAGCCGCGACTCGGCCGGCGCCGCTTCCCTCGGTGGAAGACTCGGGCCCGGCGTACATCCCTCCCAGCTCGAAAGCCAAATCGCGCAAGGCCATGGAAACATCCGCCGCGTCGCGCCGCTCATAGGCCTCCGCCGTCGGCCCCAACAACACGGCGGACCGGCCTCTTTGAAGCTGTTCCAGCCATTCCGTCAACTCACGGTCGCTTTCCAAGGCCGCGGCGATGTTGTTTTCCCGCTCCCGCAGGGGATCCATCAGGGTCGAAACGTGCAACGGACGAACGACAGGCAAGGGAACGACCCGGCCCGCTTCGCGTAAAAAGATTTCCGCTCCATCGCGGGACGCCGCGGCCGGCGGAAGGGCGGGAAGCAGGGCCCGGACGGACGCGGCTTTTCGCTCGCGCATATGGTCCCGCACGTTGACCGTCAGGTGGCCCGCCGCCACCGACGCCGCGGCGGCCACCGTCACCGGATTGACGCCGGACCACGTCAACAAACCCGCCGCCAAGGCCGTTCCCCAAGCCAGCCGCTTCACCGCGGGGCTTTTGAAAATTTCTCTGTGGAAGGGATAATGTCCCCACTGAAACGCCTTGCCCGCC
>JBQTIM010000015.1:0-7040 GCA_052388135.1 Elusimicrobiota bacterium
GCCACCCTGGCCGTCTCTCCCCGGACCGACATGCCGGGCGACGAGGTGTCGCCTGCTTTCACGCCGGACGGAGCCTCTCTCCTCTTCGTGGGCAGTCCCGACGACGTCTACAACCTTTACAAGCTGGACCTGCCTTCGGGCGCCGTCGTCCGCCTCACGCAGGTCGTGACGGGCGTTTTTTCTCCGGACGTTTCGCGCGACGGCCGGTCCCACTTGTTTTCCGCCCAGCGCGGCGGATCGCGCCATGTTTACAGGGGCGATTCCTCGCTGTGGGCGTCCCCCGCCGCCGTTCCCGCGGCGGCTTTGCCGCCGGCTCCGGCCAAGGCGGCCCCCCGTGCGTCCCCGCCCGGCCTGGAGCGGGACGCCGCTCCCGAGCCGCCCGCGTTCGCGGCCGCGCCGCCGCGAGGCCCCCTTCCCACGTCCGACGATCTGTTCATCACGGACCGGAGCCCTTATCGCTTCCGCGCCTCCACGGATTTGTTTTTTCCCGTTTTCTATTACTCCTCGTCCGACGGCCTCTTCGCCGCGGCTTTCTGGCAGGCTTCCGAGTACCTGGGCAACCATCAGGTGCAGACGTCCGTGCAGTACGCCTCCGGAGATCGCTTCCTGGACTACGGCCTCCAATACGCGTACCGCCGGTTCCGCCCGCAGCTGCTCCTGGGCGCCGAAGGGAAAAACTTTTACAGGGATTTCGCCCGCACCGAGCTCCGGCGGGAAGCGGACCTGTTCGCCGGCGTCAGCTATCCCCTCGACCGTTTCCACCGCCTCGAAGCCGTGTTCACGACGATCTTCCGCCGCGACGAGTTCAAAAAAATCGGGCGCTCATCGGAGGAGAGGGAAAACGTGGCGGCCCTGGCCCTGGCGCGCGACACCACCACGGGCCGCTACCTGGCGGTCACCGGCGGCGACCGGTTCCGGGCCGCCTACCAGATCTCGCGCCCGGTCTTGGCGGGGGACAAAAGCTACGACTCCTACGTGGCCGAGTACCACCGCTTCACGCCCACCGGCCGGGAGAGCGCCCTGGCTTTCCGGGGATTGGCGGGCGCCAGCGATGGAGAGACGCCCCAGAGCTATCGCCTGGGCGGCGCGGACCGCGTCCGCGGCTTCACCCGCAACGCCGACGAGAACAAGGCGGAAAAGTTCGCCTTGGGCAACCTGGAGTGGCGGGTGCCCATGAAATACTTGGATTACTACACGTGGTTCCTGTTCCCTGATTTTTCCTTCAAAGCCATCTACGGCGCCTTGTTCACCGACGCCGGCTACGCCTGGCCGCAGCGGCCCGAAGAGAGACAGCCGTCCCGCCTGCGCCATTCGGTGGGCGCCGGGGTGAGGATTCCCACCTTCATCCTCCAGACGTATTCCGTCACTTTGTCCGTGGACGCCGCCCGCCGCACCGACGCCGACGACTGGATTTTTTATTTCTCGCTGGGACCGGAGTTCTGAGAGGGAGAGAGAAGCGGAGCCGAACGGCGGGCCGCTCTTTTGCTTAGCTAGCCCGGATTTCCCGGTTGGGCGCGAGGACCGAGACGGAAAAGACGGGAATTTTTACGAAACAAAAAAGTGAGAGCGTAGCCCGGACTACGGTCGAACTTTTTTGTGAAGGAAAAAGCCCCGGATTTTACGTCGAATCCCGCGATCCAAGCGGGGAATCGGGCTGGTCCGGTTTGCTTTCGCACGGGAGCGTGAACCAAAAGACGGCTCCCTTGCCGGGCCCGTCGGAATTCACGCCGATGTCGCCGCCGTGGGCTTGGATGATTTCCTTGGCGATGGTGAGGCCCAGACCCAGTCCTTCGCGCTTGGAGGCGTGGGCTTCCACCTGAAAGAAACGCTCGAACACCCGCTTCAGGTCCGCCAAGGGAATGCCCTCGCCCGTGTCCGCGACTTCCACCCGCAAACGCCCGTCCCGGGCCGCCGCCGCCATGGTCACGCGCCCGCCGGAAGGCGTGTGCTTGAAGGCGTTGCCGATGAGGTTCGTGAGCACCTGCTCCACCCGGCGCCCGTCGGCCTGCACCGGGGGCAACACCGCCCCGTCGGTGCCGTCCGTGAAAACGATGCCGCGCTCCCGCGCCAGAGGCTCCATCCGGCGGCGCACGTTCTGCAAAAGGGCGCGCGGGTCCTGGGAAGACTTCTCCACGCGCAATTTGCCCGCCTCCAGGCCGGCCACGTCCATGAGATCGTTGATCAGCAGGCCCAGCTGGTCCGCCTCGCGGGCGATGACGCCGGCAAAATCCCTCTTTTTCTCCTCCGGAAATTCCTGCATGGCCAGCACCTGCGCGTAGCCCTTGATGGCCGTGAGGGGTGTGCGTAGGTCGTGGGTGACGATGGAGAGAAACTTGGATTGCAGCTGGTTGAGCCGGCTGAGGCTTTGGTTGGCTTTGGTGAGGTCCGCCAGCAAGGCCCTGTTTTCCCGCGCCAGCCGCCGCTGGGCCAGGGCCTTGCTCAGGGAATTACGGAGATGCCCCGTGTCCACGGGCTTGATGATGTAATCGTAGATTCCCGCCTGCAGGGCTTTCACGGCCATGTCCAGGGAAGCGTGGGCCGTCATGAGGATGACGGGCAGGGTGTCGTCCACCTTGTGGAATTCCCGGGCCAGAGCCAGGCCCGTCGTGTCTCCCAGCTGGAAGTCCACCAGGGCCGCGTGATATTCCTTTTCTTTCATGGCCGCGGCGGCCGCCGCGCCGTTGGGGAACCCCTCCACGTCGTAATCGTCGGAAAGCATGTCCATCATCCATTCCAGGAGGTGCGGTTCGTCCTCCGCCACCAAAACCCGGTCTTTGGCCGGCGCCGCGGCCGGCCGGTCGCCGGCCTGGAGACGTTCCAGCAAATAGGGGAGACCGCGCTCGGCGGGCAGAGCGGTCCAGCCCCGGGAGCGCAGCGCCCGGCCGGTCGAGGCTTCCAGGGTCTCGTCCACGAATATCAACGCCCGGGTTTGAGGGTGCCTGTGATACACCTCTTTGAGGAAAACGGCCAAGGGCGTGTCGCAGGCGGGCACGTGCATAAGAAGGGAGGCCCCCGGCTTATCTTGCAGAGCGCGCAGAGCGTCCTGCAGAGACGTCGGGAAGGCCGTCCGGGCCGATAAATGCTTTTCCACTTCGGCGAAGGCCGAGTCCCGGGCGGCCTCCGGATGGCGGAACACCAGCGCTTCCCGCCCCGCAAGGTCGACCGGCCGCGCCGCCGGCGTTTCGAAGGGGGAATGAAGGACGTGCCATCCCGGTCCGCCGCCGGGCCAAGCTTCGGCCGCCTCGCGGGTGGATTTGTCCGGCAGGAACGCAAAAAAGGCCTCGGGATGGCGCAGCTTCACGTCCTGGAACATCTTCCACTGGGCTCCGGGATCGGCCAAAGCGGCGTCCACGACGAATCCATCGAAGGGAAAGCGCTGCATGATTTTTTCGAAAGCGGCCGCGGCCGGAGCCACGGTCACGTTGAAGGCCGAGGCCAGCGGCGCGCTGTAAAGGGATTCCAGAACCTCGGGGCGCTGGGCGGCGATGAGCAAGCGGGTCGTTTCAGCCATGTCTATCATTCTAACCGAGTTGCCCGGTTCGGCAAGGCCTTTATACGGTGTTAAAAAGCCGCCTTGACGGGACCCGGACCCGGGCCTATAATATCTTTGAATTGAAAATTCAGCGTATTCACGCCGGGAACCCGGCAAGGAGAAAAAACCGGTGAGCGCAGGCGCTCTTGCATCCGTCTTGGACGGCCAAGCCAATCCCATGCGCATATTGATCATGGCCTGGGACATGGAAACCGTTCAACCCCCCGCCCGCTCCCTGGAGGCCTTCGGATGCAAGGTCGAACTTTGCGAACGCGAGACCGTTTTTTGGGATAAGCTTCAGTCCGGTGTCTGGGACGTGATCCTTTGGGACATGGACCCCGGCGATCCGCCGGGGATGGACTTCCTTTACCGCGCCCACGCATTGCAGCCCGCCGCCGCCCTGTGGCTGGCCGGAGAGGCCGGCGGGCTTCCCGAATCTCTGGAACCCATGGGCCGGGAAAAATTCGTGCGGTTCTTTCCGCGGCCGCTGTCGGCGGAGGCCCTTTTCGGGGCGCTCCCTCAGTCGGCCCCGGCCGTCCATGATGAAAGCGAGAAGGTCAGCATCCTTCTTGTGCACCCGGACCCCCTGTTCGGCGACGTCTTCGCCGGCTTCCTGGCCATGGAGGGGCACACCTCCATGCACGTGACGTCGGGAGCCGACGCTTTGGAGCAGGCCAAACAGCATCCCTACCACGTGGCGTTGGTGGACGCCAGCCTGCCGGAAACCACCGTTTGGGATCTGGCGTCCCGCCTGCACGAAATTCGGCCGGACTTGGCCGTGGTGGTCATGTCCGACTACGCCTCCCTGGACTCGGTTCTAAAATCCATGCGGGCCGACGTGTTCGACTATCTCCTTAAGCCGCTGGACGCCTACGCTTTCCAGCACACGCTCCGAAAAGTCCTGGAAAAACGCCGCTTGAACGGTCAAATTCAATCCCTGCTGGACGGGCTGAAAAAGGCCAACCAAGACCTCTCGCGCCTCAGCGAGCTCAAGAGCCGGTTCCTCCGCCTGGTGACCCACGACCTGCGGGCGCCCCTCACGGCCATCAAAGGCTACACCATGGCCATGCAGTCGGGCATGATCGCGCCCAACCAGATCGAGACGGCCCTGGGCGTGATGGTGCGGGAAAGCGAATCCATGGAGCGGCTGATCGAGGACCTCATGGATTTCGCCGCCATGGAAACCGGCAAACTGCGCCTGGAAAAAACCTCCGTGGACCCGCGCGCCCTCTTCGCCGCCGCGGTGGACCGCTTTCGCCTCACCATGGAAAAGCAGAAACTGCGCTTCGACGTGCAGGGCCTGGATCAAGAGTGGCCTCCCCTCAACGCCGACCCCCGCCGCCTGGAACAGGTGCTGGGGAACCTCATCGGCAACGCCGTCAAGCACACGCCGGAGGGGGGAAGCGTCACCGTGCGCTTTCTGAAGCGGCCGGAGGAGCTGGAGGTCAGGGTGGAGGATTCCGGGGAAGGCATGGACCCTCGCCATCTGCCCCGGCTCTTCGGCGAGTTCTACCAGGTGGAAGGCGCGGCCAACCAACGCAAGGGCCTCGGCCTCGGGCTGGCCATCGCCCGGGAAATCGTCACGGGCCACGGGGGGCGCATCGGCGCCTCCAGCGAGGGGCCGGGCAAGGGGGCGCAGTTCTGGTTCACGCTCCCCTTCGCGAAAGACGGAAAGCCGGCCGCCGCGGCCGCCTCCGCGCCGCCGCCCAGCCGTCCCGCCTGATCTGAAACCCTTGTTTTTCGACCGTTTCGAGAGCGCGGCAAGCCGGCCGCTCCAAAAATTCCCCTGTCTTTTTTGATCATCTCAGGGTATACTTTTATTTAGCCCTTCCGAGGGCAAAACCGTGCGAAAACTCAAAATCTTCTGGCAGAACCATTGGCTGAAAATCACCATCATCGTGGTGGCGGGCGGCCTTATCCTGCTGACCGTCTGG
Organism: Elusimicrobiota bacterium; assembly: GCA_052388135.1. Classification (GTDB taxonomy): domain Bacteria; phylum Elusimicrobiota; class Elusimicrobia; order FEN-1173; family FEN-1173; genus JBQTIM01. The sequence continues at coordinate 5,467 of JBQTIM010000015.1, forward strand.
GGCCTTATGTCCCTGGAGTCGTTCTACAGGAACATGACCCTGGCCACCCTGCCCCTCCAGCTCCTGCTCACCGGCGTCAACGCCATCATCTTCGTCTACCTCTACATGACCGTGATGCAGGGCAGCTTCGGCAAGCTCAAGAAAGGCGCCCAGATCAAGGCGTCGGACGTCAAGGTGAACTTCAACGACGTCATCGGCCTGGAGAACGCCAAGAAAGAGGCCATGGAGGTCGTGCAGCTCCTGAAAGACCGCGCCCGCCTCAAGGCCATCGGCGGAAACATCATCAAGGGCCTCCTCATGGTGGGCCCGCCGGGCACGGGAAAAACCCTCCTGGCGAAGGCCATCGCCACGGAGGCCGGCGTCCCCTTCATCGGCATGGCGGGCTCCGAGTTCGTGGAGGTTTTCGTCGGCGTCGGCGCCAGCCGCGTCCGCAAGCTCTTCGAGAAGGCGCGCCAGCTTGCCTACGCCCACGGCGCCTGCATTATTTTTATAGATGAGCTGGACGTCATCGGCCGCGGCCGCTCCTTCAACGCTTTCGGCGGCGGCGAGGAGACCAACAGCACCCAGAACCAGCTCCTGGTGGAGATGGACGGCCTGGGCGGCAAGGGCGCCAACGTGGTGATCATCGGCGCCACCAACGCGGGCGAGGGCGTCCTCGATAAGGCCCTTCTGCGCCCCGGCCGCTTCGACCGGAAAATTTATATTGACCGCCCCAACCTGGACGAACGCATCGCCTTGTTCGCCTACTACTTGAAGAAGGTGAAACACGACCCCAACATAGACATCGGCCGCATGGCGCGGCGCTGCGTTCAAAAGTCCCCGGCGGACATCATGAACATCGTGAAAGAATCCGCCCTCATCGCCACCCGCGACAAGCGGGACATAGTCGTTTTTAAGGACCTCTCCGCCGCGCTGGAACGCATTGATCTGGGCGTGGCCCGCGGGCTCACCATGACGGACCATGAGCGGGAGGCCACCGCCTACCACGAAGTGGGCCATCTCATGACGGTTTACCAGCTTCATCCGACCAACGACGTTTTTAAAGCTTCCATCATATCCCGCGGCGGGGCTCTGGGCGTCGTTTGGCACCATCCCCGCGACGAAATGCACTCCATGGGACGGGACAGCATGCTGGCCAACATTAAGGTGTCGCTGGCCGGGTACGTCGCCGAAAAAATCAAGTACGGCAACACCACCACCGGAGTTTCCGCGGATTTCACCAACGCCATGAGCATAGCCCACCAGATGGTGTGGCGCTTGGGCATGGGAACCAACGGATTCGTGGGGGACTACTCCGCGATCCCGGCCGTGGAACTTTCCGACGGTCTGAAGGACAAATTAAACAACGAGACCCACGCCATCCTCTCCGCCTGCTCGAAGGAGGTGGAGGAATTTCTCCGCAAAGAATGGACGATCGTGGACCGGTTCGTCCAAGAGCTGTTGAAGAAAGGCGAACTGGAATACGATGACATCCACGCCGTTTTCGCCGAGTTCGGAAAAGCCCGCAGCCAGGTTCCCCTTCAAACCGTCAAGGCCGATGAAAAAGAACTGCCCTCCACGCCGCCTCCGGCTCC
>JBQTIM010000016.1:0-9865 GCA_052388135.1 Elusimicrobiota bacterium
AGAGAATCGCCTTGGCCGGGACGAGCCGTGTGGTTGGAAATGAAGCTGGAGAAGTTGAGGCCGCTGGCGGAGGAGCTTATCCGGTCGGAAGACCCTCTGGCTGTTATCAAAAGGGAATCAACGCCTCCGTCCGCAGAATGGGGCTGGCGGCTGAAAATGGCCGAGCAAATCATGCCCGGGTTCCCGGATGAGAGGATGTTCTTCGTGCATCCGGAATCGCCGCTCAACGCCCTTTTCAGCGTCCGTCTCGGCGCGTCGGCCGTAAGTCTGTTGGGAAAGGACGGGGAAGAGATTCGGTTCTCATTGGTTTCAAACAGGATCACCGGTTCCAACCCCGTGCAGCCTCTTTTCCTGCTCCTTCATGAGCGATTCCACCTCGCGGACTCCCACGCGGAACGGAGGCCGCGCAATGAATTCGAACGTTTGCTCATGGAGGGCTGGACGGATTATCGGGTTTGGGAAATCTTGGCAACCGCCCTGGAGGAAGACCGTTCCCCCGTCCTGTCCCGCATGGCCCGGAGCATGACGGATCAGGAAGAGCCGGACGGCGCCCGGATGAAACAAACGATGAAGAAGTTGTTCCAAAAATACAGCGATTATCAGTTTTCCTTCGGGGTCATCGAGAAGCTGATCGCCCGCAATCCCGAAGCGCGGGAGGCCTTGCAAGGCCAGGACTTTGACAAACTCTACGAGCTGTCCCAGGATTTGCGGATGGCCGCAGACCTTTCCCATCTTCTGAAGATGAACTCGGCCGTGGGGGGCAGCGCGCTTTTTAGCGCCGTCTATCAGCTCCTTTTCCCCGGGCTTCACCCATCCGTCCACCGCTACCTTCTGCGGACCCTGGATGTCCTGGGATGGTTTTCGAAATCCAGGGAAAAACTCGGTTTTACCCGCCTCCTCGGGCTGGCCTATCAGCGGGCGGCCGAGCGGGGAATTGCGCTCGACAAGAACGATACGCTGGCCGACGCCCGCGATTTCCTCGCCGCAATGCGGACGTATATTTCTACCTTTCAGCTCCTGGCCCGATGGACGAAGGCCCTGGCCGCAGGAGAGCCTGAAGAGACCGTCCTCGAAAAGGCTGAGGAAACCTTGGTGGATTTTCTTTTCCAACTTTTGACCGCGGGGACGAGGCCGGACGGCGCTCCCGGCCCGAATTCTCTCGCTTTTCTAAAGACCGGCTCAAAACTCAAGGGCGCCCTGGGGATGGCCGGAGAGATGGCGGCCCTGCTGGTCATCGGCAAGGGATTCCTGGCCGGAGTTCTGGCGCAGTCAATCCCGTGGGTACCTTTGGCCGTCATGGCGCCGCCGTTGCTCATGCTCGCGCTCTTGGCCGAATACGCCGCCCGGCACACCTATTTGGAACTGATCGCTCCGCATAGGGGGCGCGGGCAGCCGTTTAAGCTCCCCGAGGTGTTGGGAAGCTTTAAAAACCCTGCGGTCCGGAATAATTTCATCATCCATTTCAGCTTTTTTTCTCCTTACCTTATAGCGGCCATCGCCGGCATTCCAGACGTTCTCTTGGCGGTTCCCATCCTGGCTCAGGCGGCCTATGACATCGTTCGGGTCCTGCACATTGAAAAAATCAATCAAAAAATTCTCTCCGCGCCCGAGGCGTCGCCCGCACGGTCGGGGCACGATTCAGACGAGCCGTTTCGGATTGGCCGTATCCTGCGGCCGGGGATGCACATCGTCGATTTCGGGGCGGGCTGGAATCCTTCCTGGGCCGCCCAAATGGTGAAGGAATACGGAATCCGTTACACGGGCGTGGAGATTGATCCAGGGCTGGTGGAAGGGGCCAACGGCTGGATCGATTTGAATTGGCGCGACCTTCAAGACCGTATGAAAGTCATCCACCATGACGCCAGGAAACCTCTTCCCGCCGGGATTGAGAAAGCGGACGTCGTCACCTTCAACAGCCTTAGAATACACAAAGATCATCTGCCGGAAACTTCCGCGCTGGTTCAGGCCATGTGGGACGCTCTCAAGCCCGGAGGCGCCGCGTTGATCTACATGGAAAATGACACCTTTGATTGGGCCGGAGAAAGTCAAAATGACGGGCTGGCGGTCCGCGCGATGCGAGAAGCGTTGAGCGAAATTTTCGGCGAATCAAATGTGACGGCGGGAAAGACTCCGCCGCAAGGGTATCACACGGGCCTCCTCGAAGCTGCGGACTTCGCCTACAGAAACAACGAAAAGACGTTCTTCCTGGCCCGCAAGCCTCCGGATGCCGGACCAGTCCCTTCGACCTCGGCCGTCTCTCCCCATTCGTCCCGGAACCCTTCACCGGCTAGCATGGAAGCCGTCCCCGGTCTGGAGACGGACGATATGCGTCTGTTGCTGGTGCACGGGATGGAGAGCGATCAGTTCCGCCGAGCAAGCGTCGAGGCGCTAAAGGGAATCGCGGATGCGTTGCGAAAGCTTCCTTTGAGCCATAGATCTCATATCAAGCGCATCCGATTCGCCCGCCGGCTGCCACGCCACGCGGCAGGGGTATACACGTCCGGAACGCTGACCCTGTCCCGAAGGCTGGACCGATTCGGGGCCTATATGGCGGTCATACACGAGACCGGCCATTTGATCGAGGAGCGTTATCGCGCCGAACAGGGCGATGAGGCGCTTGAGGCCTTCAGGGAGTTCGGTTGGCGCCGGCGCTCTTATTTATTCAGCCGATTCGTCGCTTTTGGAATCCTGCTGGCCTACATGGCCCCGGCGATCGCTTCGGGGGCCGGTTCTCTATGTTCGGCCGGTTGGCTGATTAATATGGCCATGACGGTCTATATTTTTTCAGCGGTCCGGCGGTGGCGCTTGACGTCCCGGTTCGGGTTCGCCTCGAACATTTTCCGCCTTTTGGCCAAGGAGCGCTTTTACTCCCCGCGCAAAGATTGGCCGGCGGACCCTTTCATTTCGCCCGCGGCTCTCCGGACGGGACCCTCGGAAGATTTTGCCCATACCTATCAGAACCTTGTGATGGTTCCGGAGCGCATTTCGGCCGTCGAATCGCCGGCGCTGCAGGCCAAGTACGCGTGGATGGCGCGCGAGTTGTTTGAAAAGGAGATTCTTCCCGATCGAGGCGCGGATGAGAGAACTCCGCGTTTCCTCCGGACGTTCATGGTTCACGGCCGCCGCGCCGCCCGTATACAAAGCGTCGTCGGAAACGCCCGATTGAGCGGGGCGCCGACCGGAGACCGGGAGCGGGACGCCAGGGAAATTCTGGAAAATTTAAGGGCGCGGGGGCTTTCCATCGGGGTCAAGGACATGGTTCCGGTGGCCCGTGGATGGGTGGAGTCTCATGTAACGCCCGGCGATCTGAGCTTGGAGGAAGCCTTGGGGAATCCGGCCGCGGAGCATGAAGGAACGGACGTCTACTTCTTGGACTCCCTGCAGGCGATCGCGGTGGAGGAACGTGGCCGCTTTTTGAGAGTATTGAAGCGGGAGGGGGCGTCTTCCGTGGTCGTTACGCCCAGCTTGGCCGTCAAAATTCTGCTGGGTCTGCGGGGGGTGAGAGTCCTTCACAGGCCGGCTGTTTTCAAGCCGGCCGCGCCGGGCCTGTATCAAGTCAATTTGGCCGACATGGGCGGGAGGGACAGGGAAATCCTGCGGGGCGCCGCGCGCTTCTTCCGGGCTTCGGTGGTGGAGCTTGTGGCGCCGCCCGGCGACGAGCTGCACGGAAGGGCGCTGGCGGCGCAGATCATCACCAGCCTCCTGAAAGTCATGCGTCCCGCCGCCGTGGACTGGGAGGGCGTCAAAGAAGCCCTGTCGGCCATCCTTCAAGCCGCGTAGCCCCACGCCGAAAAGCGCGCTCTTCTTCCTTCCTGTCGTCTCTTCCGGCAAAACTGATATCATACCCGCATATGGAACGGGCGGCGGTGGTGGGTTTGGATGTCGGGCGGGACGGAGACGGCGGGCCGGCCTCCTTGGAGGAGCTCAAGCGCCTGCTGGAGACGGCCGGCGCCGTGGCCGTGGCGGAGTTCGTCCAGAAGCGCCCGCGCCGCGATCCCGCGACGCTGGTGGGCCGGGGGAAAGCCGGCGAAATCGGCGAGGAAGCCCGCCGCCGCGACCTGGATTTGGTGGCCCTGGACGAGGACCTCACGCCGGCCCAGCAGAGGAACCTGCAGGAGATCATCCCCGCCAAAGTGGTGGACCGCACGCGCCTCATCCTGGATATTTTCGCCCAGCGCGCGCGCACGCGCGAAGGAAAGCTGCAGGTGGAGCTGGCGCAGTTGAGTTACCTCCTGCCGCGCATCACGGAAAAGTTCGGCCGCTTCGAGCAACAGACCGGCGGCATCGGCACCCGGGGTCCCGGCGAACGGAAGCTGGAGGTGGACCGCCGCCGCATCGAGGAGCGCATCGTGCGCATCCGCCGCGAGATCGGCCGCGTGCAGGCCCAGCGCGGCCTGCGCCGCGAGAACCGCCGCCGCGTGCCGCTGCCCGTGGCCACGCTCATCGGCTACACCAACGCCGGCAAGTCCACGCTCCTGAACGCCCTCACCCGCGCCGGCGGCGCCGGCGTTTACGCCGACGACAAGCTCTTCGCCACGCTGGATCCCACCACCCGCCGCGTGAAGCTGCCCGGCGGCCGCACGGCCCTTTTCACCGACACGGTGGGTTTCATCCAGAAATTGCCGCACCATTTGGTGGCCGCCTTCCACGCCACCCTGGAGGAGGCCGCCTCGTCGGACCTCCTGGTCCACGTGCTGGACGCGTCGGACCCGCGCTGGCCCGCGCAGGAGGCCGTGGCCAAGGACGTTTTGAAAGAGGTGGGCGCCGAAAACGTCCCCGTGATCCGCGCCTTCAACAAGGCCGACGCGGTGCCGTCGTCGCGGAGGTCCGCCCTGCGGCGGGCCGGCGGCGTTCTGCTGTCGGCGCGCACGGGCGAGGGGCTGGACGATTTCCTCAAGGCGGCCGAAACCCGCCTGGAGAAAGATTTGATGGAGAAAGAGATCCTGCTGCCCCACGGGAGAGGCGATCTGCTGTCCGCCCTTTACGGCTCGGCGCACGTCCTGTCGGAGGAGAGCTCCGCCGGCGGCGTGCGGCTCCGCCTGCGCATCGACCGGCAGAACTGGGGACGCCTGGAAAAATCTCTGAAAGGAACGCGCCCCGCGGCGCGCAACGGACATGACGACTGACCGCTCCCAGACTTCGCGGCCGCCCAAGCCCGCCCGCGGCATGACCCTGGCCAACAAGCTCACGGTCCTGCGCATCATCCTCACGCCGGCCGTGGTGGCGGGCCTGGTGTCGGGCGCGCGCGTGTGGCCCGCCGTCCTGTTTTTCCTATCGGCCGTCACCGACGTGCTGGACGGAGCCGTGGCCCGCCGCCGCGGGGAAAAGACTCTCCTGGGCAGCTACCTGGACCCCATGGCCGACAAGCTCCTCTTGGTGTCCGTCTACATGACGCTCACCTACCTGGGCCGCGTTCCCATGTGGGCGTTCATCATCATTTTCTCCCGCGACCTCTTCATCCTGTTGGGCTGGAGCACCATCTACATCTTGACCCACGACGTGACGCCCGCCCCGCGGCTCCTGGGCAAGCTCTCCACGTTCACCCAGCTGGCCGCGGCCGGCGCGTTTTTGGCGGCGCCGGACTCGCCGCTGCTGCCCTATTTCCTCTGGCCCATGATCGCCGTCACCTCCGCCTCCGCCCTGGACTACATTTCCGTCGGCGTGAAGCGCTTGAGCGCCATAGGCTGACGTGGACGCCAAAACGCGGAAACGCGGCGGCGCGCGCAAGGGCGCGGGCCCCGAGGAGGATTCGGCCGCTTCCCCTTCGCCCGCGCCGTCCGGGCCGCTTCCTTCCATCGTCCTCGTCGGCCGGCAGAACGCCGGCAAGTCTACCCTCTTCAACCGCCTCTGCCAGGACCGCCGCGCCCTCACGTCGGACATCCCCGGCACCACGCGGGATTGGCTGGAAGGGACGGCCCACTGGGGCGACCGCTCCTACCGCGTGATAGACACCGGCGGCTACGCGCCGGGTCCGGACGTTATTCTTTCGGCGGTGCGCGCCCAGGTGGAGCGTTGGGTCCGGAGCGCCGACGCCGTGCTCTGGGTGGTGGACGGCCGCAACGGCCTGGCGCCGGCGGAGCAGGAGGTGGGCCGCTGGCTGCGCCGCCGCGCGCGCCGGGTCATCGTGGCCGTGAACAAAATGGACGACGCCTCCGCCGACGCGGCCCTGCCCGAGTTCCACCGGCTGGGTTATCCCGACGTGGTGGGCGTCTCCGCCTCCCACGGGCGGCGCATCAACGTTTTGCTGGACTTGGTGGAGGAGAGGCTGGGTCCCGCGGAGGCCGCCCCGGCGCAAGACGAAGGTCGGATCCGCGTGGCCATCGTGGGGCGGCCCAACGTCGGCAAATCCTCCCTGGTGAACGCCCTCCTGGGGGAGGAGCGCGCCATCGTCTCCGCCGTTGCCGGCACCACCCGCGACGCCGTGGATGCCCCGCTGGACTGGGAAAACCGCCGCTTCCTATTTATAGACACCGCGGGCCTGCGGGCGCGGAAAGCCAAGGGCTCCCAGGGATTGGAAGGCCTGACCCGCCTCATGGCCGAAAAGGCCCTGGACCGCTGCGAAGTGGCCGTGCTGATTTTGGACGCCGGCGAGGGCCTCACGGAAGGGGACGTGGCCGTGGCCCGGCTGATAGACGCCAAGGGCCGCGCCTGCGTTGTGGGCGTGAACAAGTGGGACCTGGTGGAGGACAAGGCGCGCTTCGCGCAATGGTACCGCGACCGCCAGCCCGCCGACATGCCGTTCTTCAACTGGCCGCCGCTGGTCTTCCTCTCCGCCAAAACCGGCTACCACGCGCCCGACCTGCTGGCCGCCGTGGCCGAGGCGCGCGACCAGTACCACCGCCGTTTCGACGACGAGGACATCGCGGCTTTCTTCTGGTCCCAGATTCAGGAAAGGCCCTATTCGCACCACGGCCGCAAGCTGGTTTTCCACGGCGCGGAGCAAGCGTCGTCGGCTCCGCCCGTCATCGTCCTGCGCTGCAACCTGCCCGAGGAGGACGTCCATTTCTCCTACCGCCGCCGGCTGGAGAACCTCTTCCGGGAAAAATACAAAGTGTCGGGCACGCCGGTTTTTTTCCGCTTCCGGCGGAAATGACGGCCCCAAAATGCTATACAGCTTAGCGTGATCCCCGTTTTCCTGATCCTCTTCGCCTACATCCTCGGCGCGGTTCCCACCGGCTATTTGCTGGCGCGGTGGCTTAAAGGCATAGACATCCGCCGGGTGGGCTCGGGAAATCCCGGCGCCACCAACGTCTTCCGCAGCGTCGGCAAGGCGGCCGGCGCCGCGACCCTGCTCATCGACGCCGGCAAAGGCTGGCTTCCCGTTTACCTGGCCCAGCGCGCCGGGCCCGGCGATGCCCTGCCCGTCCTGTGCGGCCTGGCGGCGGTGGCGGGCCACACGTGGCCGGTGTTCCTAAATTTTCGCGGCGGCAAGGGTGTGGCCACGTCGGCGGGCGTGTTCCTGGCCCTGCTTCCCCTGCCCACTTTGGCGGCTCTGGCCGCCTTCGGCCTCGGGTTCGGCTTTTCGCGCCACGTCTCCATCGGCTCCCTGGCGGGCGCCGCGGCCTTGGCGCCGGCGGCTTTCCTTTTGCACGGGCCAAGCCCGGCCGCCGCCCTGGCGCTGGCGCTGGGCGTCTTGGTGGCGGTGAAGCACATCCCCAACATCCGCCGCATCCTGCGCGGCGAAGAGCTGGGCGTCGGCCGCCCGGCGGAACGGGAGGAGAAATGACGGAACGCGTCGCCGTGCTGGGCGCCGGCACCTGGGGCGCCACCCTGGGAGACCTCCTGGCGCGCAAGGGCCACGACGTCTCCTTGTGGGAGTTTTTTCCCGAGGCCGCCGAAAAGCTCCGGCGGACGCGCAGCCTGGCCGTGATGCCCGCCTTGCGCCTGCACGAATCCGTGCGGGTCACCAGCGATTTGAACGAAGCCCTGAGCGGACGCTCCGCGGTGGTGAGCGCCGTACCCTCCGAGTTCGTGCGGCCCACCTGGAAGTCCGTGCGCGAAAAAAAGGCCTTCCCCGCGGGGGCCTGGGCCGTGAGCGTCACCAAGGGCATCGAAAACGAAACGTCCAAACGCATGACGGAGATCATCGTCGACGAGCTGCCCGAGGCGGCCGGCCGCGCGGCCGTCCTTTCGGGCCCCTCCACGCCGAGGAAGTGGCCGTGGGCATCCCCACGGCCGTGGTTTCCGCCGGACCCGCCGGCCTGCCGGAGAAGGTGCAGGACCTCTTCAACACGGAGTCCTTCCGCGTTTACACCAGCCCCGATTTCATCGGCGTCGAGCTGGGCGGCGCCCTTAAGAACATTTACGCCGTGGCCTGCGGCGCCTGCGACGGCCTCGGCCTGGGCGACAACACCAAGGCCGCCCTCATGACCCGCGGCCTCAACGAAATGGTGCAGATGGGCCTGGCCCTGGGCGCGCGCGGGCTCACGTTCTTCGGCCTCTCGGGCCTGGGGGACCTCATCGTCACCTGCGCTTCGCGCCATTCCCGCAACCGCCTGCTGGGGGAAAAGATCGGCGGGGGGAAACCCGTCAAGGAAGCGCTGGGCGAGATGACCATGGTGGCCGAAGGCCTTCGCGCCACGCGCAGCGCCCACGAGTTGGCCCGCCGGCGCGGGCTCGAGCTGCCCATCGTCAACGAGCTTTACCGCTGTCTCTACGAAGGCAAATCCGCCCAGGCGTCCATGCACGATTTGATGGTGCGGCCCGTCAGCGCCGAGATGGTCCACATCGAGCACGTCTTTCAGCAAAGAGGGGGACTCCCATGAACAAAGCCGGTCTTACGGAACAGGTGGCCAAGGTGGTGAGCACGCAGACCGAGGCCAAGGCCGCGGTGGAGCGGGTGTTCGAAGCGATGAGGAAATCCTTGCGCGACGGGGAAAAAGTGGTGGTGCAGGGCTTCGGCAGTTTCCACGTGGTGATGCGCAAGGGGAAGCCCGCCCGCAACCCCAGGACCGGCCAGCCCGTCATGATCCCGCCCCGCCGCCGGGTCAAGTTCAAGATGGCGAAAGGGATGTTGTAAGAAATCCAAAATTCAAAGACCAAAGTTCAAATCAAGCTTCAAACACCAAGCTCAAAGTTTTGATTTGAACGTTTAAATTTGGGCTTTGAACTTGTTGTTTCGCCCCTTTTCCGTCGCGTTGACTTGGTCCCCCCGTTATGTTTCAATATGTTTCGGCATGGATTTATCCCTCCTGGAAGACAAGGAATATTTTTCCATAGGAGACGTCGGACGCATCGCGGGGGTCCGGCCCCACGTCCTCAGGTATTGGGAGTCGAAATTCGGCGCGCTCAAGCCGGGGCGGCGCGGGTCCGGCCACCGCAAGTTCACGCGCCGCGACGTGGAGGCGATCCTTCAAATCAAGGAGCTCCTCTACGACCGCCGTTTCACCATCACCGGCGCGAAGAAATTTCTGAAGGAGCGGGCCAAGCGCGGGCCCGCGCAGCTCCCGCTGGAGTTGGGCGAATCCGCCGCCGCCGTGGAGGCTCTCCGGGCGGTCAAGAAGGACATCGACGACCTTCTTCGCAGCCTGAAAGCCGCGGACTACTCCCCCGCCGAATCGCTTTAACACGCTGATCGAGCCCTCTTCCCGGGGCGTAGTGGTAGCGCACGGGGCCTCGCCGGCCCATGGCAAGGATGCCCACGCCTAATAACCGCGGCCCGGGGCCGCGGTCCCCCAAACTGCTTGGGGTGCGATTTTTTTCGAGCCTTCTTCCCGGGGCGTAGCGTAGTGGTAGCGCACGAGGGCCCCTCGGCCCGTGGATAGGTAGCCCCCACAGATAATCGGCTGCCTAACGGCAGCCGAAGGTCCACACAGCTTGGGTCGCCTGAACTTTTTAGAGCCCTGTCACCGGGTCGTAGCGTAGT
>JBQTIM010000017.1:0-13684 GCA_052388135.1 Elusimicrobiota bacterium
ATCCCAGCGAAGCGTTAAGCAACAAACTGGAGAGCGCGGGGAGACCCCGCGACCGCCACGGGGCCTGGGCCTTGCGGGGCATGATCCCCGCCCAGCTGGAGCAGGCAAGCTTCGGCCAGTTCAGCTCGGACGTTCTGGCCGAGGTCCTGGTGTGTCTGATCGACAAGCGCATCATCCATCCCCCGACCACCATCCCCGCCGTCCTGGCCGATCTGCCCGCCGGCACCCACATATGCCAGCTTTACCGGACCAAGGAGGAGTTGCTGGAGCTCCTGGTTCCTTATTTCAAGCGCGGTTTGCGGGAGAACGAGTACGGCGTGTGGGTGGTGGCCAATTTGGCCGTCGAGGAGGCCCGCGAGGCCATGACCCGCGCTTTCGACGGCGACGATTCCGAATGGCACGGCCGCATGGAAATTTTGGACTATAGGGATTGGTACAAGAGCGCCTCCGGCGACGCCAGGGGCTTGGAGGAAGTTCTCGAAGGCTGGCTCGAGAAAGAAAAAGAAGCGGCGGCGCGGGGCTTTCAGGGCCTTCGCGTCACGGGCGATCCCCTCTGGCTCAAGGGCGAACGGGCTTGGCGGAATTTCATGGAATACGAAACGGCGGTGCACGGCGCGATTCACGGGAAACGCATCAAGGCCGTCTGCACCTACGCTTTCGGCGCGTCGTCGGACAAGGTGGCGGACGTCATGGCCCGCCACGACGACGTCTTGGTGAAAAGCCGGGGCTGGTGGCAGAGGATCAGCACGGAGGAGCCGCGCGCGGCGGAAGCCGTCGTGACGGCGTTGAGCGCATGAAAAATCTCACGGAACGCCCCAGCGTCCTGCTCCGGCCGCGGCCCGGCAGCCACATGGTCCACACCTACCGCGACGCGGACGACGTGGCCCAAGCGGCCGGCGCCTACATCGGCGCGGGCCTGGGCGCGGGCGCCATGGTGGTGGTCATCGCCACGCCGGAGCACCGCGCCGGCTTCGCCGCCCACTTGCGCTCCCTGGGGTTCGACTGGGAGGCGGCCTGCCGGCGGGGCCAGCTCCTGGCGTATAACGCCCAGGACACGCTGGCGAAATTCATGGAAGGCGACATGCCCGACCCCGAAAAGTTCAACGCCGTCGTGGGTGGCATCCTGGAGAAAGCCTCGACCGCCGGGGCGGGCGTCCGGGCCTTCGGCGAAATGGTGAACATTTTGTGGCGGCAGGGGAACCTGCCGGGGGCCATCCGGCTGGAGGAACTCTGGAACGGCCTGGGCAGGCGCTTGTCCTTCTCCCTGTTCTGCGCCTACGAGCTGGACCATCTGGATGAAAAAGCCTACGACGGACCTCTGCACAAGATCTGCGACGTCCATCCCGACTTCATTCCCGACGTGGACAACGGACGCTTCGAAAACCACGTGCGGGAATCGGCCGCGGACGTCCTCGGCGTGCCCATCGCCGGTCTCCTGCGCACTCTGGCGGCCGACAACAACCGGTCCGGCGTGCCCTCCGGGCAGAAAATCCTTTTCTGGTTGAGGGAAAACATGCCCCTGACGGCCGGAAAGATATTGGCCCGCGTGCGCGCCCGTTACGACGCCGCCGCCTAACCCTCTCTCCTCGTCGTTACGTCAGGACTCCCCACGACTTATCCCGCCTGTCATTGCGAGCCGAAGGCGAAGCAATCCCAGGTTTCGCCGGCGCTGAGACCATCCTTCGCGCGCTGAAAACCGGATTGCTTCATCGCAAACAACGCTCCTCGCCATAACAGATACAAAGAAGCGTTAGCCCGGATTCCCCGGTTGGGCGCGAGGACCGAGACGGAAAAGACGGGGATTTTTACGAAACAAAAAAGTGAGAGCGTAGCCCGGACTACGGTCGAACTTTTTTGTGAAGGGAAAAGCCCCGGATTTTACGTCGAATCCCGCGATCCAACCGGGGAATTCGGGTTAGACGCACTGCACCGGCCGCAGAGCCCCATCCCCCGGCGGCCGGTTTCGCCGGAACCTTCCTTCTTCTTCGTCCTTCAGAGCGCTTTTCGAGCCCCGCGTTTTTTCGCGGCCGCCGCGCCGTGCGCGGTCCGGCCTTTCCACCCCAACGCTTTCAGCACGGCCTCGAAATCCTCGGGCAGGGGCGCGTTCCATTCCAAGGCGCGGCCCGTGGCGGGATGGCGGAGGCGCAGGAACGCGGCGTGCAGGAGAGGCCGCGCCGCGCCGAAGGCGTCCTCGGCGGCGGCCGGCCCGTAGGCGCCGTCTCCCACGATGGCGTGGCCCAGCGCGGCCAGCTGGACGCGGATCTGATGGGTCCGCCCCGTGCGCGGGCGCACCTCCAAAAAAGCCGCGGGCGGCGCGTCGAACCGCGCCAGAACCTTGAAGTCCATCTCCGACCAGCGGCCCTGGCTTTCGACGGACATGCGTCCGGGCCGGCGGCGCGAGCGTCCCACCATGGAGCGGACGCTGCCTTGATCGGCGCGCGGAACGCCCTGAGCCAGAGCCCAATAAATTTTCTCCACCTCGCGTTCGGCGAACTGGCGGCTGAGGTTTTCCGCCGCCTCCGGCGTCTTGGCGATGACCATGACGCCCGACGTGCCCCGGTCGAGCCGATGCACCACTCCCGGCCGGTCGGCTCCGCCCGCGCTCCCCGCTTTAAGGGAACCCGCCCAACCCTCCGCCAGCTTCGGCCACAACTTTTGAATGAGCGTGCCTTCCCGGTGAGGGCCGGCCGGATGCACCACCAGCCCCGCCGGCTTGTCCACCACCAGCAGGGCCTCGTCCTCGTAAAGGACCGGCACGTCCTCCGCCGAGGAGGAGGGGAGGCCCGTGAAATCGGGCAGGGTCGCGCGCACCTTGTCTCCGGGCGACAACAGGCGGCCCGATGGGGAGGCCGATCCGTTAACGGCGACGCGCCCTTCCTTGATGAACCGCTGGATACGGGTGCGGGAAAAGCCGGCCAGCTTCCGGGCCAGGAAGCGGTCCACGCGCTCGGGAACGCCGCGAAAAAGATAATCCTTGGTCTCGGGCACGGGAGGCGGGACCGTCAGGCGCCGGGGGCGCGGGAGCCGGAACGGCCGCGGCGGAACCACCAGGCGGAGGCCGCCAGCAGGATGACGAAAGCCAGCCATTCGGTGGGCGTCATCCGCGCCAGCAGGGGTCCCCGGTCGTCGCCCCGCGTCGCCTCCACGGCCAGGCGGATCACGCTGTAGAAGATGGCGTAAGCCGCCGCGAGGCGGCCCGTCCCCAGATCGCCGGGCCGGCGCAGGCTCCAGGCCGCCAAGAACGCGAAGAGCGCGAAGTTGAGGCCCGCTTCGTAGAGTTGGGAAGGGTGGAGGGGAATGCCGCGCGGCGCCAACGCGGCGGGATGCCGGAACGTGACGGCGCACCAGCCGTCCCAGGGATGCCCGTAACAACAACCGGCGGCGAAACAGCCCAGCCGTCCGAAGGCGTGCCCCAGGGCCACACCGGGCGCCGCCGCGTCGGCCATAATTTTCACGGGCACGCCGCGCCGCCGCGCCCAAAAAGCGCCCGCCGTCCCCGCCGCCAAAAATCCGCCGTACCACACCAGCCCGCCGGCCCACAGCTGAAAAATTTCCAAAGGAGCCGTCTTGAAGTAGCCCCAGTTCAGGGCCACGTAGAGCAATCGCGCGCCCGCCAAGCCGGCGAGAAGCGCCACCCAGGCCAGCCCCAGAACCGTCTCCGCCGGAACGCCCCGCCGCCCCGCCAGCTTCACGGTGAGGGTGTAGCCCAGGAAAAACCCCAGGGCCACCAGCGCCCCGTAGGTGTGCAGGGTGACCGGCCCCAGCCTCAGCAGTTCGGGGAACATGGTCCTCGCCGCCGGGCCCGGGGCGCCGCCTCAAACATTTTCATTCCCCGCCGCCGGGCCGTCGCCGGCGGGCCGCCGGAACCCGGCCAGCGCCAAAAGGGCGACCCCCGCGCAGATGCAGGAATCCGCCACGTTGAAGGCCGGCCAGTGCCAGCCGCGCCAATGGAAATCCAGAAAGTCCACCACGCCGCCGCGCAGGACGCGGTCCATGAGGTTGCCCAGGGCGCCGCCCCACAAAAGGGCCAGCCCCGCCCGCGCGCGGGCGTCCTGTTCGCCCGCCCGCCAATAATAAACGCTGAGGATCGCCAGGATAACGGTGGTGGACAGGATGAGCCACGAGTTGTTGCCGCCGAAAATTCCGAAGGCGGCGCCCGTGTTCACCACGGGGGTGAGGGAAAAAAACGGCAGCACGGGCACGGTCTCGTTCAGAGGCAGGGTCCGCAGGACGATGAGCTTGGAGAGCTGGTCCAGCGCCAAAACGGCGGGCGCCGCCAGATAGACGGGCCGGATCAAAGGGCCGAGAGCGCGGCCAGGCTCTGCGCGTAAGGCGGGCGGGCCACGCCGCGGTCGGTGACGACGGCCGTGATGAGCTCGCCGGGCGTCACGTCGAAGGCGGGGTGCCGGGCCGAGGCGCCCGCCGGCGCCAAAGGAACGCCGGCCACCCGCAGGACTTCCTCGGAGGACCGCTCTTCGATGGGGATGCGCCGGCCGTCGGGCGTCTTCAGGTCCACCGTGGAGAAAGGGGCGGCCACGTAAAAGGGAACGCCGTGGTGGCGGGCCAGAACGGCCAGAGAATAGGTGCCGATCTTGTTGGCCGTGTCGCCGTTGGCCGCGATGCGGTCGGCGCCCACGATCACCGCGGACACCTCGCCGCTCTTCATGAAATGACCCGCCATTCCGTCGGTGGCGATGGCGTAGGGGATGCCTTCCGCCCCGCACTCCCAGGCGGTGAGACGCATGCCCTGCAGGTAGGGCCGCGTTTCGCCCACCAAGACGCTTTTGACCTTGCCCAAGGCGAAGGCGGAGCGGATGATGCCCAAGGCCGTGCCGTGCCCGGCCGTGGCCAGGGCGCCTGTGTTGCAATGGGTGAGGACGACGCTTCCCGGCTTCAAAAGACCCGCTCCCAAGGAGCCGATGCGCAGGCAGGAAGCCAAATCCTCGTCGGCGATGCGCCCGGCCTCCGCTTCCAGGGCCGCCGCGGCCGCTTTTTGGAAGCCCGCGGGCGGCGGGGAAAAACTTTCCCAAACGCGGCGCATCCGCTCCAAAGCGTAAAACAAGTTCACCGCCGTCGGGCGCGTGGCCGCCAGAAGGGCGCGGGCTTTTTCCAGCCCTGCCTTCATGGCCGTCCACGTTGGATAGGTTTTTTCCCGCGCGGCCAGAACGATGCCGTAGGCCGCCACGCAGCCGATGGCCGGCGCGCCGCGCACGGACATCTGCCGTATGCAGCGGGCGGCCTGGGCGTGGGTGCGGCAGGCGATGTAGCTTACGCGGCGCGGCAGGCCGCGCTGCTCCAAAACCAGCAGGCGGCCGCCGGACCAGCGGAACGAACGGACTTGGGAAGCGGAAGAAGCGGGGGGAACGCTTCGGCGCGCCGGGCGCGCCGCCGTTTTCAGCACCGGGCCGGGAGGGGTCTCCTCGCCGGAAGGGCCGTGGTCAAGGGATGGTCTCCATCATGCTCTCCAGCTCTTCTTCCGAGCGGCCGAAGATCTCGACGGTCTTTTCCTTCCCCTTTTGGCCCCGGACGATCTTCACTCCGCGGTTGCGGACCTCGAAGAACTCGCTCAGGAAATCCACCAATTCGGCGTTGGCCTCTCCGTCAATGGCGGGAGCGGCCACCTTCACCCGGACCGTGGAGCCGATGCGGCCCACCACCTCGCTGCGGGGGGCGTTGGGAATGACTCTGACGCGGATGACCATGTGTGTTTGTTCTCCTGTTCCGTTTCTACGCCTTCGGGCGGCCGGACAGCTCTTGGGACCTTTTCCGGGCCGCCGCGAGGGCGTCTTGAAAAATTCGTTCCAGGCCGCGGTCCCGCAGGACCGCCAGGGCGGCGGCGGTGGTGCCGCCGGGGGATGTGACGCGCTCCCTCAAGGCCGCGGCGGAATCGGCCGTTCGCTCCAGCATCAGGCCCGCGCCGTAAATCGTCCGCCTGGCCAGGGCCTCCGCCAGCTCGGCTTTCAGGCCCAAGTCTTTTCCCGCGCGGGCCAGGCATTCGGCCAGGTAAAAAACGTAGGCGGGGCCGGAGCCCGACAGCGCGGTCACGGCGTCCATGGCGCCCTCGCCGGCCGCCCACAGCCGGCCCGCCGGCGCCAGCACCGCGCGGGCGAGTTTCTCATGAGCGGGGCGGGCGAAACGGCCCAAACAATAAACCAGCGCCCCGGCTTGCAGAAGCGCGGGCGTGTTGGGCATGGTCCGCACCACGGGCACTTTTCCGCCCAGGCCGTCTTCGATGGTCCGGGTGCCCACGCCGGCGGCGATGGAAATGGTCAGCTGCCGGGGCGTCACGGCCCCCTTCAGTTCGGCCAAGACGCCCGGCATCTGCTGGGGTTTCACGCAGAGGACCAGGACGTCGGCGTCCGCCGCGGCCGCGCGATTGTCCGTCCCGGTGAGGACGCCGAGGCGGCGTTTCAGGGACGACAGACGGTTTTTGTCCACGTCCGTCACGCGCACCTGGCGCGGCTTCACGGCCCGGGCGGCGATGAGGCCCGCCGCCAAGGCGGCGCCCATGTTGCCCCCGCCGATGAAAAGCAGGTTTTTAGAAATCAAAGAACGAGCGCGGCGTCCGAGCCCAGCCGGTTGCCTTCATTTATCGCGCTCCGAAAAGCGCCGTGCCGACGCGGATCATGGTGGAGCCTTCCTCGATGGCCGTTTCAAAATCGTGGGACATGCCCATGGACAAAATCGAACCGCCCCGGAACTTCCCCAGGTTTTTCTCGAACAGCGTCCGGAGCCGGCGGAAGTAAGGTCGGGTTTCTTCCGGATCGTCGAAGTAAGGCGCCACGGCCATGAGCCCTTGGACGCGCAGCCCGGGCAGGGCCGCGGCCTCGTCCAGAAAGCGTTCAAGCGTTTCAACGGATACCCCGTGTTTGCCGGGCTCGGGCGATATTTTCACTTCCACCAAGCAGGGGATGGGCCGGCCCAGCCTTCCGCTTTCGCGGTCGAGGATGCCGGCCAGGCGCGGGCTGTCGAGGGATTGAATGCCGTCAAAGAGTTCCGCCGCCTTTTTCGCCTTGTTGGTCTGGAGGTGGCCGATGAGATGCCACACCGCCCCCTCCAGCCGCAGGGATTGAATTTTTTCGGAAGCCTCCTGCACGCGGCTCTCGGCGAAATGCCGAAGGCCGCACCGCCAGGCTTCCTGCACCCGGGCCGGGGGAACGGTTTTCGTCACCGCCGCCAGGGTCACCTCTTTCAAAGAACGGCCCGCGCGCCGGGCTGCCCGGTCCATTCTCTCGAGGACGCGCGCGAGGTTTTCAGAAACGGGGGAGGGGCCTTGCAACATTATGTATCATAGCAAATTTGAGCGGTAACAACAATTCGAAGGGTCTGTCAAGAAGCGGGAGGTTTTTTCAGTCGGAGACGACTTGGAGGGCGGGGTCCACCATCCTTTGCAGGAGGTTTTGAATGGCGAAGAGGGTGCCGGAGGCGGCGCTGGGACAGCTTCCGCAGGCCCCCTGGTAATGCACGGTGAGGACGTGGTCGCGGTAATCCAGAACTTCCAGTCCGCCGCCGTCGTTGGCCAGGGCCGGGCGCACGTTCTCGTCCAAGACCTGGTTGATCTTCTGCAGCAATTCGTCGTCGGAGCCGGCGGCGGGCGGCGCGGGGGCCGGAGCGGGCTTGGCGGCGGCTTCGATGGTCTCCACGATGCGGGGCTGGAGCTCGCGCCAGTCGGCCGTGGGAAGCTTGCTGACGGTGACGAATTTGTCCATATAGAACACCGTGTGGACGGGGCCCAGGGAGAAGAGGGCCGAAGCCAGGGGGTCTTCGCGGCCGGAGATGGGATGGTCGAAGGAGCGAGCGCCGGCTTGCAGGAGCTTTTCGTCCACGATGAACTTGAGTGCGTCGGGGTTGGGCGTCTGTTCCACTTGGAGGACTTTCATGCCTCCATTATAACATAGAGGAAGGCCCGACGGAGGGCCTGGAGATTTTTTATAATGGACCGATGGAAGCCGCCCCCGGCCCTCTCTCTTCCGACGATGTCCTCGCCCGCGTGCTGGAAAGCCGCGGCTACGAGGAATTCCGCCGCCGCCTGTCCGAGTCCGATTGCCGCCGTTGTCCGTTGTGGGCGGGCCGCGCCCGCATCGTGGTGGACCGGGGGAACCCGCGGGCCCGCGTGCTGGCCGTGGGCGAGGCGCCGGGGGAAACCGAGGACCGGGAAGGCCGCGCCTTCGTGGGCCGGGCGGGGCGGACGCTGGACCGCGTGATGGCCGCCGCGGGGCTGGACACGAACCGTCACATGCTCATCGCCAACGTGGCGAAGTGCCGCCCGCCGGGGAACCGCCCGCCCTCGCGGCAGGAGGCGGAATCCTGCCTTCCCTATTTGCGGCGGCAGATGGAGCTCCTCCGGCCCCGGCTCGTCTTGCTTTTGGGCGCCACGGCCCTGCGGCGCCTGGACCCCTCCAAGAAAAATTTTTCCATGGCTCAAGAGACGGGGCGATGGTTTTCCCTGGACGATTTCCCCGGTCCGGAGTTCATGGTCCTTTATCATCCCGCCGCTTTGCTCTACAACGCCCGCCTGGTCCCCGAAATGGAAAGGCACGCGCGCGCCGTGAGAAACCTGATGGAGGAACGGGGTCTGCTGACGTGATCCCCGGAAGGGAGGCCGCCGGCCATGGCTAAGAAAAGTAAGTTCCGCCGATTTTTTTATGTGGCGACGGCGGCCGCGGTTTCGACGGCGGCGGTGGCCTTCGGCCTGTGGAGCGCCTCCCTGTTCCGCCGCCTGGAGCTGGTGACCCAGCAGCGGGCGCTCAGGCAGCCGGCGCGCTTTTTCGCCGACGCGCCGGCGCTGCGGCGCGGCATGGCGCTGACCCTGGGCGAGCTGGCGCGGCGGCTGGAGGAGCGCGGCTACGAAGCGGACACCGCGCCTCCCTCGGCCGAGGGACGCTACGCCCGACTGGACGGCGAAACTTTGGAGGCGTTCCTGCGCCCCTTTCAATTTCCCGGCGGGCCGGCGCCCGAGGGGACGCACCGCTTCCATTTCCGCGAAGGCCGGCTGGAGCGCCTGGAGGACGGCTCGGGCCGCTCCCTGGGGCAAATTTTCCTGGAGCCCCTGCCTTTGGACGAAGTGTCGCGGGGGGGCGCGGAGAGCCGTCCCTGGATCGAGCTGGACGACATTCCGCCGCTCCTCAAGCTGGCGGTGATCGTGGCCGAGGACCGCCGGTTTTTTCAGCACCACGGGCTGGACCTGCGCTCCCTGGCCCGCGCCGCCTGGGTGAACTTCCGCAGCGGACGCCTGCGCCAGGGCGGCAGCACGCTGACCCAGCAGTTGGTGAAGAACGCGTTCCTCACCCAGGAACGGACCCTCCGGCGCAAGATCACCGAAGCGGGCCTGGCCCTGGCCATGGAGGCGCGTTTCGACAAGGACGCCATTCTGGAAATGTATTTGAACCAGATTTACTTGGGGCAGAGCGGCCTGCGGGCGGTCTACGGCGTGGAGGACGCGGCCCGGTCTTATTTCGGCAAGCCCGTCTCGGACCTGACGCGGGGGGAATGCGCCCTGCTGGCCGGCATCATCCCGGCGCCCAGCCTCCACAACCCGCGCGCTTCGCCGGAAAACGCCCTGCGGCGCCGCCGCCTGGTGCTGGACCTTCTCCTCGGGCAGGACCTGATCACCGAGGAGGAGCGCAAGGCCGCCCTGCGGGAGCCGCTGGTTTTGGCGCCGCTGGAATCGCGCCCGTCGGGCGCCTATTATTTGGCCCACGCGCGGGAAATTTTGGAGAAAGAGTTCGGCGCTTTCCTCCTCGACAACCAGGGCTACCGCATTTACACGGCCATGGACGATTCGTGGCAGAAAGCGGCCGAACGTGCGCTGGCGGGGCAGGAGCTGGAAGGCGCCGTGGTGGCTTTGGATCCGCACACGGGCTTCGTGCGCGCCCTGGCGGGAGGAAGGGATTTCGCGGTCAGCCAGTTCAACCGCGCCGCGCGGGCTCGCCGCCAGCCGGGCTCGGCCTTCAAGCCCGTCCTTTACGCCGCGGCGCTGGAGTCGCGCGCCCTCACGCTGGCCAGCCTCCTGCCCGACGAGCCGTACAAAATCGTCGAGGGCACGCGCACCTGGGAGCCGCGCAACTACGACGGGCAGTTCCGCGGCACGGTGACCGTGCGCGCGGCTCTGGCCGATTCCATCAACGTCCCCGCCGTCCACGCCCTGCGGAAAACCGGCACGGCGCCGGTCCTGGCGCTGGCGCGTTCGCTGGGCCTGCCGGCGGACCTGCCCGCCGTGCCCTCTCTGGCCCTGGGCGCCGGCGAGGTGACGCCCTTGGAGCTCACCGCCGCCTACGCGGCCTTCGCCAACGGCGGGCGGGCGGTGGAGCCCATCTTCGTGCGCTGGGTGACCGACGCCGACGGCCGCGTGGCGGCCGAGCGCTCCCCGAGCCCGCGGCCCGTCCTGTCGCCGGAAACGGCGGCGCTGATCACCGATGTTCTGCGGGACGTTCTCGAAACCGGCACGGCGCGCTCGGCCCGCCTGCTGGGGTTCGCCGCGCCGGCCGCCGGCAAGACCGGCACCTCCAACGACTACGCCGACGCCTGGTTCGTGGGCTACACGCCCGAGGTCCTCTGCGGGGTCTGGCTGGGCCACGACCGGCCGGCGTCCCTGGGCCGCGCCGCTTCGGCCCTGGCCCTGCCCGTCTGGGTGAACTTCATGAAAACTGTTTTGGGCCCCGGCCCCTGGCCCGATTTTGAGAAAGAGCGGGGCTTAAAGGAAATAACCATAGACCCCGCTTCGGGTTTGCGCGCCCGCGCCGGCTGTCCCGACCGCCGGAAAGAGTTGTTTCTTCCGGGAACGGAGCCCGCCGAGGCCTGCCCCCTGCACGAGGGCGGCGCCAAGGGATTGCTCAAGCGGATGTTTAAGTGGTTCCGCGAGAAATAGATATAAAAGGAAATCCCCGGCCGCCCCGTCGGAGCGGCCGGGGAACGTTCCCGGCGTAAGCGTAACGCTTCCGTTTCTTCACAGTCGTCATTGCGAGGAGCGTTGTTTGCGACGAAGCAATCCCGGCTTTCAGCGCACGAAGAATAATGTCAGCGCCGGCGAAACCTGGGATTGCTTCGCCTCCGGCTCGCAATGACGGCCGGATAAGCCACGGGACTTAGGACGCGCCGCGTCAGCGTTTCTTGGGCGAGGCGGGAGTTTTGCCCGCGCCGCGCGGATCGTCGGCGGGGTTGACGTAGTTGATGCCCCAGGGCCCCATGCCGTGGAGCTGGACCACCGTTTCTTCGTTCACGTAGGCGAAATGCCGCGAGCCGGCCGGCATGACCACGAAACTGCCGGCGGGCAGGGTCTTGCCCGCGGACGTGTCGAGCTTATCGCCCATGCCCATATGGAACGTTCCGGAGACGACGGTGACGTGCTCGTCCGCCGGATGCCAATGGGTCGGAACGCGATAACCGGCCGGCAGCCAAAGCCGCATGGTGAAGAGCCCTTCTTTTTTGGGGTCGCCTTCGAGGGTCTGGAACTTGGCTCCTCTGGGGATGGAAGGCGGGCCGTCGGCCCACCGGGCGTCGGCGGGCGCGAACATGACGTGGTCGGCCGCGCCGCCGGCCGCGTGGCCGTGGCCTTTCGACTCGGCCGCCGCGGGAACCGACAAGCCCGCGGCCAGAGCCGCGGCCGCCAGGACGATCAATGCTTTTTGCATGGGTGATTCTCCTTTCAGGAGCGCGCCGCCCGGATGTCATCGCCGAGCGCCGTCTGAACCACAATTGTATCATTCCCGGCGCCGCCGCAGGCGCCGGAGGAGCCGCCATCTGCTAGAATGACGGTGCGCCTCGACGGGCGCGGCCGCGGTCGCCGCGGCCGGGAAAGGAACGCAAGACACGCATGAAGCTCCACGTCGAAACTTTCGGCTGCCAAATGAACACGGCGGACTCCGAGGAAATGGGCCGGCACCTGGCGGGGCGCGGCCTGTCGCCCGCCGCCTCCGCCGAGGAGGCGGACTGGATCCTGGTCAACACCTGCACCGTGCGCGACCACGCCGAGCACAAGGCTTTGTCCTATTTGGGCCGCCTCAAGGAATGGAAGGCCGGGCGGCCCGGCCGGCGCCTGGTGGTGGCGGGCTGCGCGGCGGAGCGGCTGAAGGCGACCCTGCGTTCCCGCTTTCCCCACGTGGACTTGGTGGTGGGGGCCGTGTCCATCGCCGAGTTCCCCAAGCTCATCTCCGAGAACTTCCCGGAGGCCCCGGCGGCGCTGGCGGAATACCGCGACGCCTGGTCCTCGGAGCACGATTACGCCCTCTGGCCCGCCGCCGGTCCCACGGCCTACGTCACCATCATGCGGGGCTGCAACTATTCCTGCTCTTATTGCGTGGTGCCCCAGGTGCGCGGGCGGGAGATTTACCGCCCGGTGGAGAGCGTCCTGGCCGAGGTGCGGAGCAAGGCGGAGACGGGCCGAAGCGAGGTCATGCTGCTGGGCCAAACGGTCAACTCCTACCGGCCCGCCGGCGCGGCCGACTTCGCCGACCTTCTGCGCGCCGTGGACCAGGTTCCCGGCGTGCGCCGCCAGCGCTTCATGGGCCCTCACCCCATCTACATGACGGACCGCGTGGTCCGCGCCATGGCCGAATGCCCCAGCGTCTGCCCGCACCTCCACCTCCCCGTCCAATCCGGCTCGTCGGAAATTTTGAAGCGCATGCGCCGCAATTATACCCGGGGGGGGTATCTGGACCGCGTGGCGGCCCTGCGCGCGGCGGTGCCCGGAATCGCCGTCACCACCGACATCATCGTGGGTTTTCCCGGCGAGACCGAGGCGGATTTCCAGGAAACCCTCTCCCTCATCGGGGAGGCCGATTTCGAGGGCGCCTACGGGTTCAAGTATTCTCCCCGGCCCGGCACCGAGGCGGCGGGCCTGCCCGACGACGTTCCCCGCGAGGTCAAGGAGGAGCGCCTGGCGCGGGTCCTGGAAGCCACCCATCGCCTGGCCGAGAAAAAAGTGGCGGCCCTGGCCGGCACGCGCCAGGAGGTGTTGGTGGAAGGCTCGTCGGAGGACGACGGCGTCCGGCTTTATGAGGGGAAAACGCGCTCCCTCTGGGTGGTGAAGTTCACGTCGGCGGCGCCGCTGCGCGTCGGCGACACGGCGGCGGTGGAGATCACGGAAGCGTCGGGGCGGTCCCTGCGGGGGCATGCGCTCTCCTGACGGAAACGCGCGCCGTCCGCGGGCCTGGACCTGGGCGCTGGCCGGGGTTTTGCTGGCGGTCCTGGCCGGCCTCCTGGCCACCCGCGTGTTCTGGGACTCCGTGCGGCCCATCCTGCACAAGGACCTCATCAACAAATACGCCGCCGTCTACAAGTTCGATCCGCTGCTGGTCATGGCGCTGGTGAAGGTGGAGTCGAACTTTCAGAAAACGGCCACGTCGCGGCGCGGCGCCATCGGCCTCATGCAGCTCATGCCCGACACCGCCCGCGACATGGCCAGCCGCATCGCCGGCGGGCGCACCCTCACGCTGGACGACCTCCGCGACCCCGACTTGAACCTCCGCCTGGGCATGCACTACCTGTCCCTCCTCCGCGACGAGTTCGGAGACGACCTGGTGTCCATTTTGGCCGCCTACAACGCGGGGCCCGCCAACGCCCGGGCCTGGCGCGCCGGCGCGCCCCAGAACGCCGAGGCCATCCCGGTCGGCGAGTCGCGCCGCGTCGGCGAGCGCGTGATGAACCCCCACCCCGGGCTCAAGCGTTTCCAGAAGGTGAAAAATGT
>JBQTIM010000018.1:0-11974 GCA_052388135.1 Elusimicrobiota bacterium
GCCCGCCAGAAGGAAAGCCTGCCGGCGGTTGGCCGGGGGCATGCGCATTCCCCTCCGGCGGAACCTTTCCCGAATGGCGTTTTCCAGGTCGCGGTTCAGCCGCAGGGCGCGGCCGGTGACGCGGGACCAGGATTCGCGGGTGATGTCGTCGAAGGTGGGGCCCAGGCCTCCGGTGCAGATCACCGCGTCGCACCGCCGCCAGGCCTCCGCGAAAGCGGCGCGCATCTCGGCCGGATCGTCGCCCACGGTCGTCTCGCGGGCCAGGGCCAGACCGGCCTCCTCCAATTTTTCGGAAAAATACGCCGCGTGGGCGTTGGTCTTGCCCATGAGGAGCTCGCTGCCCACGCAGATCAGCTCGACGCGGGGCGGCTTCACGCGATGCCCAGGTAGCATTTCCGCACCTCGTGGTTGCGCAGGAGAGCGGAGGCCCCGTCGGCCAGAACGATGCGGCCGGTTTCCAGCACGTAGCCGCGGCGGGCGACCTGAAGCGCCTGCTGGGCGTTTTGCTCCACAAGGAGAATGGTGAGCCCTTCCTCGTTGATCCGGCGGATGGTGCGAAAAATTTTCTCCACCATGAGCGGCGCCAGGCCCATGGAGGGCTCGTCCAGCATGAGCAGGCGCGGGCGCGCCATGAGGGCGCGGGCCATGGCCAGCATTTGCTGTTCCCCCCCGGACAACGTGCCGCCGGCCTGGCCGCGGCGGTCGCGCAGGATGGGGAAGAGCTCCAGCGCGCGCTCGCGGTCCCTGCGGACGCCGTCTTTGTCGGAGCGGAAAAAGGCTCCCATCTCCAGATTTTCCTCCACGGTCAGCCGCGGGAAAATGCGCCGGCCCTCGGGCACCTGCACGGCGCCCAGAGCCGCCACGCGGTGCGCCGCCAGGGAATCCGTGCGGCGCCCTTGGAAACGAACCTCGCCGCTTTCGGGTTTCAGAAGGCCCGACACTGTTTGCAGGAGCGTGGTTTTCCCGGCGCCGTTGCCGCCGATGAGGCACACGATCTCGCCGTCCTCCACCCGCAGGCTCACGCCCTGAAGGGCCTTGATCTTCTGGCCGTAGGACACATGGAGGTCCTTCACCTCAAGCATCGAAAAGCCCCTTGTCCGCCTCGCCCGCTCCCAAGGGCGCGGGCGATCCCAAATACGCCTCGATCACCTTGGGGTCCTTCTGCACCTCCAGGGGCGGCCCGTCGGCGATTTTCTTTCCGTAATCCAAAACCGCCACGCGGTCGGAGACGCCCATAACCACGCGCATGGCGTGTTCGATGAGCAGAAGCGTGACGCCTTCCTGGCGGATGCGCCGGATGAGGGCCATGATTTCGCCGCACTCCTGAGGGTTCATGCCGGCGGTGGGTTCGTCCAGCAGAAGGAGGCGGGGCTCGGCGGCCAGGGCGCGGGCGATTTCCAGTTTGCGCTGGTCCCCGTAAGGGAGGTTCCGCGACAGAACGTGGGCGTGCCGCTCCAGGCCCACGAACTTCAGGCGGTCCAGGGCCGATTTGTGAATTTCCTTCTCTTCGCGGTAAAAGGAGGGCGTGCGCAGGAGGGCGGGCCACAGCTCCGAGCGCGTGCGGCAGTGGCGGCCCACCATGACGTTCTCCAGCGCCGTCATGTGGGTGAAGAGGCGGATGTTCTGGAAGGTGCGGGCGATGCCGCGCTTGGTGATGCGGTGCGGCCGCAGGTCGTCTATACGCTCGCCGGAAAATTCGATGGCGCCGCCGTCCACGTTGTAGAGGCCGGTCAGAAGGTTGAAGAAGGTCGTCTTGCCCGCCCCGTTGGGCCCGATGACGCTGACGATCTCCCCCGCGCGGACGTCCAGGTCCACGGCGTCCACCGCCGTGAGCCCGCCGAACTTCTTTGTCAGTTTCTTGGCGGAAAGCAGGATCATGGTTTGGTTCCCAAATCGCCGGTCCCCCGCTGGATCAGAAGAGGATATTTTCCCAAATGCCATTGAAAATATTCGCGGGAATGGCGGGCCGCGTAATCCGCCAGCGCCCGCTGGTAAACCGGCCCGGTGGCGTTGGCATCGGGGATGATGAGCGAAGGAGGATTGTTTTCGAGCTGGCGCAGGTAGCCTTCATAACTGAACGTCTCTCTGTAAGCCGGGATGCCAGCCATGATCTCCTCCGTTTCCTGGCCCGCCGGGTTGGCGGACTTGATCCAGAAGAAGGTGGCGTTGCGCCGGAATATGGGATGAAGCGGAGGCTGAGCCGCCACGGGCCGGTCGGGCCGCGCCCATTGCAGGACCAGGTGGCCCCTGGCCGCTTCGCGCTCGGCGTAACGTTTTTCTATGATCTGGCGGCCGCGCACCGCCTCAAAGTATAGGCTTCCGGCCGCCAACAGGGCCAGCAGGGCCAGGGCTCCTCGGCGGGCTTTGGGTCCGTCCGCCAAGCTGAAGAGCAGGGCCAGGGGCGCCGACCACGCGAGATACACGGAGTACAGATATTGCTTGAATGAGAAATTGACCCAAAACACCTGGGCCACGGCGAAGACGGCCAGGACAAAGAGAGTTCGCTGCTCCCTCCACCGCCCCTTGGCCGCCGCCACAGCCAATCCCATTCCCCCGCACAGAAAAAGGACGGCCAGAATGCCGTTTTGCTTGAACGCTTGATCGACGATCATATTCAAGAGGGCGAACCTGTCCCAAGAGGAGTGCAGACGAAGGTGGTACACATACACGTTCAAATAGAGCTTCCCCAGATCAATGTCGCCCAAAACACAGATGAGAATCATGACGGCGGCGCCGACAGCGGCGCCCAAGCCCATGCTGGATAAGAAACGGATGAAGGACTTCCTGCCCGATCGAGCTTCCGCCGCACCCGCAACGACGACGGCCAAGGCAGGAATCAAAACGAGCTTCAGCATGAGGAACATGGCGACGCAGAATAGAAACCCCGAAATCGCGTAACGTCGCGGGGACACGGCTTTCCCGCCCGTTCCAACGGCGAGGTGAAGAGCGGCGAGGGTTAATGCGAAGGACAGATGGTCCACCCTCAGTTCGCAAAGGGCCTGGACGACCATGGGCTGAAGTATCATGATCGCCAGGCAGGCCAAGGCCAGAAGTTTTCCCCTCCGTTCCCGGAATTGGGCTTGGAGAATCCAACCCAAGACCCCGATGAGAAGGACCGCCGCAGCCATGTTGGCCAGACGAAGAAGGATGACGGACTCGAAGGATTCGGGCAGCCTTTTTAGGACGGCGGCGTACATCATCCAGGCGTAGGGTGGATGGACTTCGTGGAAGTCCGCGTAGGGTTTAAAACCCGACGCCATCTGCCACGCGGCGTGGGCGTGCTCCATCTCGTCGTAATCGATGGGCAGCAAGCGCCCGGCCGTGAACATCCAGGCGAAGACGATTCCCACCAGCAAGGCCAGCGGAACCGGCCCATCGAGAAGCGCTCCGCGCGGCGCAAAAACAGGCCGGCCGATGGTTTTCATTCTTTCCGGGGCCAGAGGCCCTGGGGGCGGAAGACGGCCATGATCACGAGGATGGCGCCGAAGATCATGTAGCGGCTGTTGACGATGTCGGAGCCGCCCAATCGCGTGACGATGTCCGCGCGCAAAACTTCCGGCAGGCCCACCACCAAGGCCGCGCCCAGGACCGTCCCCGGCAGGGAGCCCATGCCGCCCAGAACGACCATGCACACCAGAAGCGCCGATTCCCAGAAGGTAAAAGACTCCGGCGTCACGAAATTTTCCCAGCGCGCGAAGATGCCTCCGGCCGCGCCGGCGAACCCCGCCGAGAGAACGAAAGCCAAGTTCTTCAAGCGGGCGGCGTGCACGCCCATGGCCTCGGCCGCCATTTCGTTGTCGCGGATGGCGCGCCAAGCCCGGCCGATGCGCGATCGATCCAGCCGGCGGGACACCGCCAAGGCCAGGGCGACGAACGCGAGGATCATGTAGTAGAAATGGATGTTCTGGTGAAGGTGGAAGCCGAAGAGGCTCACAGGCTCCACGTCCAGGGACGACAGAAGCGAAATGCCCTTGGGGCCGTTGGTGAGGGAATCCCAATTGTTGAGGACGATGCGGGTGATCTCGCCGAACCCGAGCGTCACGATGGCGAGATAATCCCCCCGCAGGCGCAGCACCGGCCACCCCAAAAGAAAGCGCACCGCCATGGCCGCCGCCGTGCTCAAGGGCAGGCAGAGCCAGAAGTTCCACCCGCGCAGGGACAGCAAAGCCATGGTGTAGGCGCCGATGGCGTAGAACGCCATGAAGCCCAGGTCCAGCAAACCCACGTAGCCCAGAACCATGTTCACGCCCAGCGCCAGGATGACGTAGAGCCCCACCACGCCGAGGATGCGGATCACGAACGACCAGGAGGTGTCGCGCAGGATCAGCGGCGCCGCCAGGAGCGCCGCCGTCAGAACGGCGCCGGCCGCCCAGCGCGCGTCAAGCCTTCTCGGAAACATTCTCCCCCAGCAGGCCCGAGGGCCTGAAAATCAGCACGACGATGAGCACCGCGAAGGCGAAGACGTCCTTCCACTCCGCCTCGGGCAGGAAACCGGCCCCGAGCGCCTCCAGCAGTCCCAGCAAAAACCCGCCCAGCATGGCCCCCGGGATGTTGCCGATGCCGCCCAGGACCGCCGCCGTGAAGGCCTTCACGCCCGGCAGGAAGCCCATGTTGTACTTCACGGAGCCGTAGTAGATTCCGTTCAGAACGCCCGCCGCTCCGCCCAGCGCCCCGCCGATGAGGAACGTAAGGGCGATGATGCGGTTGACGGGAATCCCCATGAGCTCGGCGGTTTCCCGGTCCTGCGCCACGGCCCGCATGGCCTTGCCGACCTTGGTCTTCTTCACCAGGAACGCCAGGGCGGCCATGAGCGCCACCGACGTGGCGACGATGAAAATCTGCAGGCTGTTGACCTGAAAAAGGCCGGCCTCGAACCGCCGGATGGGAAACAGGTGAGGGAAAGACAGCTGGCTGTTCTTCCACAGGAAAACGGCGTTCTGCAAGAACAGGGAGGCGCCGATGGCGGAGATGAGGGGCGTGAGCCGCGGGGCTTTTCTCAAGGGAGCGTAGGCCACGCGGTCCAGCAGGACGCCCGCCAAGGCGCTGGCGGCCATGGCCGCGGCGAAGGTTCCGACCAAGGCCCCCGCTCCGGCTGTTTCGGGAAGGAAACCCAAAAAGAGCCAGCCCGCCATGGCGCCCAGCATAAAAATTTCCGAGTGGGCGAAGTTGATCATCATCAGGACGCCGTAAACCATGGTGTAGCCCAGGGCGATGAGGGCATAGATGGCGCCCAGCGTGAGGCCGTTGACGATCTGCTGGAGCAGGGAAGCGAGGGTGAACTCAGCCACGCGGAGGGCGGAACGAAAGAAGCGAGGCCGCGGGACTTCTCGGGCGCGGGCGGGCAACCGACGGTTCGGCGCGGCGCGGAACGGCGGGCCTCATGGCCTGATCAGGGGCGCCGGGTCCACGGCGCGGAAAGTTTCCGTCAAAATTTCAAAGTGGAGGTGCGGCGTGGTGGCCCGGCCCGTGCGGCCCACGAAGCCGAGCACCTGGCCCTTTTCCACGCGCTGGTCCCGCTTGACGCGGAACTCCCGCAAATGGGCGTAGCGCGTGTAGGTCCCGTCCTTGTGCTTCAAAAGCACCATGTTCCCATACCCCCCGCCGCTGCGGATGTCCGCCACGCGGCCGGCCGCGGCCGCCAGGACCGGCTCGCCGCCCCGCCGGGAAACCCGCAGGTCGATCCCGGAGTGGAAGCGGCGTCCCCTGGGACCGAACGGCGAAATCACCTCGGCGCCCGGGAGAGGTGCCCGGAACGCCGCTCCCGCCGGAAGCGCCGCCGAAGGGGCGGACGGCCGCGCCCGCGGCGACGGCCCCAGGCACCCGGCGGCGAAAACAAGGACGCCGAACCAAGCGGCGGACGGCACCTAGGCCTTCGCGGGCTCCTTGCCGTAAGGGACGAACCGCCCGTCCTTCACGCGGAAGAGCGTGATGGTCTTGTTCAAGGTGTCGCCCTTTTCATCAAAGGACGTTTCTCCCAGCACGCCGGTGTAGCGGATGTTCCTCAAATAGTCCATGATCTTGAGCTTGTCGGGTCCCACTTTTTCCAGCGCCTCCAACAGCATGTTGGTGACCTCGTAGCCGTAATGATCGTAGGCCTTCACCTCTTCGCCGGGATAGCGGGCCTTGTAGCGCTCGATGAACTGCGCGGCCGAGGGCAAAAGCTCGGGCGGGCTGCCCAGGAACGTCACGTAGGCGCCCTCGGCGGCCGGTCCCGCGATGCGCAAAAATTCAGGGTCGTGGTTGATCTCGCCCGTGATGAACGGAACCTTGAGGCCGGCCTCCCGGGCTTGCCGGACGATGTGTCCGCCGACGCTGAACTCGCCGCCGAAATAAAGGACGTCGGGTCCCAGGGCCTTCACGCGGGTCAGCAGGGCCTTGAAATCCTTCTCGCCCACCTGCGCCCCGTCGAAGGAAACCGCTTTTCCGCCCAGGGCTTCGAAATGCTTGCGGAACTCCTCCGCCAGGCCCTGGCCGTAGGCCGTCTTGTCGTGGATGACGGCGGCTTTCTTCAGCTTCAGGTCCTTGTGGACGAACTCGGCCGCGAAGGTGCCCTGAACGTCGTCGGTGGGGTTGGCCCGGAAAATGTTCCGCGGCCAGCGCCATTTCTCCGAAAGCTGCTGGCGCGTCAGCTCCGGGTTCGAGGAGCCGGGGTTCACCATGGGCAGGCTGTTCTGGGCGTAAACGGCGGAGGCGGGGATGGAACAACCGGAGTTGAAATGCCCCATCACGGCGATGACGGCCGGGTCGGAGACGATGCGGTTGGCCACGTTCACGGCTTCCTTGGGATCGGACCGGTCGTCGAACTCGACGACGCGGAGCTTGAAATCCGGGAAGCGGCCGGCGGCCACGGCCTCCTCCACCGCCATGACGGAGGCCCGGCGTATGCCGTGCCCCAGGGCGGCGATGTCGCCCGTGAGGGGCAAAGCCGCCGCGATGCGGACTTCCTTCTCCTTAGGCCCGCAGGCGGAAAGGGAAACCAACGCGAGAGCCGCTAGATTGATGTTTTTATTCATGACATCCTCCTAAACTTTCGATGTGTGCCCTTCGACGGGCTCAGGGCGAACGGATTTTAAATGATGAGGCCTGCTCAAGCGGGACAGCTCCGCCCAATCCCCCCTCATGAAGGCTTCCTTCTTTTTACGGCTCCATCCTTTGATTTGACGTTCGTGGGACAAGGCAACGACTCTCTCTGGAAACTCTTCCGCATAGAGAAGGGCGACGGGCCTTTTGTCATCCGTGTATCCTTTGGCGGCGCCGGTGTTGTGATCGGTAAGACGCTTTTCCAAATCTTCGGTATGTCCCGTGTCATAAGAACCGTCGGAACATCTCAGGATATAAACCCAAAAACCCATGCCGAACCTATTTTTTTATCCGTTCGTGCTGAGCCGGTCGAAGCACGTTCATGCCTGCCCTTAACTGGAAGAGCCCTGTAAAACCCAAGGCGGCGTAGAGTCCCAGCTCCCGCCAAAAGGGCGCCGCGGGGACGGCTCCTCCCTGCACGATGAAGGCGTTCATGACCACCAAGAACAACACGAAGGCCAGGCTGAACACGCTCCATCCCAAAACTTTCGAGCGCAGGCGGCTGTTGGCCGCGCACAAGATCAGCAGTCCCAGCGGCAGGAAGAGGGGATAGCGGGACCATTCCAGGGCGGACCAGCCGGCCTCGCGCGCGGCGGAAAAAACCTTGGCGGCGTAGAGCGCTCCGGCGCCCCAAAGAGCCAGCCATTCCCCGCGGCCCGTCAGCGGCGCGCGCGCGGCTCCCGCCCGGAGGCCGTCCGTCAAATCTTCAGCTCCTTCAGAACCGCCTCCACCGTCGGCTTGACGGAGCGCGGCCGCGGCATCACGGCCACCGCGCGGTCCGGGTCTTTAAGACCGTGCCCCGTGAGCACGCAAACGGCCGCGCCGGCGGAGGCGCGGAACTCCTCGTTCTGGGCGGCGAACTTCTTGAGGCCCGCCAGGGACGCGGCGCTGGCCGGCTCGCAGTAAACGCCCTCCAGGGCGGCCAGGGCTTTGTAAGCGTCCAAAATTTCCTCGTCGGTGACGGAGCCGATGGCGCCGCCCGACTCATCCCGCGCGGCCTCCGCCTGTTTCCAGGAGGCCGGGTTGCCGATGCGGATGGCCGTGGCGATGGTCTTGGGGCTTTTCACCGGCTCGCCGCGCACGATGGGAGCCGCGCCTTCCGCTTGCCAGCCCATCATGCGGGGCAGCTTGCGGGCCTTGCCGCTCTCCTTGTATTCCTTGTAGCCCTTCCAATAAGCCGTGATGTTGCCCGCGTTGCCGACGGGCATGAACTGAAAATCCGGCGCTTCGCCCAGCTCGTCCACGATCTCGAAGGCGCCGCTTTTCTGGCCCTCGATGCGGTAGGGGTTGATGGAGTTCACCAGCGTGATGGGGCTGGTCTCGCTGATCTTGCAGACCATCTCCAAGGCGTCGTCGAAGTTTCCCTCGACGGAAAACACCTCGGCCCCGTGCATGAGGGCCTGGGACAGCTTGCCCAGGGCGATGGCCCCCTCCGGGATCAGCACCACGCAGCGCAGGCAGGCCCGCGCCGCGTAAGCCGCGGCCGCCGCCGACGTGTTGCCCGTGGAGGCCGAGATGACCGCCTTGGATTTCTCCTCCAGCGCCTTGGACACGGCCACCGTCATGCCCCGGTCCTTGAAAGAACCCGTGGGGTTCATGCCCTCGTATTTGAGAAAAAGTTTGAGCCGCGGCGCTCCCGCCCACTCGGCGGCGCGCGGCGCGGGGATGAGGGGCGTGCTCCCTTCCTGCAGCGTCACCACCGGCGTCTTGTCCGACACCGGAAGAAACGCGCGGTAGCGCTCGATGACGCCCACGCGGGTCATCGCGCCTCCTCGATGCGCAGGTGGACGGTTTTTTTGCGGATCACCGGCAGGCGGTCTATTTTCCGCAGGGCGGCCTGAACGTCGCCTTCCCGCGCGGCGTGGGTCACGAGCACCACCGGAATGCCCCCGCCCGCCCGCGGCTCGCCCGCGTCCTGATGGACGGAGGAAATGGACACGCCCTCGGCGCCCAGCACGCCGGCGATGCGGGCCAGGGCGCCGGGCTTGTCGGCGGTGGCGAAGCGCAGATAATGGCGGCAGCGCACCTCGGAGAGAGGCACGGCCTTCAGAGGCCGCTCCTCGTAAGCCACGTAAGGAATCTGGCCGGCGGTGCCGTTGGCCACCTGGCGCGCCAGGTAGACCACGTCCGACACCACGGCGCTGGCGGCGGCCATGCGCCCCGCGCCCTTGCCGTAAAACATCACGTCCCCCGCGGCGTCGCCGTGGACGAAAACGGCGTTGTACTCGTAGCTCACGTTGGCGAAAGGATGCGAGGCGGGGATGAGCGCGGGATAGACCCGGGCGGAGAACGTCCCGTTCCGCAGCTCCACGATGCCCAGGAGCTTGGCCGCCAGGCCCAAAGTGTCGCGGGCGAAGCGCACGTCCCACACATCCAGGCCGGCGATGCCCTGGCGCGAAACCTGCTCCAGCCGCACCCAGCCTCCCGACGCCAGCGACGCCAGCACCGCCAGCTTGTGGGCGGCGTCGGTCCCCTCCACGTCGAAAGACGGGTCCGCCTCGGCGAAGCCCGCCTTCTGCGCCGCCTCCAGCGCCCGCTCGAAGCTCATGCCTTCCTGGGACATGCGCGTCAGGATGTAGTTGGTGGTTCCGTTGAGGATGCCGTAAATTTTTTCGATGCGGTTGGCCGCCAGGCCCTCGTTGAGCCCTTGAATGACGGGAATGCCGCTGCCCACGGCGGCCTCGAAATACACCAGAGCCCGGTGCGCCTGGGCCGTGCGGAACACCTCGCCCCAATACCGCGCCAGCAGGGCCTTGTTGGCCGTGGCCACGTGCTTGCCGGCCTTGAGGGCCGACAACACCGCCGTGCGGGCCGGCTCGTAGCCGCCCATGAGCTCCACCACAATGTCCACCGACGGATCGGACGTCACGTCCCGCCAATCCCGCGTGAAGCGGGGCGCGTGGGGCGCCAGGCGCGGCAGGGCCTTTTTGGAGCGGTTGCATATCCACGCCAGGCGGATCTTGGCGCCGGCCTTGCCCTCCAGGTGCGCCAGATGCGAGCGCAAAATGTCGGCCACCCCGCCGCCCACGGTGCCGTAGCCGATGAGCCCCACGTTGACGACGTTTTTCTTCATGTCCGCTTCACGCCGCCGGCCGCTCGGCATCGCCTTTCTTCTGAAATTTCCGCAGGCGCAGGAGCGCGTCGTAGAACCGGTTGTCGTGGGTCACCAGGGAAAACCGCACGTAGCCTTCGCCCTCCTCGCCGAAACCCGCGCCGGGCGACACCACGATGCCCGTCTCGCGAATCAACTTTTCGGCGAAGCGCAGAGACCCCAGAGCGCGGAAGGGCTCCGGGATGCGGGCCCATACGTACATGGTGGCCCGGGGCAGGGCCACGTCCCAGCCCAGCTTGCGCAGGCCGGCCACGAAATAATCCCGCCGCTTGCGGTAGATCTCCACCATCTCTTTGACGCAATCTTGCGGCCCCTCCAGCGCCACCACGCCCGCCAACTGAAGGAACGTGGGCACGCCGTAATCCACGAAGGCTTTGAATTTTTCCAGAGGCGCGAGCAGGGAACTCTTCCCGCAGGCCCAGCCGATGCGCCAGCCGGCCATGTTGTATGTTTTGGAAAAAGAATGGAACTCCAGGGCCACGTCCCGCGCGCCCGGCGTCTCCAAAAAGCTCGGCGCCCGGTATCCGTCGAAGGTCAGCTCGCAGTACGGGTTGTCGTAGGCCACCAGGATGTCGTGCTTCTTGGCGAAGCGAACGGTCTCCACGAAAAAAGCGGGGTCCTCCACCACGGCGGTGGTGGGGTTGTTGGGATAATTGAGGAAAAGGATTTTCGCGCGATCCAGCGCCGCCTTGGGAATTTTTCCGTACTCCGGCAGGTAGCCGTTCTCGGCGGTCAGCGGGACGGGCTGGACTTTGCCGCCGGCCAGCAGGACGCCGTTGAAGTGGACGGGGTACGCGGGCACCGGCACCAGCGCCACGTCGCCGGGGTCCAGGTAGGCGGCGCAAAGGTGCGCGATCCCTTCCTTGGAGCCCACCAGAGCCAGCACTTCCTTGTCCGGGTCCACCGTCACGCCGAAACGGCGGTCCATGTATTTGGCCACGGCCTTGCGGAACTTGGGCATGCCTTTGGCCTGGGGATAGCGGTGCGTGCGCGGATGGTTCTTCACCGTGTCGGCCACCCGCTCGACGATGTGGGACGGCGTGGGCATGTCGGGGTTGCCCATGCCCAGGTCGATGATGTCCAGCTTCTTGGCCGCCGCCTCCGACGCCAATTGCTTGATGCGGGTGAAGATGTAGGGCGGCAGCTCTTCGAGTTTTTTGGCGCAGTCAGGCATAGGCCCTCGAGAGTTTCCGCCCGCGCCTCGCCGCCGGAAAGGCGCGGGGCCTTTCGATTTTAAATCCGCCGTCCGAAATCCGCGATTCGCAGTTCAATTCGTTCCCTCTTGTTTCTTCCGTTCCCGCCATTCCGGCAAGCGGCGGGCGTAAGCCCGGATGGCCCACCCCAGGCCCAGGCAGGACAGGCCGTAAGCGAGCTGAAAACCGCCGTACCTCAGCCATTGCTCCCGCGTCACGAACTCCCAAGGCCGGGAGGAAAAATGATTGGCCTCCGGGGCGCCGGCAAAACAGTCCCAAAGGGCTTTGACCACCAGGAGCCCCCCGAAAACAAAAAAAATCCCGCCGGCCAGGCGGGCCAAACCGCGAACGGCCACTTTTTCGGTCATAAGCCTACCACCGGTAGGTCATTTTAGCTTTCGGAAGGCCTCTTGGAAAGGGCAGAAAACCGCGCCGAGGCCTCGCTTAAAGAAGCGTGGTCGGCACGTGTTTATGGGAAGAACTTTAACCCGAATTCCCCGGTCGGATCGCGGGATTCGACGTAAAATCCGGGGCTTTTTCCTTCACAAAAAAGTTCGACCGTAGTCCGGGCTACGCTCTCACTTTTTTG
>JBQTIM010000019.1:0-30135 GCA_052388135.1 Elusimicrobiota bacterium
AAGCTTGGTTCGCCTCTTGGCGGCCATGAAGTCGAGGCAAACCGAGCCCTTGCTTTTGGATATCCTTCGTCTTCCGTTCCGGGGCCGTGCCGCAGGGGTCGCCGCCGAATCCCTCCGCTCGCTTTCATAAAGGGAGGATAGCGCTCGGAGGGATTCGGCGGCGACCCCTGCGGCACGGCCCCGGAACGGAAGACGAAGGATATCCAAAAGCAAGGGCTCGGTTTGCCTCGACTTCATGGCCGCCAAGAGGCGAACCAAGCTTATTGATTGTAAGCGAAGCTGTTTGAGATGTAGGTCCCCTGCTTGTCCGCGCAGGGAAAGCTTTATTTGGCCCAATATTTCCCTTGCCAATGAAATCTTTTGGGTGTTGTCTTGAAGACGCGACATGCGCGTGAGGGCCTCGTCCACGGTTTCCCGGCGCGCCACGAGGATTTGCCGGAAGGAGGAGTTGAGCACGTCGTCCCGGTCCATTTCGGGAGACGCGTAGGTTTGCACGACCAAGCCAAGATCGCTCTGCAGGAAAGCCGCCAGGGCGGCGTTGCTTTTTACTCCTTGCTCATGAAGCAAGGGGCGGACGCCGGTGACGGCCATGTTCATGATGACGAGACGTCCGCCGGGGCTCAATCGGGACCGGACGTCTTGGAGAACCCGGCGGTAATCGACGTAATTCAATATGTCGGACAGGATGATGGTTTGAAACGAGGCTGTTTCGTCGCCCACATGACGTCTCAAGAACCCGCGCACAGGGCGCCTTCTGAAAGTGGAATCAAGGTCTTGGATATCGCCTTCAATGAGCAGCGTGGGCAGGGAGGCGTCCTCTCTGTAAATGGCCGGCCGGGAGAGTCCGGCGTCCACGCCCACCACGGCTCGGCCGGGTTTCGGAGCCAGCGCCTGGGAGACGGGGGTCTCCCCGGAGCCGAGGTCCAAAACCAGCGAGCCTATTTCGTTCCTATCGTCCAGCTCGCGCAACAGCGCCGTCAGTTGATTTTTGGCCTCGGACCCGGCCCCATAGGGGCGGCCGTTCAAAAGATTCGTTATGTAGGTCCACCATCCGCGATCACGATCGGATAGACCCTGGCGGGTCTGTCCCTCCGGGAAATGGGAAGGCGTTCCGCGGGGCTCTCCTGGCAAATTGGGGAGGAGAATTCGGGCGGCGTCGTCGTCGCTTGTTAAGGTTTTGATCATGGTGTTCGGCGAACGGGGGTCGTTTTTATATTCCAAGCCACCAAAGAATTCAGCGCTGCGACCCCATAAAACGGTGACGGCTATTCTTTCGAACCCCGATCGGGCCATCCAGGGATGGAAGGATTCCGTCATCCACCGGGTCATGGAGAGGCGTTCCTTATGGCCATGGGGGTAAAGGTCATTGTAGTGCTCTTGGAGGGCGCCGGGTCCCAAGCGCACGGTTCGCGGCGCGTCCGGGTCCACGGATAAATTCAGGGCGAACACTTTCGTGGACGGGACAATCAAAGGGCTGTCGTGAACGCTGATATGGATGGAGCGCCCGTCCTCCGAAAATTCCCTGAAAATCCACGTCTCAAAAGGAAAGCGAGGCAGCCCGCTTTCGATTTCCTCCTCACTCCAGTCAAAAGGCCGGCGCCGGGATGCCGCATCGTCCGGCGTGAGAGCGGCTGCTCCATCCGTTTTTTTTGTTGGGGATGGCGCGGCCAGCAACACGACGGCCATGGAGAAAGAGGCGCCGGAGCCGAGGCTCCCGCCGTGAAGAATGGAGAACGCGGCGAAAGCCGCCAAGGCGGCTGCCAACGTCAAAGCCGGGCGGGTTTTCGCCGCTTGAGCGGTTGATCCGGCCAGGCGGCGCCATTGGGAAAGCGCGTTTTCGACCCGGCTCGAAACGCGCTGAAAGAGGCCGAAGCGGGTAAGCGGGCGCGCCGGAGGCTCAGAGGCGCGGCGTTCGGTTCGAAAGTGGAGCGCGGAGGAAACCAGGAAAGCGGCTGCGATCGGGATATTAAGCGTCGGGAAAATTACAAAGGGGAGGCTGTAAGACAGGCGGCGCAGGGCGAGGGGCGAAAGGAAATCTTTCTTGAGCTCGCGGCCCCAACGCCAGTCTTCGCCGCGTCGCCTGGCCGCCAGCCAGCGGGAAATGGTGTGGGCGAAGAGGAATGCGGGTCCGGCGGCCAGCAGGCCCACGGCCTGCGCCAACGGGATGGGCAGCCCTCCGGAAACCAGCAGGGGTGGAAGCACGGCCAAGGCTCCGTAACGGAACAGGCCTTCTTCCGCCAGCGAAATGAGGACATCGTACCCCAGAGCGAACCTCGGGCTTAAGCCGGGTCTCAGCCCCCAGGGCTCCAAAATATCGTCCCGCGCCGGGGTCTCGCGGGAAGCCTCCGGCGGCGCTTCAGGCCCGTCAGCGGAGTAAAGACGGCGAAACTCGTCGAGGGCGGCGTAGGCCATCGCTATCGAGGATGCGGTGATCCTTTCCTCCAGGGTTTTCCTATCCTCGGCGTGGGAGAACCGTATCACGGTCTTCGTTCTGTGGGTCGCCAATTCCTGGATGCCCCGGCCGAGGTCGTGCAGGTGAGAATGCTGGGCGGGGAGGGCCGAACGCAGCGCGACCCTGTCCAGGAGGTCCTGGATTTCTTCGCGGTCGGGCCGGGCGGGCCCGAAATTGGATTCCGCCACCGTCATCGTGACGCGCACATGAGTTTCCGCCTGGGTGTCTTCCGGGAATAGGTTTTGAAATTGGCGCTGGGCTGCAACCTGGATCCGGTCCGCGAGCCCCGTCAGATCGTCTTCCGACATGGGTCTCCCTGTGACGACGAAGAATTCATCGGGCCGGCCGAGGAACAGAGCATCCTCTTCGCGGGAGCGGCGAAGCAATATGCTGTCTATCTCCATGGCGGTTCGAGCGATGAACATGTCCATGGTTTCATGGTCCAGAACCTCATTGACGCCTTTGCCTCCGGAATACTCGCCGTGGCCCCTGAGGCGGGTCATCGTCAGGAAAATTTGCAGAAGCTCGCGGCGGATGTCCACGGGGAATCGGTATTGCATTTGAATTTTTATGACTTGCGTGGGCCCGGATCGCCGGCTCAAGTAGCGGCCCAAATACGACCGGCCGAAAGCCGGCACGGACGCGGCCAGGGCTTGCGCGGGGAGGCCGGCCTGCTCGCCCAAAATTTCCAGCCGCTGCCTTTTTTCAGCCAGCAACGCTTTCTCCCGATAGGTGAGCGGCCGCATGGAGTGTTTCTTTCCCCGCGCGCCGGCGGTTGATTCCGATTCTCCATCCTCGGCCCGGCTCAGGCGGCTCTCTTGCCGCGATTGATCCGCCGCGGCCAGCTCTTGATCCAAGTCCCTTTCGCCGGGAGCGGCCGCCGGGTCCGGCACGAACGCGCCCAGGGACACGCCGGGCGCGCGCAGGGGGACGGTGAAATCCGGGAGCGGCTCAACGGAACCCCCCGCCTTGGCCGCTTCCGCGTTGAGCCAGCGGATGGCGTCCAGGTACGCCGTCGAAAGGTCCCGTCCCTCGCGGTTGTAGACCACGGTCCATCCCGCGCGGGTGTTGTGGATGCCCGCCAAACCGCGTCCCCGGCGGGGCCGGTTGAGGCGGCGGGCCGTTTTTTTCTGGATACGCTCCCATTGGGCTTCCGTCAATCCTCGCGCCTCGAACCGGCCGAAGCCGTAGCGGGCGGCCGTGCGGGCGTCGAAGGAAGCCGCCGCGTCTTTGATGGCCTGGAGGCCGGCGCCCGGCCAGTCGCCGTTGCGGGGATAGAGGACGCCTATGAACTCGTCGCCCCCCTGGCGGCCGGCGGTGTGCTTTCGAAAAAGTGGATTTTGCTTCTTGAATTCCTTGAAGACCGCGGCCAGGACGCCCTGCATCAGGCCGTCCACGGTGCGGCGCCCGTAGAGATTGTTCAAAACGCGCATGTTGGTCAGGTCGCCGAAAACCACGGCCGCCCCCGGCTCGCGCCCAATGTGGCCGCGCAGGAAATTCTTCAGCCTTTCTCCGCTGGGCGGCTCGTCTTCCCTGTGGTTGACTCTGTAATGCCCCCGCAGGAAGATGGCGACCGACAGCGCGTAAGCCGCCGAAGCGGCGGGCAGGGAGGCGAAGGCGGGATGAGCCATGCCCATGAGTATTTGAAGCATGAGAGGCAGAGAGGCGGCGAGCACAAGGATGGCGGCCACGCGAATCCGCCCCGCCAAGCCCTTCCGATGCGATGGGAAAAACAGATCCGCGACATGCCCCGCCAGAAAAAAACCCGCCGTCGCGATGGCCGAAGCGTAAAGAGAGGCCGTGGGGCTCTGGCCGAACAACAAGAGAACGGCGGACATGACGGCTCCAACCGCGGAGGAGACAATGCTTTCCTCTTTCCAGCCCCTTTCACGGGCGTAATCCCGCAGGGACCAGGTGGGATACCTCCAGTCTTTGTACCAAAGCCAGGAGCCGGAGTTCTTCCGAGCGCGGGCTTCCTGAACGGCCCGGCTTTCGCCCACCCGCCAGCGCCCGCTGTTCATCTGGCGGGCCAGGACGGGATCCGCCTTGAGCCAGCCGAGCAGCCGCTGGGCGGTCAGAGGAGAGCCGGCCACCAAGCGGCCCTCGAGAAATTCCACGACGCCGTCCACGGCGCCGTTTTGCCAGAACATCCACCACCCGACGCGGCTGTTCCCGGGACGGGCGGGCTCATCGCCGCGCTCCTTCAGATATTCGCTGAACGCTCCAAGCGAAGCGGGCTCGCCGATTTTGCGCAGGACGACGAAGGCGCCATGAGGATTCTCCGCCACCTCAAAGCCGGCCATGCGGAATTCCTCGTCGGAAAAAGGCAGGTCCGAAGAAGGATCCACTTCCTGAATGCTGACGCCGCCTGTCTTGGTCAGCCGGGAAATATGGATGAGCGCCTGGAACTCTTCCAATCGGCTCGCATAAGACGCCTCCGGTCCGGACGGCGTGAGGGCGTCGAGAACGAGATGCCCCACGGTGACATCGTAGGGGGCGTCGAGCATATGGGCGGGAGGGCTCAGAATGTTGCCGTGGATCATCTTCGCCCCGCGATCGTTTCCATAGCGGATGAAAGCCTTTTCCCGCTCCAAACCTTCGGCCTCCAGGCCGAGGCTCGTCAAGAGGTGTACGAAACTCCCGGGCCCGGGACCGATTTCCAGAATACGGGCGCCGCCGTCCAGGCGGCCGTGCTGAAGCAGGGCGCGCAGGACGCGGAAGTAGGCCGCCGGCATGTTGTTCCTGGCCACGCTCCAGATGTAGCGCGAATAGCCGGCCTCGCCGCCCTCTTCAGGCGGGAACCGCTCCACGGCGGCCCGGTGGTAGGCGCGAGCGGCATCGGATTGCAGGAACGCGAACAAGTCGTCGGTGTTCATGGCCGCGATGCGTTCCAGTCCCACTGCCGGTTTCGGCCGGTCCGTGTTGTTCGCGGGCGACTCCAAAAGGCCGAAGAAGCCAAGATTGTCGGCGATCCCCGCCCACTCCTGGGAAAAGGGCACGCCGCCGGCTATA
Organism: Elusimicrobiota bacterium; assembly: GCA_052388135.1. Classification (GTDB taxonomy): domain Bacteria; phylum Elusimicrobiota; class Elusimicrobia; order FEN-1173; family FEN-1173; genus JBQTIM01. The sequence goes on from JBQTIM010000019.1 coordinate 5,465, forward strand.
AGCCTGGTGTCCAAGCCGCGGTTTCGAGCCTCGTCGAAACTCAATGGCGCGAAGCCCAGACCTTGTTCGAGGAAAGCCTTTTCGTCTTCGCGGGGCAACAGCTTTAAGTTGGCGTAAGACCGGCCGTTGCGAAGGAACCAATCCTGATAACGCGGGTCCACCGGCCGGGCTTCGGCCATGGCGGCCTGATAATCAGCTCTTCCGAGAAGGGCTCTCAGCGCTGCCGCCAAATTTTCCCGCCCGGGCTCCGGCCTCCCCGTGCTTTTCCGCATGAATTCCATGGCTTTGGCCTTCGCTCCGTCGGTTCTGGAATGGAAACCGGGGGGGACGGGGGTGTTGGGGTCGGCGTCCAGCCTCAGCAGGGTTTCCAGGCCGTACCGGATTTGGCTGAACTCTCCGGCCGGTCCGGAAAGAGGAAGATGAGGAGAACCCCCTGGGTATTCGGCGAATTGGCCGTCCAAGAAACCCAAATAGTAGCGGTCCCCGCTGGACTTATCGGTGACGATGGCCCAGTAATGAATTTCGTTCCCGTAACGGCGGATGAATCGCCCCGCGTGGATTTCCACCGCGGCGCGGTCCTGGAAATGGCGCAAAAGGATTTCTCCGGAAAGGGCCGCCGCCGCTTCGCACGTGAAGGGGTATTGAGGCAGGGACCTTCGCAGCGCCTCGTGCAGGCGCTGGTTCCACCGATCCACAAGATCTTGAAGCTCTTGTCCGAAGGGACTGGAAAAAGGCGTTCGTTGACGATGGAAAGCGAGGATGGTTTCCAGGGTTTTGGGATCAGGCCAAGAAGAATCGTAATGGTTGGGCGATCCGGCAGCCCTGCCAGGAAAAGGGAGGATGGGAAGCGCGAAACTCCAGCCGGCTACGGCGGCGGGCAGAAGCTGGCTGCCGTTGTAGAGGAGGATCAACGCCGCGGCCGTGACGAGGCCGGCCGTCGGAGCAGGGTGGGACCGCGCGAACGATCGAAGACGGGCGACGACGGCGCGGACGAAGGAAGCGAATTGCCGGCCCGCTTGCGCGGCCAAGGTTTTCATGGTCACGGCGGCGGCGCTGAACTTGGCCGCGGTTTTCAACCCCTCGACCGGGGCCGATCCGGGCGCGCCGGAGTTTCGGCGCAGGGCGGTTTGAACGTTGCCGCTGTGTTTCGCGTAGTCCGGCGGGGCGGTCGCGGCCAGGGCGCGGGGGTAGAGCAGGGAAATGGGTTCGCCGGCTATGAGCTTTTCCAGGGGGAGGGGGTCGCGGGCGAAGACGTCCAGGTAATTTTTGGACGCGTCCAGGCTCCCCTCCACGCGGGGCGTGACGACGGCGTAGGAAACGCCGGAGCGTTTGAAACCGTCCGTGAGGCCTTCCGTGTGGAACCCGCCGGCCACCAACACGGCGGCGGGGATTTTCTCCGCTTTCATGCGGGCCAGGATGTTGCGGCTCAACGCCTCGTTGCGGCGGATGGCCGCGCGGCAGAAATCCTCGAAGGGGCGGAGGAGTTCCTCGCCGGCCGGCTCGGGCCCGGCCGCCGGCCCCGCGGTCCATTCGCGGAGACGCGAGGGGATGCGGAGGACGTCGGCGCGGCGGGCCTCGTATTTCGCCCAGGCCTCCGGCGTCATTTCCAGGTTCAAGAGACGGTCCAACAGGGCGTGGTCCCGGTCCAAGGCCAGCAGGCGCTTTTGCGCGTCGCCGTCGGCCAGCCGGTCTCCCAGCGATTCCTCCAAAGCGTCCAGTTCCTTCAGGAGATTTTCCCGGTGAATTTTTTCGGCGGCTTTGACGTAGTCGATGTAGGAAGCGAGACGGGGGTGGGCCGAGAGGGAAATTTTGTGGCGCGCGCAGAGGTTCCGGAGAAACTCGTAGTAATCTCCGTAGCTCATCCGGCCCATGCGGTAGAGGAGGCTTTGCTGGACGAGGCCGTTGAGGGACGCCTCGTCGGCCCGCGCGGCCAGCTCCTCGATGAGGGCCAGGCGCTCTTTTTCCACGGCGGCGAAGTCCAGGGATTTTTCCCGGCGCAGGGCGTCCCGCAGAAGGCGCAGGTTGGGATAAGAGGCCGGGCTCCGGCCGCCGGTCTTGGCGTGGGCCGACAGCAGATAGCCGACGTAGGTTCCCAAATCCTCCTTTTTCTCCCGGTAGGCCGCCGCGCGTCGGTCGTAGGCCTTAAGGCCGGGGGAATAAATTTTTTCTTTGAGGACGTCCAGCCGCCGCGCCTGAATTTCCAACCGCCGGCGACCTTCCGGTTTCAGGCGCAGGGATTCTTTCACGGCGCGGATGTTGTCGAGGTAAAGCGGAGTGTCCTCGGAGCCCCAAAGGGTCAATTCTTTGGCCGCCGTCAGGGCGATGTGCTCGGGCCCGCCCAGCAGGCCCCGCTTGAGGAAATCCTCCGAGGCGCGTTCCAGGGCGGCCTTGTCCGCCGAGGCGCGGATATCCCCGGTAACGAACCCGCCCTCGGCCCCTTCCAGGCCGATGAGGCCGATGCCGCGCTCCTCGGCCAATCCTTGCAGGATGCGGGCCATGTTCTTCTGGGCCTCGTAATGCCCGTGCACGTCTTGGATGTGGACGATGAGGGGCGCCGCCGGGTCCTTCGCCAGGTAAATTTCCCGGACGGTACCGAAGGGGAGGACGACTTGCGAAAGCCACGTGGGCAGACTGCGGACGTCGGCGGGAAGGGGCAACCCGCGCTCGCGGGAGAGGGATTGCGGGGCCGGCATCGCGCCGGGCGCCGCCGCGGTGGCGTGGAGGCCCAAGGCCACGGGCGCCGCGGGCAGGCGCGCCAGGGTTTGGTAGGCTTCGGCGGCTGGCCCATTTTTCCGGCCGTCGGAACCGGCGAGCTCCTTGACGGCGGCGCGCCTTTGCTCCCAGAAGCTTTTTTCCGCCGCGTGGGCCGCGGCCACGTTGGTGTAGAAATAGACTCCCGCCAGGATCAGCGCCAGGAGGCTTTTCGGGTTTCTTATTTGAGGCAGAAGACTGGCCGGATGCATATAGTAAAAAGTAGTATAGATGGGCATAGGTAAAGATACTCTTAAGGAAATGTAAAATATTTGTAAATGAGAATAGGATATCTCCAAACAAATCCCCGGTTTTTGCGCGTTGAGGAAAACGTGGGGCGGGCGTTGAAAGCGCTGGAAAAAGTGCGGGCGGACCTGGTGGTCCTGCCGGAGCTTTTCAGCACGGGCTACGTCTTTCGCTCCAAGGCGGAGGTGCGGCGGGGGGCGGAGCGCGCGGCGGGAGGCCCCACCGTGCTCGCTCTGGCGGATTTCGCGCGGCGGCGCGGCATGGCCGTGGCGGCGGGCATCGCGGAGCGGTCGGGGGGTAAGTTCTACAATTCGGCGGTGTTGGTCACCCCCAAGGACGTCTTTCTCTACCGCAAAGTTCACCTGTTCGGACGCGAAAAGGAATTTTTCACGCCGGGGAACCTGGGCTTTCCCGTTTTTTCGTACAAAGGCGCCAAGGTGGGCCTCATGGTTTGTTTCGATTGGTTTTTCCCGGAAGCCTGCCGGACTCTGGCGCTCAAAGGCGCCCAATTGATCGCCCACCCCGCCAACCTGGTTTTGCCCTGGTGCCCGGAGGCCATGAAGACCCGCTGCCTGGAGAACCGGGTCTTCGCCGTGACGGCCGACCGCGTGGGCCGCGAGCGGGGTTTGACTTTCATCGGCCGCTCCCAAATCGTCTCGCCCGAGGGAAAAGTTCTCTGCCGCGCGTCGGCCGTTCGGGAGGAATCCGGCGCCGTCGAGCTGGACCTTTCCAGGGCGCTGGCGAAGCGCCTCTCGTCGGGGAACCACCTTTTGGCCGACCGCCGCCCCGGCATGTACCGCTGACGCGCGTGGCGAACAAAAAACCTCTCATCGTTTTCGACATCGGCAACGTCCTGCTGGGCTTCAGTTTCGAGCGGGCGGCGCGCAACTTCGACCGCGCCGAGCGGGGCACCGGCCGCGGCCTGGTGGAAGACCTCTGGAAATCCGGCTGGGGGCAGGAGTTGGAGAAGGGCCGCATCACGGGGCAGGAGCTCTTCCGCCGTCTGAAGAAGAAGCGTGGCCTCCGCATGTCCTACCGGCAATTCCGGGACGGCTTCAACGATATTTTCACGCCCATCCGCCCCACCGTCCGGCTGTTCGAGCGGCTCGCCGGCCGTTTTCCCGTGGCGCTCCTGTCCAACACCAACGCCGTGCATTGGCGTTTCATGATGAAGCGCTATCCTTTCCTCCGCCGGGCCCGCTGGCCCGTGGCGTCCCACCAGGTCGGCGTGATGAAGCCCCACCCGCGCATTTACCGGCACCTGGCCCGCCGCAGCCGCACGCCCTTGGGCCGCATGATCTACGTGGACGACCTGGCGGAAAACGTCCGGGCCGCCCGGCGGCTGGGCGTGCGCGCCGTCCATTACGTCGGGCCCGAAGACTTCCGGGCGCGGCTCCGCCGCCTCCTGCCGCCCAACGGCTTCCGCCCGTGAGCCTCTATTTGCGCCAGTTGGAAGTGGGCCCCATGAAAAACTTCCAATACTTGGTGGGAGATTCCGAGACGAAAAAATGCTGGTACGTGGACCCCGCCTGGGAAGTGGAAACCGTGTTGAAACGCGCGGAGGAGGACGGTTTTTCCGTCGAAGGCGCGCTCATTTCCCACGCCCATTACGACCACTGCAACGCCTTGGACAAGCTTTTGGCCGCCCGCGACGTGCCGGTTTACGTCCAGGAGCGGGAAGTGTCGATCGCTGAAAAGGCCGCGCAGACGGGGATCTTCGGGTTTCTGCCCAAGGAGAACGTGAAGATCGTAAAATCCGGGGATACGTTGTCGTCGGGCTCCACGCGCCTCACGTTCCTGCACACGCCGGGCCACACGCCCGGGTCCCAGTGCTTCCTGGTGGAGGGAAACCTGCTGGCGGGGGACACGCTGTTCCTGGGGACCTGCGGCCGCTGCGACCTGCCGGGGGGAAACCCGCACGAACTTTTTCAAAGCCTGAACGGCGTGCTGTCCAAGCTGCCGGACCAAACGGTGGTTTACCCGGGACACGACTATTCCGCGGAAGGCACCTCCCGCGCGCTGGGCGAGGAAAAAACCAAGAACCGCTTCTTCCGCGCGAACACGCTGGAGGATTTCCTGGCCATGCTGGGCTTGTGAGACAATGATGAAGGATGAAGTATGAAGGATAAAAAAAGCCCTGCGAGGCTTCGAAATTACGCCGTTTTCATCCCTCATCATTCATAATTCATCATTACCCTCGTGGCCGCGCTCCTAAAACCCGTCCAATATTTGAAAGGCGTGGGCCCGCGGCGCGCCGAGCGGCTGAAACTGCTCGGGGTTGAAACCGTGGGTGATTTGCTCAACCATTTCCCTCGGGAGCACGACGACCGCACCCGCAAGGTGCCCATCGCCAAGGCGCGGCCCGGCCCCGCCGTCACATTGCAGGGCGTCGTGGAGGGCTTCGAAGTGTCCCAAGCCGGCCGCGGTCTATTGCTGGGCCAGGCCGTCTTGAGGGACGACACCGGCGCCATCGTGGCCACCTGGTTCCGCCGCGCCTCTCCCCGCTACGACCCTTTCGAAGGCCTCGCCCGCCAGCTGGCCCGCGGCGCGCCGCTCTTGGTGCACGGCTCCGTGGACTACAGTTTTCGCCGCTTGCAGATCCGCGTGGAGGAGCACGAGCTTCTGCGGGACGGAAGCAACGCCCCGCTCCACGTCAACCGCCTCGTGCCGCTTTATCCCCTCACGGAAGGGCTGGACGCGCGCTGGCTGAGGGAGCTGGTCTGGGAGGCCCTCGCCGCCCACGCCGGAGAGATCGCCGACGGCCTGCCCGAGGATTTCCGCAAGCGTTACGGCCTCGCGCCCCTCTCTTGGGCCGTCCGGCGATTCCATTTTCCCGACGGCTGGGACGAGCGCGCGGAAGCCCGGCGGCGCCTGGCCTTCGAGGAATTTTTTTTCCTGGAGCTGGCCCTGGCCGGCGCGCGCGAACGGAGGAGCGCGGGACCGCCGGCCGCGGCCTGCGCGCCCACGCGGGCTTATCTCACGCCCTTCCGCGCGGCGCTGGGCTTCGACTTCACGCCGGCGCAGAAAAGAGTCATCAATGAAATTTTCGCCGACATGGCCGGCGACGCGCCCATGAACCGGCTCCTGCAGGGCGACGTGGGTTCGGGGAAAACCGTCGTCGCGCTCTCGGCCATGCTCCTGGCCGTGGAGAACGGCCGCCAGGCCGCCCTCATGGCCCCGACGGAAATCCTGGCCGAGCAGCACGCCCTCACCCTGAAAAAATTCCTGCGGGACCTCCCGCTCCGGTGGGCCCTCTTTTCCCGCGGCGTGCCCAAAAAACAGCGGCTGGAGCAGGCGGAGCGCCTGGCCGCCGGCGACATCCACATCGCCGTGGGCACCCACGCGCTGATCGAGGAAGGCGTGGCTTTTAAAGAGCTGGGCCTGGCGGTGGTGGACGAGCAGCACCGCTTCGGCGTTCGCCAGCGCGCCGTCCTGCGCGGCAAGGCCCGCGCGCCCCACGTGCTCACCATGACGGCCACGCCCATCCCCCGCACCCTGGCCATGACTCTCTACGGGGATCTGTCCGTTTCCGCCATAGACGAACTTCCGCCCGGCCGCCCGCCCATCGTCACGCGCTGGACCACCGAGGGGGAAGCTTTGGCGGCGGTGCGCCGGGCCGTGAGCGAAGACGGCCGGGCCTACGTGGTTCTGCCTCTTGTGGAAGAATCCGAAAAGCTGAACCTGCGGGCGGCCGTGAAGGAATGGGAACGGCTCGTTAAGATTTTTCCCGACGTGAAGGTGGGCCTCCTCCACGGCCGCCTCAAGCCCGAGGAGAAAGAAAAGGCCATGGCCGCCTTTAAGGCGGGCGAGACGCGCATCCTGGCGGCCACGCCCGTCATCGAGGTGGGCATCGACGTGCCCGAAGCCACCGTGATGGTGGTCATGGAGGCCGACCGCTTCGGCCTTTCCCAGCTCCACCAGCTCCGCGGCCGCGTGGGCCGGGGCCGGCGGGCCTCCGCCTGTTTCCTCGTGTGCCGGCCCACCGCCGGGCCCGCCGCCGAGCGGCTCCGGCTCCTCTGCCGCATCTCCGACGGTTTCCGCCTGGCCGAGGAGGACCTGAAACTCCGCGGCCCCGGCGAGTTCCTGGGCGAAGCCCAGCACGGCCTCCCCGCCTTGAAGGTGGGGAACCTGGTCACCGACGGAGAACTCATCGCCGAAGCGCGCCGCGCCGCCTTCGACCTGGCGCGGGAAGACCCGGCCCTGGCGCGCCCTGAGAACGCTCCCTTCCGCGAGGAGCTCAAGCGCCGCTACGCCGGCCGGCTCAACCTCGGAGAAGTGGCGTAGAAGCGGCAAACGGCATAGGGCAAAGAGCACCGGGCAAAAACCCATAATGTAAACGAAAAAGTTTCGACGCCTTTCGCCATTGGCCGGCCCTGTGCCCTTGGATCTCGCCCTTCGCCTTTTGCACTATGCCTTTGCCCTGGCCCCTGCGCCCTTTGCTCCGCGCGCCTATTTAGGTAACATCTCGCCATGCCCCGCCGCACCGTCGTCTACCCCGGAACCTTCGACCCCGTCACCAACGGCCATCTCGACATCGTCCAACGCGCGGCGCGGATATTCGACAGCGTCATCGTGGCCGTCACGGCCAACCCGCTCAAGTCGCCCACCTTCAGCGCCGAGGAGCGCGTCGGGCTTCTCTCCGACGCTCTGCGTCCCCTGATCCGACGGGGACGCGTGTCCGTCGAGGCTTTCGACGGCCTTCTGGTCCGCTACGTCCGCCGCCGGAACGCCGTGGGCGTGGTGCGGGGCCTGCGCGCCGTTTCCGATTTCGAGTACGAATTCCAGATGGCCCTCATGAACCGCCACCAGGAGCCCCGCGTCGAAACGATTTTCCTCATGCCCGACGCGAAATACACCTCTCTCGCCTCCACCCTGCTCCAAGAAAGCGCCCGCCTGGGGGGGGACATCCGCCGTTTCGTCCCGCCGGCCCTGGCCGGCAAAATCCGTAAAAAGCTGGTTTAGTGTTGCGTCGGGTTTAAAGGAAGGATGCATGGCGGGAAAGTTCAAAGTCCAAAATCCTAAGTTCAAATCAAGCTCAAAACGGCAAGCTCAAATAAACAGCGGAGAGCTTGGTCCTTTGGACTTGGTGTTTGATTTGAACTTTGAGTTTTGGATTTAGGGCTTCGTCTTGACAATGTATAGTTCCCGGGTTATTCTTAGAAACAACCGCGCAAAGACGGCGAGTTTTTGGGAGGGCCTTCGCCGGCGGGCTTCGGAAAAAAAGCGCGCCGTTTTGTTCCCGGAGGCCACGGACCAGCGCGTGTTGTCGGCGGCCCGCTTTCTGGCCGAGGAAGGGATCGTCCGGCCGGTTCTGGTGGGGCTTTCGGCGGATATTGAGGACGCCGCTCGGCGGCATAATTGTTCTTTGCAAGGCGTCGAAATTCTCGACAGCGGCGACGCCGGATCGCGGGCGCGCTGCGCGGCGCGGCTCCTGGAGAAGCGCAAAGCCAAGGGCCTCACGCCGGAGCAAGCGGCGGTCCTGGCGGAGGATCCTCTTTACTTCGCCTGCCTGGCGCTGGAGGAAGGCAAGGCCCACGGCTTGGCGGCCGGGGCCGTCCGCACCACGGCGGATACCGTGCGGGCCGGGTTCTCCTGCCTGGGCCTGGCGCCGGGCGCGAGCGTGTTTTTCGGCCTTTTCGTGATGGAGTGCCCGCAGGCCATGGGCGGGCCGCGGCGGCTGCTTTTCGCCGATTCGGCGGTGTCGCCCCGCCCTTCTCACCGGGCCCTGGCCGCCGTGGGCGCTGAGGCGGCGAAGTTTTGCGGGCCGTTTTTGGGCGAGGAGCCGCGGGTGGCCTATCTGTCGTTCTCGACCCGCGGCAGCGCCGAGGACGAAAGCGCGCTGGCCATGCGGAAGGCGGCGGAGGCCGCGCGGCCCCGGGTTCCCGGCGCGGCCGTGGACGGCGAAGTTCAAGGCGACGCGGCCCTGGACCGGGAGATCGCCGAGCAGAAAGGCGCCGGAGACTCGCCGCTGGAAGGCCGGGCCAACGTTTTGATTTTTCCGGACTTGAACGCGGGCAACATCGCCTACAAGCTGGTCCGGCACCTGGGCGGGGCCCGGGCCGTGGGTCCCCTCCTCCCGGGCCTTTCGCGGCCCATGAGCGACCTGTCGAGGGGATGCAACGACGAGGACATCGCCGACGCGGCGGCGCTGGTCGCGCTCCTGGAGCCGCCGGCGAAAGAATAAAGATTTGAGGTTATGCCGCCGGAACTTTTGAAGGCGGCGAGCTCGGAGCGTCTCGATTTTATGACCATTCAAAACAGGACGGTTAAAAAGCGGCTGGGCGACATCCTTCTGGAAGTGGGGGTCATCACCCAGGCCCAGTTGACCGAAGCGTTGGAGGTTCAGAGGAAAAAAGGCGGGCGCCTGGGGGCCATCCTCCAACAGCTGGGCTATTGCAGCGAAGACATGCTGCTGGCGTTCCTGGGCCGCCAATTCGGCGTGTCCTACGTGTCCCTAGCCGAGTACGGAAGCATCTCCCCCAACATCGTGGCCCTGGTGCCGGAAACAGTGGCCAAGCACCAAAACCTCATTCCCATCGCGAAGGAAGGCAACGTCCTCACCATCGCCATGTCGGATCCCCTGAACGTCTTCGCCACCGACGATCTGAAGCTCATCACGGGCTGCGAGATCAAGGTGGTCATTGCTTCCCAAGGGGAGATCCAGCAGGCGTTCGAGAAATACTACAAGCCCTCGAGCTCCGGTCCGGCCGCCGCCAAGGGCGGAGCCGCGGCGCCGGCGCCTCCGAAGCAGGGGGCGAGACCTCAGTCCATGGAGGACCTCCTTGGCTCCCTGGAAACCGAGAGCGAGATCGAAGTCCAGAAGGACGACGACCCGAGCAAGAACGTCCACAACCTGGTCGCCGACGCGGACGCCAAGCCCATCATCCGGCTTGTCAACATGATCATGACCCGGGCGCTGGAGACGGGCGTCTCCGACATCCACATCGAGCCCCAGGAGTACACCGTGCAACTGCGCTACCGCCTGGACGGCGTCCTGCAGAGCCAGCCCGCCCCGCCCAAAAAATTTCACAGCGCCATCGTGTCCCGGATCAAAGTCATGGCGGCCATGGACATCGCCGAGCACCGCCTGCCGCAGGACGGCCGCATCAAGATGAAGTTCTCCGGGCGCGAGATCGCCCTGCGCGTCTCCACCGTGCCCACGCCCTACGGGGAAAAAGTCGTCATGCGTATTTTGGACACCTCCGGCCTCAACGTGAACCTGGACCAGCTCGGTTTCGAGGACCGGGACCTGCAAAAATACAAGAAGGTCATCGCCTCGCCCTTCGGCATCCTCCTGGTCACGGGCCCCACGGGCTCGGGCAAGTCCACGACGCTTTATTCCACGCTCTCCATCCTCAACGAGCCGGACACCAACATCCTCACCATCGAGGACCCCGTCGAGTACCAGCTGCCCGGCATCACCCAGGTGAACGCCCGGCCGGACATCGGCCTGTCTTTCGCCAACGGCCTGCGCGCCTTCCTGCGGCAGGACCCCGACGTCATCATGGTGGGCGAGATCCGCGACGCCGAGACGGCGGAGATCGCCATCAACGCCGCCCTCACCGGCCACTTGGTCTTGTCCACTCTCCACACCAACGACGCGCCCGGCGCCGTCACGCGCCTCACCAACATGGGCATCGAGCCGTTCCTGACGGCCTCCACCGTCATCGGCGTCATCGCCCAGCGCCTCGTGCGAACCATCTGCGAAAGTTGCAAGGAGGAGCAGCCGGTGCCGACCAAGCTTCTGCTGTCGTACGGAGTGCATCCCGAGCAAATCAAGGACAAGGAAAAAGGCGACCAGACGATGCTGTTTCACGGCGCCGGATGCGGCCGCTGCGCCAAGACCGGCTACAAAGGCCGCATGGGCGTCTACGAGTTCATGACCATGAGCGACCCGCTGCGCGAGCTTATATTGGAAAGGGCGCCGGACATCCGCATCAAGGAGCAGGCCCGCAAGGAGGGGATGCACACCCTGCGGGAGGCGGCTTTGAGAAAATTGCTGGTCGGGAAGACCACCATGCAGGAAGTCCTGCGCGTGTCTCAGGACGAGGAAAAAGGCGTGGAGGGATCGTGATCGCGCCGCGGCTGACCAGGGGGAACCCATGCTGAACATGAACGACCTGCTGCTCTTGATGGTTCAGAAAAAGGCCTCCGACCTCCACCTCACCGTCGGCTCGCCGCCCGTCCTGCGGGTGGACGGCGAAATTTTTCCGACAAACTTGGAGAAACTGACGCCCGACGTTTCCCAGCGGCTCATCTATTACCTCTTGAGCGACATGCAGAAGCAGCGCTTCGAGGAGGAGAAGGAGCTGGACATCTCTTTCGGCATCAAGGGCCTGGGCCGGGTCCGCATGAACGTGTTCCGCCAGCGCGGGAGCGTCTGCGCCGCCCTGCGGTCCATCCCCTCGCGCTTCATGACCTTCGAGGAGCTCGGCCTGCCGCCGGCCGTCCACGAGATCATGCGCATCCAATGGGGGCTCATCCTGGTGACGGGCCCCACGGGCTCGGGCAAGTCCACCACCCTGGCCAGCATGATCGACTTCCTGAACGACACCCGGCAAAGCCACATCCTCACCATCGAGGATCCCATCGAGTATCTCCACCTCCACAAGCGGTCCATCATCAACCAGCGCGAGGTGGGGCACGACACCAACAGCTTCGTGACGGCGCTCAAATACGTCCTGCGGCAGGACCCGGACATCATCCTGGTGGGCGAGATGCGGGACCCGGAGACCATCTCGGCCGCCCTCACCATCGCCGAAACGGGCCACCTGGTCTTCGCCACCCTGCACACCAACGACGCGGCCACGTCCATCAACCGCATCCTGGACTCCTTCCCGCCGCACCAGCAGGAGCAGGTTCGGTCCCAGCTTTCCCTCACATTGCAGGCGGTCTTTTCCCAATCCCTCCTGCCCCACTCGTCGGGAGCGGGGCGCGTCCTGGCCTCGGAAGTCCTCATGGTCACGCCGGCGGTGCGGGCGCTGATCCGCGAGCGCAAAGTGGAGCAGCTTTACCTGGCCATGCAGACCGGCGCCAAATTCGGCATGCAGACGTTGAACCAAAGCCTCCTCGACCTTTACAACAAGCGCCTCATCAGCTACGAGACCGCCCTCGGCAACTCCACGGACGCGGAGGCTCTCGAGAAGATGCTGCCCAAGGCCGCGGCCAGCTACTGACCGCCGTGCAGGAGCCGCGGGAGCCCGGCCAAGTCGTCCTGGACCTGGGTCTCCAGGGCCGCAAGAAAATCCTGGTGGTGGAGGACGAGAAGAACATCGCCTCCTTGATCGAAGACGTCCTCAGCGAAGAGTACGAGGTGGTTTTGGCCCACGCCGGCGACGCCGCCGTGGCCAAGGCCCAATGGAACAAGCCCGACGTCATCCTGATGGACATCATGATGCCGGGCATGAACGGCTACGAGGTGGTGCGGGCGCTGCAAGGCGACGAAAAGACGCGGGACATCCCCGTCGTCGCCATGACGGCCAAGGCCTTCGACGACTCCACCGTCAGCATGATCAAGAATGAGGCCAACGTGAAGGGCTTCCTGCGCAAGCCGTTCCAGGGGGAGGACCTGAGGAGGAAAGTGGCCCAGGCTTTGGCGGGCGAGCGGGTTTTCGAGGCCGCCCCCGCGCCGGCGACCGCGGCCCCGCCCGCCGCCGCCGCTCCGGCGGCCGTGCCGGCGTCCCATGATTTTTCACCGCCTCCGCAGTCGCGCCGCCCGGTTCCCATGGGCGGGGAGGCCTCTCACCCTCCCGCGTCCCGCGCCGGCGGCCGCCCGCTCCGGACGGTTTTGTGGACGTTCGCCGCCGCCGCGGCGGCTCTGGCCTGCGCCGAGGCGTTCCTCCGTTTCTCGGAAGGCCGAAGAAGCCGCCCCGATGCCGATCCGCCCTTGCGGCGGGCCGTCGTGGATGGATTGCCTTTTTCGCCGGCCCCCTCGTCCCTTTGGACGCGCCGAGGCGTCGAGTACAGGACCAACAGCCTGGGTCTGCGCGACCGCGAGGCGGCGATCCCCAAGCCTTCGGGAACCTACCGCCTGCTCGTTCTGGGGGGAACGGAAGTTTTCGGAGACGGCGTTCCGCAGGACGGCACCGCGGCCCGCCTTCTGGAAGCGGCCTTGAGGGACCGTCCGCCCGCCGGCTACTCCGACGCCGAAGTGTTGAACGGCGGCCTGTGGGGCTACTCGCCCGAAGATCAATGGGCCTTCTACGTGCGGGCGGAAGACGGGTTTCGGCCCGACGCCCTGGCGTGGGTCTGCCGGCCGGACGGCGCGGCGTCTTTCGATCCCGGCCGCCTGAAAACCTGGCTGGCTTTGCCTTCGTGGGCCGCCGCCTGGACGGACCGCTCGCGGGTCCTTTCCCGTATGAAACGCGCCTACTTGAAGGCGGGGGACGCCCAGGATCGGACGGTCCCGCCGGACCTATTGCCGAGAGCGCGCGCCTACGCCGCTTCGCGGGGCACGAAGCTGCACGTCTTCGTTCCGCAAAGCGAAGCGGAAACGCCGCCGGGCGCTCGCGCCCTGGATTTGGACGCTTTTTTCGACGGCGCCGCCCTGTCGGCGGAAGGCCACGCCGCGCTGGCCCGGACCATTTTTGAAACAGTCGCGGGCGACGGAGCCCGATGACGAAGGAAATCGCCGCCGGCCCGAGACCGGCTCATTTTAGAAGTCATCCGGAAACCTATCGTCGAGGAAGAGACCGATTTTTCCGCGCCGAGGCGAGGCTCGAGAAGGGCGCAGGCCCTCTGCGGCCTGTAACCGACGAGCAACGAAGCCGCAGGCCGGAAAAATCGGAATCGCTTCCGACGAGAGGTTTTCGGATGACTTGTAGGATCGTTCCCAGGAGGAACCATGCCCGAATTCGCCTATAAAGCCCGCACCCCCGCGGGAACCATCACGCAAGGAGTGTTCGAGGCTCCCGACCAGCGCACGGCCCTGGACCGCCTTCGCGCCCAGAAGCTCATCATCACTGAAATCAATGAGAGCGTCCCCGGGCTTTTGGAAGCCCTGCAAAAGTACAACCCTCTCAAACCCACCGTGGGCAACCGCGACATCGTTCTCTTTTCCCGCCAGTTGTCCACCCTCGTCTCGGCCGGCGTCGCGCTGGTGAACGGCCTGAACATCCTTTTGGAGCAAATCGAGAGCCCGCCTTTCAGGGTCGTGGTGACCAAGGTGAAGGAGGACATCGAAGCCGGCTTCTCCATCGCCGACGCGCTCAAGAAGCACCCGGACGTGTTCACCGAGCTCTACGTGGCCATGATCAAGGCCGGCGAGGTGGGCGGCATTTTGGACACGATTTTGGAGCGCTTGTCGGGATACCTGGAATCCGCCGAGGAGCTGCGGCGCAAGGTCAAAGGCGCCATGATGTATCCCGCCGTGGTCTGCACCATCGCCGGCGCCGTCACGATCTTTCTCCTGGTGGGCGTCATCCCCACGTTTAAGGAAATCTTCGCGGGTTTCGGCGCGGAGCTGCCTCTGCCCACCCGCATCGTCATCGGCATCTCCGAGTTCCTGCAGGAGAAATGGTACATCTGCCTGGGCGTTCCCGTCGGGTTGTTCTTCCTCGGCAAGCGATGGATCAAGACCGAGTCCGGCCGGAAAATATTCGACACGCAGGTCCTCAAAATGCCCCTCTTCGGAGCCCTTTTAAAGAAGGTGGCCGTGTCCAAGTTCACCCGCACATTGGGAACGCTGGTCAAATCCGGCGTGCCTATTTTGCAGGCCCTGGAAACGGTGGCCCGGACCGCCGGCAACAAGGTCATCGAAGAGGCCATCATGAACGCCCGCGAATCCATCCGCGAGGGCGAGCGCATCTCGGACCCCCTCAAGAAATCGGGCGTTTTCCCGCCCATGGTGGTCCAAATGATCGCCGTGGGCGAGGAAACCGGCAACCTGGACTCCATGCTCACCAAAATCGCCGATTTTTACGATCAGGAGGTGGACGCCGCCGTCAAGGGCCTCACCTCCATGATCGAGCCCATCGTCATCGTCTTCATGGGCATCGTCATCGGCGGCATCGTCATCGCCATGTTCATCCCCATGTTCGAACTGGGCCAATTGGCCGGAAAACAGGCCTGAGGCGCCTCTTTTCCCTTGCGGCGCGGCGCGCCGGCGTGTATACTTAGAGCGCTTGTGGGGGTTGTTTCGGGCCCCGAGACCTGAGGGCCTTTTTGGAATCTGTTGGCACATCTTTAAGGGGGTGAGGCAAATGTTAAAAAACTACAAACAGGCGGACAAGGGGTTCACGCTCATCGAGCTGATGATCGTGGTTGCTATCATAGGTATCCTGGCGGCCATCGCCATCCCTAAGTTCGCCGACCTGGTGACGAAGTCCAAGGAAAGCTCGGTGAAGGGAAGCCTGGGGTCCGTCCGAAGCGCCGTCAGCATCTACTACTCCGACACGGAGGGCGTCTTCCCGGACAACTCGGGATCGGGCCTGCTGCAGGCCATGACGAACGGCTCCAAGTACCTGCAGGAGATCCCGTTCATCAGCATTCCCAAGCCCGGCTTGCACGGTTCCACCAACGGCATCGTCAACACGCTGGGAGACACCGGCGAGTGGTCCTACGAGTCCAACACGGACGGCCATGTCGTCGTGTCCTGCACCCATACGGACAGCAAGAGCTCCACTTGGAGCACTTGGTAGGAAGCCGCAGCCTCTAGAACTCGGCTATTTCAAAGGAGGTGATCCACATGAAGAAGCATAAGATTCGGCATACGAAGGGGTTCACGCTCATCGAGCTGATGATCGTGGTTGCTATCATAGGTATCCTGGCGGCCATCGCCATCCCTAAGTTCGCCGACCTGGTCACAAAGTCCAAAGAAGCGGCCGTGAAAGGAAGCCTCGGTTCGGTCCGGAGCGCCGTCAGCATCTATTACTCCGACTCGGAAGGGGTGTTCCCGAACAACTCGGTGGCAGGTTTCAGGGAGGCCTTGACGAACGGAACCAAGTACCTTCAGCAACTTCCGTTCATCAGCATCCCGAAACCCGGCAACCACGGCGCCACCAACGGCGTCGTTACAGTGCTGGGGGACACGGGCGCGTGGGCGTACGTCTCCAACACGGACGGCCACGTGTTCATCAACTGCACGCACACCGACACCAAGAGCTCCACCTGGAGCACCTGGTAGGCCGTTAAAGACCAAGACGTTTCCATCGCAGGAGGAGGCGGCTCTCCAGCCGCCTCCTCCTGTTCGTTTCCGCCGCCGGCCGGCTTTCATCGGGGAGGAGCTTGGTTGTAAGGTGTCTATGGACGTCTCTCATTTCGTTTACCTTTTCGCAGCCGTTTGCGCCCTGATTCTGGGGAGTTTCGCCACGGTCTGCGTCCACCGCATTCCCCGCGGGCAGTCCATCGTCAGGCCGGCGTCCCGTTGTCCGCATTGCGGCAAACCCATTCGCTGGCGGCACAACATCCCGGTTTTCGGCTTTATCTTTTTAGGCGGCCGCTGTTTTTCCTGCCGGCGGCCCATCCCGTGGCGCTATCCCGCCATGGAAGCGCTCCTGGTGGCCTTGTTCGCGGCCCTGGTGTGGCGTTACAGCAATCAACCCGTCATGTGGGCCCTGGGGGCCTTCTTGACCTGGTACCTCCTGGTTATTTCCGTCATTGATCTGGAACTGAAGATCATCCCGGACGTGCTCTCGCTGAGCTTGCTGGCGGCCGGTCTGGCGGCGTCGCCGTTCAATCCCCTTTTGGGGTACGGGTTCGGGGCGCGGGCCGCGGAAGGTCTCCTGGGGGCGCTTTTCGGTTTTTCCATCATGGTGGCCATTGCGTTGGGCGGCAAGGCGATCTGGAAACGCGACGCCCTGGGGGGCGGCGACGTGAAGCTGATGGCTGCCTTGGGGGCTTTTTTGGGATGGCAGGGGGTCATAGCCACTCTCTTCCTGGGATCGCTGGCGGGAACCCTCTGGGCCGGCTCTCTCCTGGTCATGAAGAAGATTCAACGGGGATCCTATATCCCTTTCGGGCCGTTCTTGGCCCTCGGCGCGTTGATATTCTGGTTTTGCGGACGCGATCTCCGCCATTGGTGGCCTTCCTTTGGAGCGAATTGAGGAAAACGGCGGGGGCCGAAATATCCCTTGACAAAATCGAACTGTAACCTATAATTACAATGCTTTTGGTTCGCATTGAAAACGCCGAGTGAACCCTTCCTCCGGAAGGGGAACTCGGCGTTTGCGTGAAGAAAAAGAAGCTTTGAGGCTCTTTCCGTCGGACAGGACGGGGGCCGCGAAGGGAATTCATGGCTGGAAGCGCCGTTAAAAAGCTGAACCCCCTGCAGATGTTCAAGTCCACGGACGCCCTGGGCGTGGACTTGGGGTCCACCTCCATCAAGATCGTCCAGATCAAGGGCCCCCCGGGCAAGCGCAGCCTGATCCGGTGGGCCTACCTGCCGCTCCCCAACGCGTCCCCCGAAGTGCCCGGCCCCGACCGGAAGACCCAGGCCGTCAAGCTGCTCCAAGATTTCATGGGAAAGCAAAAGAAGAACTCGGTGAAGGCCGCCGTTTTCTCCGTCTCCGGAAACTCGGTCATCGTTCGCTACGTGAAGTTCCCCAAAATGTCCAAGGACGACCTGGCCAAGACCATTCAATTTGAAGCCGAGCCCTACATCCCTTTCGCCATCGCCGAGGTCAACATCGGGTTCCACGTCCTGGGCGATTTGGTGGAAGAGGGGCAGAAGAAGATGGAAACCGTTCTGGTGGCCGCCAAAAAGGAGCTGATCAGCGGGCGCCTGGACGTCATCAAGCAGGCCGGCTTGACCCCATCGGTCATAGACGTGGACGCTTTCGCCCTCGAGAACGCCTACGAAACCAACCGCGCGCCCAACTCCAACGAGACGGTCATGCTGGTGCACATCGGCGCGGCCGTCACCACCATGACCATCGTTGAGAACGGCGTCTCCAAGGTGGTCCGCGACGTTTTCATCGCCGGCAACACGCTCACCAAGGCGCTTCAGCGCAACTTTCAGAGCGATCCGAAGCAGGCCGAAGAGATGAAGGGAAAGGCCACGCTTCTCATCACACCCGAAGAGAGGGAGAAGGCCGTGGCGGCCGATCAGAAGGAAGCCCTTCAAGTTTCGACGGTCATGCTGCCCGTGGTGAAGGACTTGCTGGCCGAGGTTCAGAGGTCCCTGGATTTCTACCTGTCCCAGGGGGCGGACCGTCAGGTGGCCCGCGTGCTTTTGTCCGGCGGCACCAGCCGGCTCGGCAACTTGGTGGCCTATTTCAGCCAGGAGCTGCGGCTGCCCGTGGAGATTTTCGATCCCTTCGCCCGCGTGGAGGGCGCCAAGGGAATTTCGCCGGAAATGAGGCCCTTGTTCGCCGTCGCCGTGGGGCTGGCCTTGCGGCGGGACGGAGACGCGGGATGAAGAGTTTGTCTCGAAGCGGGGCCTTGCCCGGTTCCCTTCCGTCATGATCCGAATCAACCTCCTTCCGGCGGAGATCCGCGCCGACGAGACCCGCAGGCAGCTGGCCGTTCTGGCCTCGGCGGCGGGCGTCCTGGCGGCGGCCGGGCTGCTGGCGGTTTTGGCTCTGCGGATCAACAAGGCCAACGCCTTGCAGAGGGATTTGGTCGTCGCCAACGAGGAGTTGCGGAAATACGAGGCCATCGTCCAGCAGGTGGAGCAGCTCCAGAGCACCAAGAACGAGCTGCAGGCGCGCCGGGACATCATCCAGAGACTCCTCAAGGGGCGCCTGTTGTATCCGAAGTTCTTCGAGGATTTCATGTCCCTCTTGCCGGCCGAGATTTGGGTGACGAGCCTCACCACCACGCCTCAGCAGGCGGAATCGTTGAGCGTTGCGGTGAACGCCCAGTCCACATCGAACTTTGCCATCGCCGACTGGCTCACGAACCTGCAGGCTTCGCCTTACTGCGCCTCCGTGGAATTGGGCGCCATCAGCGCCCAGGAGGCCGAGGAGGGGCGGGCGCCCATCCTCATGTTTTCCATCACGTTTAAATATCAAAGGAGCGACGTTTGACCGGCCATGACGCTCTCTAAAAAGCAGCAGCAAACCCTCATCATCGCCGTGGCGGTCGTCGTGGGCGGCCTGTACGCCTATTGGAATTTCGGCTGGAAACCCACCAGCGAGAAAATCACCCGCTTGAGCGGCGAGCTTGACAAGACGCGTGCCAAGGTGGAGTCCATGAAGCAGACGGCCCAGAGGCTGCCGCAGCTTCAAAAAGATTATGAAACGCTCCTGGCGGAGGTGGGGGAGACGGAAAAGCGCCTGCCCAAGCAAAAGAGTTTGCAGGAAATTTTGAGGATCGTGACGGAGCAGTCCATTAAGCACCGCATTTCCGTGACGAGTTTCGCGCCGGGGGCGGAGCGGCAGGAGCAGTATTTCAGCGAGGTGCCTATCTCCCTGAACGTGGTGGGTCATTTCCATCCCCTGGGGAAATTTCTGGCGGCCTTGGGGTTGCAGGAACGTATTCTAAGTTCCCGCGGATTGAGTTTAACGACTTCTACCAAAAAGGGGCAGACGGTCAGCGGAACCTTCACCCTTTTGGCTTACACATTTAAAGGATAGCGCGATGAAGTGTAAAAAAACATCACGACAGACCTTGAGGCGGACCGGCCCGTTTCCCCGTGCGGGCTGGAGGCGCCTGTTGGCCGTGGGCGTCTTCTGGGGCCTGGGGACGGCTTTGTGCGTGTCCGGCGCCGCCAGTGCCCAGGCGCCGGCGGCAAACGGATCCCCTGCGGCGGCGGATCCCGCGGCTGCGGCTCCCGTCTCCCCTCCGCCGCCCGTCTACGTTTACCAGGGCGATCGTTTTCGCGATCCGTTCATCGCCCTTGCGGGACAAGGCTTCGTGGAGATGGCCGCGACCCCCACGGAGGAAGGCGAGTTCGACCCCAACGCCGTGGAACTGAAAGGCATCATCCGGGGGCCGGGCGGCCGCATGGCCTTGCTCCGCACGCCGGGCGGCGCGCCTTTCATCGTCAAGGAAGGGAAAATTTTCAACACCAAGAAAAAAGCCGTCCAGGGCTACGTCGGCATCGTCAAGGAGAAAAGCTTGGTGATGATCGGCCCGAACAACAAGCTCACCGAGTTGAGCCTGAAGCCCAAAGACGAGGAGGGGAAATCCAAGCCGTGACCCCCGCCCGCCCGTCCCCAAGGAGGAGCTTGCCATGAATCAAATTTTCCATCACCGTCGCGCCGTTCTTTCGGGAGGGGCCAGGCTTGTTTTGAGCGCGGCGCTCATGTTTCAATCCTCCTGGGCGGGCTCGGCCGTCCCGGAGGCCCGCCTCCAGGCTGTCTCCTTTGAAAACGACCAGCTCCGCATCCAGCTCGACCGGGAAACCCGCTATAAAGTCTTCCCGCTTTCGGCTCCGCCGCGCCTCGTCGTGGAGCTTTACGACACGCTGCACGGCCGCGCTCCCAGCGAAACGTCCGTGGACGGCGGCTTGTTGAAACGCATCCGCAGCGCCCAGTTCACCCATTCGCCGAAGAAGGTGACGCGGGTCGTTCTGGACATGCTGCGGCAGGCGCCCTACGAGGCTTCCCGCGAGGGAAGCAGCATCCTTCTCCGGTTTTCCGGCGCGGAGGCCGTTGAATCGCTGTCCGGCGCGGCCGAGGCTTCGGTCACCGCCGGCGCGGCCCAGGGCGCTCCCTTGCGCAAAAGCAAGCGCCGGGGAAAGGACTTGCTGTCCGCTCTTCCCCGCCAGCCGGTCACCATTGATTTCGAGAACGCCGACATCCGCGACGTCATCCGGGTCCTTTCGGAAATGAGCGACATCAACATGATCCACGGAGGGGATGTTTCGGGTTTCCTCACCATCCACCTGGATCAGGTGCCTTTCAACCAGGCCTTCGACACCATCCTGGCCATGCAGGGCCTGGTGGCTCAGCAAATGGGGGACAACATCCTTCGGATATTGACCCCCGCTTCTCTTTCGGCGGACAGGTCCCGGGCCGTGACGACCTACAAAACGTTCGTTCTGAATTACGCCAACGCGTCGGACGTGCAGCAGCATATTTCATCCGTCCGGATATCTCCCAACGGGAAAATCACCGTGGATGAGCGCACCAACTCCATCGTGGTCACGGACACGCCGGAAGGTTTGTCCGCCGCCGAGCGGCTCATCGCCGAGCTGGATCAGAAGCCGGAGCAAGTTCTGATAGAATCCAAGCTCGTGGAGATCGCCCTGGACGACCGCCTCGACCTGGGCATCCAATGGGAATATTCCAACATCAACCGCGACGGACCCGCCGGCTACAACCGGAAAATCATCGGCCAGAGGGAAGTTGAGGCTACCACCACGCTCGACATAGGCGAGGTGGGTTTTCCGACAGGGTTTGTTGATCCTGTGACGGGGGGCGTGACCAATATCGTCGAAAGCGCCTTTTCTCCTTCTCCGGGCCCGACCCGCGGAACGGGCGTTAACCTTCCCGGAAACTCGGCCACCGCTCTGACTTTCGGCATGATCAACAACACCGACATCCTCACGGCCACGTTGAACGCCCTGGTCAGCAAGAGCGCCACGAAGGTTCTATCCTCTCCGCGCGTGATCACGCTGAACAACCGTCAAGCCCGCATCCAAGTGGGCGATCGAATTCCTTATTCGACAACCACGGTAGGGGCCGGCGGCGTTTCCCAGGAGTCCGTCACCTTTGTGGACGTGGGCATCATCCTGAACGTGACGCCCACCATCAATGCCAACGAGCGCATCCGGTTGAACGTGAAGCCCGAGGTCAGCTCCGTCAAGGGCGTCAGCATCCCCGGCGCGCCGCCCCAGATCACCACGCGCACGGCCGAGACGGAAGTTCTGATCCGAGACGGCGAAACCCTCGTTATCGGCGGGCTGATAGACGACCAGACGATCGAAACCGAGCGGAAAGTTCCTCTCTTGGGGGACATCCCGGTCTTGGGTGTTTTCTTCCGGAGCACGGGCGACCAGAAGATACGCAAAGAGCTGTTGATTTTCCTGACGCCGTCCATCGTCCACGACTAATCCCGGTTCGCCGGCGTGAGCGACAACCCCTTTCCGGATGAACCCCAGGCCCCGCCGCCGGAACGGGCGCCGTCCGACATCCCCCTCGAGTATATTCTGCGGGAAGGCGAAGAGGCGGCGCGCCGGCAATTGTGGGAGGTTGCCGTGGGCGCTTATCAAAGAGCCCTCAAGCAGTCTTCCCGGGCCGAAGTGCGGCTGAAGCTGGGGCACGCCTACGAGGGCCTGAGCCGGGACAAGGACGGCCAGGCTTTTTTGCTCCTGGCCATGGAGCAGTACCGGCAGGCGGTGAAAACGGAGCCGCGCAACGCGGAAGCCTACGACGCGCTGCTGGCGGCCGGCACCAAGGCCCGCAAGCTGGACGATCTGACCGCCGAACACAGGGCTTGGCTGCAGAAGGATCCCGCCAACGACGTGTGCCGCGCCGCCGTCAAAAAAATGGAAACCATCCTGTTGATGCAGGTGAACCCCGCCGCCGAGGAGAAATCGGCCGGACCCAACCCCTTGGTGAAGCTCCTGTTGGACAGAGTCCTTCCCTTCGCGGGCTTGGGCGCGCTTTTGGGCGGCCTGGCCCTTCGCCTCAAGGGGGGATCGGACCTCGCCCATTCCGGCTCCATTTCCCTGATTCGGACCGGGATTTTTTTCCTCGTCGTTTATCTCTCCTATAAAGTATTCTTCCGCCGCTGATCCGCCGTCCGCCCGCCGGGACCGCTTTTTCTCCGCGGCCTCCCTGGCGGTCCTGTTTTGCGTCTTCGCCGCCCAGGGCGGGAAATCTCCCGCCGCCTGGGATTTGGCCGCCGCCCTTTTGTTGGCCTTCGGCGCCGTGGAGTTCGCGGCTCGGGGCGCGGGCCCTCTGCTCCATCCGGCGGGGCCGGTTTTGGCCGCGTTCGCGGCGCTGAGCCTTCTTTCCGCCCTTCGTTCTCCCTGTCCTTATCCTTCTTTTTTAAGCCTGGCCAAACTCTGGGCGGTGGTCTGCTTCGGTTGGATCGCCGCGGCGCGCTGGGGGCGTCTGCATCGCCGGCTGTTCCGCGGGTTCGTCATAGGGATGGGGATCGTGCAATCGGTTTTACTCTTCGCCGCTCGTGTGGCGGAGGAAAGTCCCCGTCTCCTCATTCCGGGCAATCCACAATACATGGGCCTTTGGCTGTGCGCGGGAACTTTGGTGGCGGCCGGATCGGCGCTCGCGGCGCGGACGGCGGGCGCCCGCCGGTGGCTGCTGGCGGCGGCGTTCCTGCAGGCGGCGGCCGTTCTGCAACTGTCCTCCCGCACGGCGGCGGCCGCGCTGGCGGCGGGATTGTTCGTTCTGGCCGTGGACCGGTTTCGCGCCCGGGGGGCGGCGGCGTTCGCGCTGGCGGCCGGACTGGCCTTCGCCGCGGTGCCGGCGTCCGTCTGGGAAACGCGCCTGGAGTTCCACGACCCCCTGGCCTTTAAACGGTTGGATATTTGGCAAACGGCCCTGGCGGGTATCGCCGACAAACCGTGGCTGGGCTGGGGGCCGGGAAGGTTCGACGCCCTTTACGACGCCCACGCGCTCCCCCAGGAAGAGACCGCGGTCCGCTACGGTTTCTCCACGCGCTTCGCCCACAACGATTACCTCCAAGCCGCGGCCGACGTCGGCGTTCCGGGAGCTTTGATTTTGATCGCCGGGCTCGGATTGTGTTTCGCCGCCTTCAAGCCCCTCGACGGAGCGGAGAAGGGACAGCGCGCCGCCCTGGTTTCCGCCGCCGTCTTCGCGCTGTTCAATTTCCCCATGGTGGCGCCGGCCCTGGGCCTCTTGGCGGCTGGGCTTCTGAGCGGAGAAAAAAGGCCGCCGGCCCGGCGGTCTTTTTTTCGGGCGCGGCGCGCGGCGGGAATCGGCCTGGGAATTTTTTTCGCGGCCTTGGCGGCGGGCAGCGCCTTGGACGCCGCGGCGAGGTTCTCCCGCTCGCGGGGCGAACAGGGCATGGCGCGCCGCCTCATGCCCTGGGACGCGGAGCCTCTTTTGGAGCGGGCCGAGGTATTGACCCATCCCGCCGCCGGGCCGGAAAATCCGGGCCGCGCCCGGGATCTTCTGGCCGAGGCCTTGCGCGTCTGTCCGGGCCGGGCCCAGACGTGGCGGGACTTGGCCCACCTGTATTTTTCCCACAGGTCCTCCCCGGACCTTCCGGCGGCGGAGGCGGCTCTGCGGGAAGCCGTGGAGCGGCATCCCACCCAGGCCCTTTGGCGGCTGGAGTTGAGCGAGGTTCTGATGAAAGCGGGGAACCTGGAGGGCGCCTCGGAGGCGGCCCGCGAGGCTCTGCGCCTGGAGCCGAACTACGCGGCGGCGGCCCTGCAAGCGGGAACGCTCCTCAGGCTGCGCGGCGAACCCGCGCGGGCGGAAAGGTGGCTGGAAGGATTCTTAAGCCGCCGGCGGGCGGCGGACGGCCGGCGGGAATTGTGGCCTTACGCCAAGGCGGTTCTGCGGCTGGATGAAAAAGCGTTCCAAGAGGAGCTGGCGCGCTGCCGGCGGTCCCGGTAAGCCGGGCGGCGTCTAGTCGAGGAGTTCCCGGAGGCGCTTCCGGATGCGCGAAGGGCCGATCTCCTTTTCGTGGCGGTCCAGCTCGGTCCGAAGGCGGGCAGGGTCCGCCTCGCCGGACCGCAGGCGGTACTCCATCTTTTCCAAGTTGTAGGGGCTGGCGGCAACGTACTCCATGCGTCGGATGAATTCCTTTCGCGCCGGCGTCCTCTTCAAGAAAACCAGGGAAGCATCGTCCCAAAAAAC
>JBQTIM010000020.1:0-20760 GCA_052388135.1 Elusimicrobiota bacterium
GGCGGCCTTCCCGCCGCCGCGCGCGGCGACCCGGAGCGGCTTCGGCAGGTTTTGATCAACCTCGTCGGCAACGCCGTGAAGTTCACGGACGCCGGACGCGTGGCCGTCCGCGCCGAGGCGGAGTCCCGTAAAGCCGGGCTCATATTGCGGGTGGAGGTGGAAGATTCCGGCGTCGGCGTTCCGGACGAGGACATGCAGCGCATCTTCGAGCCGTTCATCCAGGCCGACCCCACCATGACGCGCCGCTTCGGCGGCACGGGCCTGGGCCTGGCCATCAGCAAGCAGATCGTCGAGCTCATGGGCGGAACCATCGGAGCCCGGCGCCTGCCGGAGGGCGGTTCTCTCTTTTGGCTCCAAGTTCCCCTCAAGCAGCCGTCAGAGGGAAACGTGATCGCCAAGCCGGACTCCACTCCCGGGCGGACGCCGAAGGGGGCGCGCATTCTGGTGGTGGAAGACAACGCCGTCAACCAAAAGGTGGTCTTGGCCCAACTTCGGTCCCTCGGCGCCGAGGCCGATTGCGCTGCCAACGGGCGCGAGGCCGTGCAGGCCATGTCCCGGCGCGTTTACGACTTGGTCCTCATGGACTGCCAAATGCCCGTCCTGGACGGATACTCCGCCACGCGGGAAATCCGCGGCACGGAGAGCGCCTCGCGCACGCCCATCGTCGCCATGACCGCTCACGCCATGGAAGGCGACCGGGAGAAATGCCTGGCCGCCGGCATGGACGATTACATCGCCAAACCCGTGCACATTGAGGATTTGTCCGCGGCTCTTTCCAAATGGGTCCGGCGGAAGGTGGTTGTTGCCGAGGGAAAAGCGCGCTCTCCGGGTGAGAACGGCGCTCCGGCCGCCAAGCGCGCCAAACCGGCGGCGCGGCCGCCCGCGAAGCGCAGAGGGGGGAAGCTTAAAGCTTAGAACTCATCTCACAGATGAGTATGGAGAGAAATTGCAGATCTCGAGCTGAGCCGACGCAGGCCGAGGGGAGCCTGCTCCGTCGCGGTATGTGAGCGGGGACCGCTGAGGCGCAGGCCGAAAGCTGGAACCGCAGCCCGCAATCAATTTACGAGATGAGTTGTTAGCTGACGGCTGCCGCCGGAGGCGCGGCTCCGAGTTCAGAAGGCAGCGGCCTCCAGCGGAGATTCGAACCAAAAAAGCGCGCCTCTTTCCGCGGTCGCCGCGCAATCCAGCCGCCCTCCTGTGCGCTCCAGCGCCCGGCGCGCCAGGGCCAGCCCCAGGCCCGCCCCTCCGAAACGGCGCGTCATAGATTCATCGCCCTGGGTCAGGGGAAGAAAAATCCTTTTTCGATCGTCCGGCGGCACGCCGATTCCCGTGTCGGCCACCTCCACCCTCATCCAGCGCCGGCCTTCCTCTTCCTTCAGCGCGGCGCGCACGTCTATGCCGCCCCTGTCCGTGAACTTCAGGGCGTTCTCCAGCAGGATCTCCAGGGCCCGCCCGACGGCGGTTTCGTCCGCCACGGCGCGCTTGGGCAGAAGGGGATCCAGCCGGCAGGTGAGAGCCAGTCCCTTCTCGCGGGCCTGGCTCCCGAAAAGCTGGGTCGTGGCCTGCACGAGTTGTCTGGGGCTGAAGGCGCGCAGCCGCGGCCGGGACGATCCGCGCCCGGTGTCCGCCACCTCCAAGAGGCGCTGGATGAGCCGCAGAAGGGAATCCCCCGAGCGGCGGACGGTCTCCAAGTGGTCCTTTTGCTCCGGCGTCAGAGGCGAATCCAACAGCAGGGACGACAAGCCGATGATGGCGTTGAGCGGCGTGCGCAACTCGTGGCTGACGTTGGTGAGGAGGCGCGCCTTCGTCAGCGCCGCGTCCATGGCCTGGCGGCGCGCTTCCGACAGCCGCGCGTTCAGGCGGTCCAGGACCACCGAACGCTCGTGCAGGCCTTCCTCGGCCTGGATCCTGGCGGAAATGATCCGATCCACGGCCCGGCGTCGGGCGGAGGCGTCCGTGTTGATCTGGACGTAAAGGGTGCGGCCGTCTTTCGTTTTCCGGGCCGGCGTCCACCGGCTGACGGCCTCCACGGGCTCCCCGTCGCGGCGGAACTGCCGGAGAAGGCCCTGCCAGCATCCGTGCCTGTCCACCCGGTCTTTGATCGCCTCCAGAGGCAGGGGATAGATCGTCCGCAAAAGCCGCCCGCAGGTTCGGCCCACCGCTTCCTCCTGCGTCCACCCGTACATCTTCTCGGCCCCTCCCTCCCAGGCGATGATCTTGTCGCGGGCGTCGGTCAAGACGACCGCGTCGTCCGCCAGGCCGAAGAGGCTGGCCTGCTCCCGGACGAGGCGTTCGGCCTGCTTCCTGTCCGTCACGTCCTGGGCCGTGCCGATGAGCCGTTGCGGCCGGGCCTCCGGTCCCGGGCCCGAGAACAGCGCGCCGCCTTTGATGGAGACCCAGCGCCGCCCGCCGTCGGCGCCCATGAAAAGGCACTCGACGGCGAAGGGCCGGCGGATGGCCGGGTTCAAAGCCGTCTTGGCGGCGCGGCGGAGCCATTGCCGGTCCGGCTCGGAAAGGCATTGCCACACGCTCCGCAGGCGCGGGTGCGCGCCGGCGGAGCATCCCAGCCAGGATCGAGGAGCTCCGGTCACGGCCAAAGTCCCGCCGTCCGGTTCCCAGGACCACAATCCGTCCGGGTTTCCTTCCGGCAAAACGGCGCGGAAGGGGGCGGGGGGGCCCCCTCCCGCGAAAGTCGCGGCCAGCAAGGCCGACACGCGGTCCAGGAGCTGCTTGCGGCGAAAGGGCTTGGCCATGTAATCGTCCGAGCCGAGGCGGGGCCCGATCTCCTCGCGGGGCAAGCCCGACAGGAAAAGGACGCGGGCCGTCAGTCCCTGCCGCCTCAGCTTGCTGACGAACTCCAGGCCGTCCTGGTCCGGCAGGACCAGGTCCACGAGCAGGAGGTCGGGCGGTTTGGCGAGGGCGGCGGCGAGCGCCTGCCGGGCGTCGGGCGCGGCGTCGACTTCCCATCTGGAACCGAGGTATTTTTTCAGGAGGACTCGCTGGGTGGGCTCATCTTCCACCACCAGGATGCGACCGTGGCGGTCCGGCGTCGGCGGGGCGGGCACTTTCATGGGGGAACGCTCCTATCGGTTTCTGCGCGCAGCGAGGGCGGAGGGAAGGGCAGCGGCGGCCAAACCGATGTATATTTTATTAATAAATGGATACATCCGGCAATGGATATCTTGCGATGCCGGTCAGCGGGGGGCTGGGGGGAGAAACTTCCTTTTGAGAACGGCGGCGGTCAGCCGCCATACGCCGGAGAGGGAATAGCGGAGGCCGAATTCTCTCTCGATCAATCGGCCGACGAGCTTCAAAGGCCGCCCGCGCGGCGCTTCTTTGCGAAGGACGGCGCCGAGCCGCCGGCGCTGGGCGGGCGAAAGGCGGCCGGGCCGGCCGGGAGAGGGGCGCCCGCGCAACGCGGCCGCCCCGCCCCGGCGGTAAGCTTGCCGCCAGCGAACGACCGAGCTTAACGAGGCGCCCGTGGCCGCGGCCGCGGACCGGAACGACGTTCCCTGTTCCAACAGCCGCATCGCCCGCCGCCGCCGATTTTCCAAAAGGCGCCGGCTCCCGGCGGGCCTCATGTTGCGGAATCTGTTCGGGGCTTCTCATGCTTCCCGGACTCTTCCCAGCGCCGCCACGCGCACGGGGGCGCTTTGAGAGCGCGGGAAGACTGGGTTGACATGAAAACGTCAATGCAAATCTTTAAATAGAATGCGGCTGGGGCGAGGATCGGCATACGGCGCGGGAGGAGTCCCGCCCGGCCTTCCGCGGCTCGAACGGCGGACAGGGGCGTGACGCTGGTTGGTCGGTGTTTTGAGCAGGGCAAAACGATCGTATCGGCAAGTCGCTGAGATTGTCATGGGGGCTTACCAGCCCCGAGTATATAAAAATAACCATGATGTTTTATATCGTTAAGACTCTCAACATTGCACAGTTTGATTTATACTCATTAGAATATAATAAAATGGTTATATTCCTTTACAAATGAACTCGAGCTGCAAGATGACGCGGGTTGGATCGACTCTGTCGGTCGCAGCCGATTCGCGGGCGCTTCGGTCGCTTGGCATGCGGGCTTTTAATTTTTCCACGAGTTTTCAGAAAGCTCTTGAAGAGAGTCCCGATGCGCTTAGAAAAAGTGATGCGAGCCATCGGCCGGACATGCAAAAGTCGGGCATCTCAACAGTGAAAGAGGCCTGTGAAGGCCGGGGAGGCGCGTCATGACCATGGAGCGGGCGAAACAGACGGCGTTCTTTTTGCTGCGGGTGGTGTCCGGGTTGTTGTTCCTTCAAGCGGGGGGGATGAAAATCTTCGATTGGTTCGGCGGCGTGCCGGCGGAGCATGGAGGCCACCCGCCCGTGATGTCGCAAATCTGGATCGGCGGCGTGATGGAGTTTTACGGCGGCGCCGCCCTCATGCTGGGGCTTTTCACGCGGCCCGTGGCCTTCCTCATTTCCGGGGAAATGGCCGTGGCTTATTTCCAGTTCCACCAGCCCGGCGGTTTTTGGCCCATCCAGAATCACGGCGAGCCGGCCGTCCTGCTGTGCTTCATTTTCCTGTTGTTCGCGGCCTACGGCGGCGGGGACTGGAGCCTGGACCGGCTGATGCGCCGCCGGAAATAACGGGCGCTTAGCGCGGCGGGCGCGGTTTCTCACGGAAAGGTCCGGAGGGAGGGTCGACTGCGCTGAGTCGCGGCACCAGGACCGAGAATTCCGGATCGTCGGCCAGTTGGGAGCGGGCCCAGGGAGCGGGCGCGTTCGCTTCCAGGGCCGCGCGCAGGCGGGAAGCGCCGTCCATGCAGTAAACGTAAATCTTCAGGCGGCGGCCGGCCTGCCGCCGGAACAGCAGGGCCTGCTGGGTGCGGGAAAAAGAGATGTCCAGGATCTCCGGCCAATGGAGCGTGATGGGCGCGCGCAGGGGCCGGTCGAACCTCAGGCCCCAGGGCAGGATGGCGATCCGGCTCCGCGCCGCCAGGATGCAATAGACGGACAGCGCGACGAGGCCGCCGAACACGATTTCGCAGAAGACCAGGGTGCGGAAACTCTCCAGGCCGGGCTTTTTAATATAAGCCGCCGCGGGGCCCGCCGCCATCAAGCCGAAGACGGCGAGAAACACCCAGCCCATGACGCGGCTCAAAAGGGTGTAACGCATCAGCCAGGAACCGTCCGGCAGGCGCGCCGCGTCGGCGGACCGCGAAGCCGACAGGGCGGCGACGGCCGCTTTTCCGCTCCAGGCGCTTCCCAGGGACTCCAGGCCTTCGGCCATGCCCCCTCCCGAACATGCGTCTCGTCTTTCCCTCTTAAGTGTAAGCGGTCCGGCCCCGATTTCAACCCCTGAAGCCGCCGCCCGGCGCGATCCCGAGGCCGAGATTTGCTACCCTAGGGCGGTAAATTCCATGCGGCAAGGGCCGCGCCAAAGGAGATCGTCATGATGGGTTTGTCGGATCGGATATCGGTGGCGGGAGCGTTGGTTCTGGGAGGATTTTTTTTGGCGGGCTGCGACGGCGACACGAGCAAGCCCGGCCACAGCGGCCGCCGGCCGGCGGCGCGCATGGACATCGAGCAGACCGTTCTGACGAGCCCGCCGTTGGAGGAACTGCCCTGCGGCCAGGAATACAAAATCGAATTGAAGGTTTCCCGCAAGGGACCCTGCGGTCCGGGGTACAACTTCACGGACCTGGACATCCGCGCCAACGACGTCCTGTCGGAGAGCGTGGCGGCCGTGCGGTGCCCCGGCGCCTGCGCCCCGGCCCGAAGCTGGGTCCGCTACCGCGAGCACGCCTGCGCCGGCCCGCGGGAGGCGTTCTCCACCATCAAGGCCTCGGTGATGTGTCCCGAGGCGGGAGCTCCCGTGCCGCCGGGGTTGGCCGGCGGACTGCCCGCGGCGTCCACGGGCCAGATGGCGTTGCCCGGCGAGGGCGGCGCCCTGCCCGCCGGCACGCCCCGGCGCGGCGAGACCATCGTCGAGGTGGGCTCGTCCACCTCCACGACCACCACGCTGGCCTGCGGAAAAAGTTATTGGGTGAACGTTGTCCACGAAGAGGCCGACCTCATGGCGGGGGCCGTCGGGATCGGGGATTACCAGCCCTACATCGACCGCGCCAAAGCCCGGGCCCGAATGGTTTACAACCGCATCACCTGCGTGGGCGCCTGCGCGAAACAGCCGTTCTCTCCCGCGTACGTGTCCTGGACCTTCGACCGGGCGCGCAACGTGGTGGTGGTGAACGTGACGTTCCAGATCATCTGCCGCTAGCGCTGTGTGTATAGCGCCTCTTGGCATCTGTCATTGCGAGGAGCGTTGTTTGCGACGAAGCCATCCCAGGTTTCAGCGCAC
Source organism: Elusimicrobiota bacterium (assembly GCA_052388135.1). Taxonomy (GTDB): domain Bacteria; phylum Elusimicrobiota; class Elusimicrobia; order FEN-1173; family FEN-1173; genus JBQTIM01. The sequence continues at coordinate 6,331 of JBQTIM010000020.1, forward strand.
GAAGAATCGTCCCGGCCCCGGCGAAACCTGGGATGGCTTAGCCTTCGGCTCGCCATGACAGCCCCAAAAGCCAAGGCGCTTATTTAAGCGTCACCACGGCTTGTCATAAGAGACTGCCTCAGGGCCGAACCTTTGGATTTCGAGCCGCGCCGAGCAGAATTTTCCCCAGCATACTCGACGAAGCATAGAACGGAAATTTCGCGAAGGCGCAGGCTGAAAAACGAAGCGGCAGCTTCCCATGGGGTTATTGAGAAGGCTTTAAGTCCCTTCGCTCCGCCACCCGGCGCAAACCGGGTCCGGGCGGCAACGCCGGTTTTTGAGGCGGGCGCGCGCCGCCGATTTGGCCGCCGGGGCGCCTCGCCGAAACGCGGAGAAACGTCGGATGCGCGGCGCTGATTCGCGGGCGCGCCGCGCGGCGGGATTCAGCGCAGGCTGGGGCGGATGAGGCTGGTGACGGTGCCGAGGATGGAGAAGGGCTTCGTGATGGGGGAATACTTGGGGTTGATGGGCTCCAAATAAGGATCGGCGCCCTTGCGGCGGAAAAGTTTGACGGTGGCCTCGCCCTCCTCCTGGAAATAAGCCACCACGATGTCGCCGTCCTGCGCCGTGGGCGTGATGCGCACCAAAACCATGTCCCCGTCCTCGATGCGGGGGTGCATGCTGTCGCCCTTCACGCGCAGGGCGAAGTTGGCCCGTTTGGCGATCTCCTCGTCCACGGAAAGGTAGTCGGCCACGTCGGAGATGGCTTCGATGGGGTTGCCGGCGGGCACGCGGCCCAGGATGGGGAGGCGCCTCTGGCGGGCGGCGTCGCTCTTGAGGGGGATGAGGAGCCCGCGGGCCTTCTCCGGCGCTTTGTTCAGCAAACCTTTTCTCTCCAGCGCGGCCAGGTGGTCCTGCACCGTGCCGATGCTCACCTTGAAAGCCGCGGCGATCTCCCGCACCGTGGGGGGCAATCCTTCCCGCCGCACCTGCCGGGCGACGAAATCAAAAATTTTAGCTTGCGCGGGCGTTGGGCGGGCGTCCATGGGGATACCATACACCCGTATGGAAGGTTTGTCAAGGCCCTTTTGCCGGCCGGGCGTCCGTCGCCGCCGGAATCGTTCCCCGGAAAAATGGCAAAATAGAGAGAGGGAGGAACCCATGCCGAAAGCCGCCGAAAAGAATCTGGATGTTCGAAACGTCGAGGAGGGCTGGCTCCGGCGGGGCTTCAGCTTCGGCCTCTGGACCGATCCCGCCGGCCGGGCGTGGGAGAATTACGTCCACGACGCCGACGAACTTTTCATGGTCCTGGAGGGGGACGTGGAATTGGAGCTGCAGGGGCGCGTTCTGCGGCCCGCGCCGCGGGAGGAAATTTTTGTCCCGGCCCGGGCGGTCCATTCCGTGCGCAACCGCGGAGCTTCGGCGTCCCGGTGGGCTTATGGCTATCGGCTCTAGGGATGTGTTTCATAAGTCTCTTTGCAGTCGTCACCCCGGCGAAGGCCGGGGTCCAGGAAGTACAACTGATTTCAAGAATCCATTTCACACCCCGGACGCCGGCTCCCGCCGGTATGACGGCTCAGCATTGGTAAAGAAGTGCCGGGAACACTGTGCCGGCGCGGGCCGCTTTGTCGCGCGGGCCCTGGTCCTCGCTTGGCCCGTTCTTCTGGCGTCGGCCGCGCTCGGGCCGTTGCAGGCCGCGCCCTTCGACCGCGAATTCTGGAAGCACTGGGGCGACGGCCGGGCCGAGCTGGCGGGCTACGATCTGGTTTACCCGCGCTACGGGGAGCTTCGCCGCGGCACGGCGGTTCTCATCTACGTGACCGAGCCCTTTTCCAAGTCCCTCCGCGTCAAGGCCGATCCCGGCCGGCGCCCCAAGTCCGACGAGGTTCCCGTCCTCAAGCTCAACGCCGTTTTGGATTTTCCCACGGGCGTTTACGATTACAACCTCATGACCAGCGCCTTCGTCGCGCTGAAGCCCTTGGCGGGGCGGCCCGCCGGATCGCCCGCGAAAGCGTCCTTCACGTCCCAGGAGTGGTGCGGCCACGTCTACGGCCAGCTGCTTTTCGGTTCGCGGTCCGTCCGGCACGATTCCCACAGCTATTTCGACGGCGAGGCCGACCGCCGCGAAGAGCTGCCCTACCCGCCCGACGGCGTGAGCGAGGATATCCTCTTTCTTTGGGCCCGCGGCCTGGCCGCGCCGTTTTTGGCGCCGGGAGAAAGGCGCGAGGGCTCCCTCCTTCTCTCCCTGGCCGAGGCCCGGCTGGGCCACAAGCCCCTGAGCTGGGAGAAAGCCTCTTTCTCTCGCCGCGCCGAGCCGGTCCGCCTGCAAGTTCCCGCGGGCTCCTTCGCGGCTGAGGTTTATCAAGTCGAGACGGTTTCGGGCCGCCGCTGGACCTTCTATAAGGAAGCGGAGGCCCCGGGCCGCCTCCTCAAGTGGGAGGCCGGGGACGGCCAGGCGGGCGAATTGGTGGCTTCCGAACGCATGGCGTACTGGGAGATGAACGGGGAGGAGTTTCTCTCGGCGGTGCGGCGGCTGGGCCTTTCGCCCCGGCCCCGTCGGACGCCGTGAGCTTCCAGGGGGAAGCGCCGTCGCCCAAAGGCGGCGGCCGCGCGGGCGGCGAACCTCCGGGCCCGCGCCGGGTTTCGGCCCCGCCGCCCCGCCCGCTCCTCGTCTACGACGGCGATTGCGCTTTCTGCCGCCGCTGGGCCCGCCGCCTCCGCGCCGTCACCAAGAGCCGCGCGGACTACGCTCCCTACCAGGAAGCCGCCGCCATTTTTCCGGAAATTCCGCGGGGCGATTTTGAAAAATCCATCCAGCTCATCGGGCCGGACGGGAGCGTGACTTCGGGCGCCGAGGCCGCCTACCGTACGCTGGCCCTGGTTCCGGCCGGCATTCCTTTCTTGCGGCTCTACGAGCGCGCGCCTTTTTTCGCGGCGCTTTCGGAAAAAATCTACGGCTTCGTCTCCCGCCACCGGCACCGCCTGTAATTCCGACGGCCCGGCGTTTGCGGGGCCGCGTTCGAATTGCTAAAATAGAGACTCGCTCCCGCGGATCGGACCCGCCGCGAGGCGCGGCAAACGCGGTTCTGGTGACGCTTTCAGGCCGAATGCCAAAAGACACCACCACACCACCCATCGCTCAAACAACATCTCCCCGCGCCCCCTTCTACATCGCCGGCGTCGGCGCTTCCGCCGGCGGCTTGGACGCCTTCAAGGCCTTGTTGCGCCCCCTGCCCGCCGATATCCCTCTGGCCTTGGTCCTCATCCAGCATATGGATCCCAACCGCAAAAGCCTGCTGGCGGAGATCCTGTCCCGCGAGACCGACCTGCCCGTGGCGGAGATCACGGACGGCGAAACGGTGCGGCCGGGCCGGGTCTATGTGATTCCATCGGGGCGGCATTTGTCCATCCGGGAGGGAAGGCTCCGCCTGTCCCCCCGCGCCGATAGCTTGGCGACCATCGACCACTTTTTCCGTTCCTTGGCGGCGGACCGCGGGCCGCGGTCGGCGGGCGTGGTTCTGTCCGGCACGGGGCAGGACGGTTCGCGCGGCCTGCGGGCCATCAAGGAGGCGGGCGGCGCCACCTTCGCGCAAGACGCCGGCTCGGCGGGTTTTTCCGGCATGCCCGTGAGCGCCCTGGACAGCGGTTTCGCGGATTACGTCTTGCCGCCGGAGCGCATCGGCGAGGCCCTGGCCCGCCTGGGCCGGGGGCAGTCCCTGTCGGCTTTCGTGGGCGCGCGCAAGGAACGCCAGATCAAGCTGGGCGACATGTACGCCATCCTGCGCGCCCAGACCCGGGTGGACTTCACGGCTTACAAAAAGGAAACCCTTGAGCGCCGCGTCGCCCGGCGCATGGCCATGCTGAAGATGCGCCGCCTGGAGGATTATCTCCGCCACCTGGCGGAGCATCCGGCGGAGGTCCAAAGGCTTTACGAGGACCTGCTCATCACGGTGACCCGCTTTTTCCGGGACCCGAAGATTTGGACGGCCCTGCGCGAAAAGATTTTGCCCGGGGTGCTGGCGGCCAAGGCGCCCCGCGACACGGTCCGCGTTTGGGTTCCGGCTTGCTCCACCGGCGAGGAGGTGTATTCGCTGGGCATGACGCTGCTGGAGCTGCTGGAGGAGCGCGGCCGGCGCACGGCCGTCCAGATTTTCGGCACGGACATCCACGAGGGCAACTTGCAGAAGGCCCGCCAGGGCGCGTATCCGGCGGCGCTCCTGCGGGACATGGCGCCGGAACGCCTGCGGCGCTTTTTCGTCAAGAAGGACGACCAGTATCTTGTGCGCAGGGAACTGCGGGAGGCGTGCCTTTTCTCCAAGCAGGACGTCACGCAGGACCCGCCCTTCTCCCGCCTCGACATGGTGAGCTGCCGGAACTTGTTGATCTATTTCTCCCCGGACCTCCAGGCCCGCGTCCTGTCCATTTTTCACTACGCCCTGGTGGACGGCGGCCTCCTGCTCCTGGGCCCGTCGGAGAACGCCCTGGGTTCGCCGGAACTGTTCGAGACGGCCGACAAGAGACTGGCCCTTTACCGCAAGACCGCCGCCGTCTCGGCCGCCGCGTTCAATTTGCGGTCCACGCGCGGCCGCGGCCCTTCGCCGTCCACCCCCGGCCCCAAGGCGCCCTCGAACGCGTGGAACGAGGCCACCCCCGGCGAGGCCCTGGACCATTATCTCCTCAGCCAGAACGCGCCCCCCGCCCTGCTCATCAATGCCGAGCTCGAGGTCCTGCATTCGCGCGGGCCCCTGGAGCCGTTCCTGGCGCCCTTCTCCGGCAGCCCCAGCTTCAACCTGCGCAAGGTCGGGCGGCCGGGGCTGGCGGCGGTGGTGGAGAAAGCCGCGCGCGAGGCGGACCGCCGCAAAGGGCCCGCCGCCCGCCATTGGCTCCGCGCCGGAGCCCGCGGCCTGCGGAAATACGAATGCCGCGTGACGCCCCTGTCCGGGCCCCTGCGCCGCGCCCGCCGCTACATGGTCCTTTTCAAGGTGGTCGAGGCCGCCCGCGCGCCGGCGGCCCCGCCGGCCCGCTCCGACAAGGCCGCCGACGAAGTTCTGCTCTACGCCCAGCAATTGGAAAGCGAGCTTTCCGCCGCGCGGGACTACATGCACAAGGCTTTGCGCGAGAAGGACACCGCTTACGAGGAGCTGCGGGCGGCCAACGAGGAGATCATGTCCTCCAACGAGGAGCTCCAGAGCACCAACGAGGAGCTGGAGACCGCCAAGGAAGAGCTTCAAAGCGCCAACGAGGAGCTCATCACCGTCAACGACGAGCTCAAGAACACCCTGGAGCGCGTGCGCGAGCTCAACGACAAGCTGGAGGAGGCCCAGCAGATCGCCCAGCTCGGCCACTGGGAGTGGGACATCGCCTCCGACAAAATCGTGTGGTCCGACGAGCTTTACCGCATCTTCGGCCTGTCCCCGCGGGAAGGGCCCATGACGTACGAAGCCTACTTGCAAAAACTTCCGCTGGAGGACCGGCAGGCCCAGAGGGAGCGCGTCCGCGGGGCGCTGGAGGACGGAAAACCCTTCGAGTTGCTGCGCCGCATCGTCTGGCCCGACGGGCAGGCGCGGTTCCTGAGCACGCGGGGCCGCGTGATCCGCGACGCCGACGGCCGCGCCGTCCGCATGGTGGGGACCACCCAGGACGTGACGGAAGCCAAGAAAATTCAGGGAGCCTTGGAGTCCCAGACCGCCATGCTGCAGGCGGTGCTCGAACAGGCCGCCGACGGCGTCATCGTCTACGACCGGCGCGGCAACCGCACCCTGGTCAACGCCGCGGCCCGCCGGCTGGCCGGTTTGGATCCCGACGGGCGGACCTTGGACCTGCCCCCGGGCGATTGGGGCGCCGTCTATTATCCGGACGGCCGGCCCATGCCCGCCGACCATTGGCCCGTCACCCGGGCCCTGCGCGGCGAGGCGGCGGCGGGCCAGCAAGTCCGCATGCTGCGGCCCGACGGCACCGCCTACGACCTCCTCATGGGCTGCGCGCCCATCCGCAACGCGGCCGGGGACGTCGTGGGTGCCGTGGCCACTTTCACCGACATCACCGCCCGCCGCCGGGCGGAGGAAAAGGCCGCGGCCCTCAACCGCGAGCTCGAGGCGGCCCGCGACGCCGCCCTGGAATCCGTCCGCGCCAAGAGCCAGTTCCTGGCCAACATGAGCCATGAAATCCGCACGCCCTTGAACGCCGTGGTGGGCATGTCCAGCCTGCTGATGGACGGGGCTCTGGACGTCCGCCGCCAAGAGCAGGTCAAGATCGTTCACGATTCCGCGGTGAGCCTGCTGGGCGTGATCAACGACATCCTGGATTTTTCCAAGATGGAAGCGGGCAAGCTGTCTCTGGAACCGGGCGTCTTCGAGCTCGGGCCCCTGCTGGAAAGCTGCCTGAACCTTTTCCGCCTGCAGGCCAAGGAAAAGGGCCTGGAGCTGGAATGGGCCGTCGCGGCCGGAACGCCGCCCCGTCTGGTGGGCGACCACGGACGCGTGCGCCAGATATTGGTGAACCTGCTTTCCAACGCCGTCAAGTTCGCCGCGCGCGGGCGCGTGAAGGTCGCGGCCCGCGCCGAATCATCGAACGGCGGCAAGATATCCTTGCTGACGGAGGTGTCCGACCAGGGCCCGGGCATTCCCGCCGCGGACCGGGACAAACTTTTCAAACCGTTCTCCCAGCTGGATTCCTCCATGACGCGCCGTTACGGCGGCGCGGGCCTGGGCCTGGCCATCTGCAAGGAACTCACGCAGATGATGGGCGGCGAAATCGGCGTGCGAAGCGAGGAGGGATCGGGCTCCACATTTTGGTTCCGCCTGCCTCTGGCCGTCGCGCCGGCGGACGGCGCCGCGGAATCGCCCGGCCTCCCGGCCCTTCCGCCCCCGCGCGCGGAGGACTTCGCTTCCCTGTCGGTCCTGGTGGCCGAGGACAACGCCGTCAATCGAAAAGTTCTCCTGGCGCAGTTGGAACGCCTGGGCGTCGCCGCCGAGGCCGTTTCCAACGGCCGGGAGGCGGTGGAGGCCGCCGCGCGCTCGCGTTACGACCTGATCCTCATGGACTGCCAAATGCCCGAGCTCGACGGCTACGAGGCCGCCGAACGGATCCGCCGCTCGGAAAACGGCGGCCGCCGCACCCCCATCGTGGCCGTCACGGCCCACGTGCTCGCCGGCGACCGGGAGCGCTGTTTTCAGGCGGGCATGGACGAGTACATCTCCAAACCGGTGGAGCTGTCGGAGCTGGCCGCCGTCCTGAGCCGGCACGGGCGGGCGGAAAAAACGCAAAAACCGGCGCTCGCGTAGGACTCTTCGAATATGGGTCAGGAGAGGATCGTAGCCATCAAACCCGCCGCTCCCGAGACGACGACACGCTCCTTCGCCGAACCGCGTTTCTTCCCGCGGGATGCGCGGGCCTGGCTCGCGTCGGCCCTCCTGGCCGCGGTTTACGCGCTGGCGGGCAAGGCCGGCCTCCTATTGGCCCACGTCAACGCCAGCGCCACGGCGGTCTGGCCGCCGTCCGGCATCGCCCTGGCGGCGCTCCTGCTGGGAGGCGTCCGTTTCTGGCCGGGCGTTTTTCTGGGCGCTTTCCTGGTGAATGTCACCACGTCCGGATCCTGGACGGCTTCCCTGGCCATCGCGGCGGGCAACACCTTGGAGCCTCTGGCGGCCTGGGCGCTGTTGCATCGGTTCGCCGGCGGGGCGCGCGCTTTCCTGCGCGCTTCCGACACTTTCCGCTTCGCTTTCGCCGTCGCCGCCGGCGCGGTGGTGGCGGCCACGGTGGGCGCCTCCACGCTCGGGCTCTGGGGTTTCGCCGCCTGGGCGGACTACGACGCCGTCTGGCTGACATGGTGGATGGGGGACATGGTGGGCGCCCTCGTGCTGACGCCCGTCCTCGTGCTGTGGGCGGGAGATCCGCGTCCGGGCTGGAGCCGCCGGCAGTGGGCGGAAGCGGGCCTCTTGCTGGCCGCCACTTCGGCCGCAGCGACGGCGGCTTTCGGCGGATTGTTTCCGGGCGAGCATTACCCGCTGGGTTTCCTCTGCCTGCCGCCCGTTCTGTGGGCCGCTTTCCGGTTCGGACCGCGCGAAACGGCCTCGGTCATAGGCCTCCTGGCCGCCCTGGCCGTTTACAAGACACTGAGCGATTCCGGGCCATTCGCGGGCTTGGGCCCCAACGAATCCCTATTGTTCCTGCAGGCCTTCATGGGCGTCACCTCCGTCACGGCCCTGGCCATCGCGGCGGCGGCCACGGAACGCCGGCGCACCGCGGAAGAACTGCGGCTGCTGACGGATTCCCTGCCGGCCCTCATCTCCTACGTGGATGCCGAGGGCCGCTACCAATTCAACAACCGCGCCTACGAGGAGTGGTTCGGCGACGATCGGCGGGCCCTGCGGGGCAAGCCCATCCGGGAGGTGGTCGGCGAGGAGGCCTTCGCCGTGATCCGCCCCCGCATGGAGGCGGCCCTGGCGGGGCGCCGCGTGGAGTACGAGGCGGAGATGCCTTACCGTCAAGGGGGAACGAGGTATGTGCTGGTGAACTACGTTCCCCACGTGGACAAGGAAGGCGGGGTGAAGGGTTTCTTCGCCATCGTGACGGACATCACCGAGCGCAAGCGCGCCGAAGAGAAAATCCGCGAGTTGAACGCCGGGCTGGAGCGCCGCGTGGGCGAGCGCACCGCCGAGCTGGTGCGGCTGAACGCCGAACTGGAGGAAGCCCGGGACCAGGCCCTGGAGTCGGCCAAGGCCAAGGCCCAGTTCCTGGCCAACATGAGCCACGAGATCCGCACGCCTTTGAACGCCGTCTTCGGCATGGCGGGCCTGCTCATGGACACGCCCCTGGACCCCCGGCAGAAGGAATACGCCGAGATCGTGCGCGGCGCGGCCGACGCCTTGCTGGGCGTCATCAACAACATTTTGGATTTTTCCAAGATCGAGGCGGGCAAGCTGGCCTTGGCGCGGAAGGATTTCGATTTGAGGAGCCTGGTGGAAAAGACCGTGGTGCTGTTCCGGGAGGAGGCCGAGCGCAAAGGCATCCGTCTGTCCGCCCGCATGGAGGCCGGGATCCCCGCGGCCCTGCAGGGCGACCCCGAGCGGCTCCGCCAGGTGCTCATGAACCTCGTGGGCAACGCCATCAAGTTCACGGAGTCGGGCGAGGTGCGCGTGGAAGCCTCCCTGGAGTCCGAGACGGAGCCCGACGTCGTCGTCCGCCTGGCCGTGGCGGACACGGGCATCGGCATCGAGCCGGAAAAAGGCAAGGCCCTCTTCGAGCCTTTCATACAGGCGGACCTGTCCATGACGCGGCGCTACGGCGGCACAGGGCTGGGCCTGGCCATTTCGCGGCAGATCGTGGAGCTCATGGGCGGCGCCGTGGGGTTTGAAAGCCGGCCCGGCGCGGGGTCCACATTTTGGGCGAGAATTCCTTTCGCCAAGGCCCGCGCCGGCGCGAAACCGGTTTCCGGGACGGTGGACGGAGAATTGCGCCGCGGCCCGTGGGAAAACCTGTCCGTGCTCGTGGCCGAGGACAACGCCGTCAACCGCCGCGTGGTGCTGGCTCAGTTGGAGGCCCTGGGCGTGAAGGCGAAAGCCGTTTCCGACGGTCTGGAGGCCCTGGACGCCCTGGCGGCGGAGCGTTTCGACGTGGTGCTCATGGACTGCCAGATGCCCCGCATGGACGGCTACAGCGCCGCGCGGGAACTGCGGCGGCGCGGCGGCCGGCGCGTGCCCGTCATCGCCATGACGGCCCACGCCCTGGAGGGCGACCGGGAAAAATGCCTGGACGCCGGCATGGACGATTACATCGCCAAGCCCGTCCACCTGGAGGATTTGGCCGACGCTCTGGCCAAATGGGCCGGCCGCGTCCGGTCGGAGGCGGGGGACGCTCCCTCGCCGTCCGCGTGAAAAACGACAAATGGCTTTTCGCCCTCAAGGGCGCGTTCTGCCTGTTTCTCCTGATTCACGTCCTCGGCAAGGCCCGCTGGACGGATTTCCGCGAGGCGCTGGCGTCGGCGGACGCCGTCTTCATGGCGCTCTCGTTCCTCTTGGGCCCGGCCGTCCTCCACGCGGGGTTCCTGCGTTGGCGGGCGTTTCTAAAAATCCGGGAGACGGGCGAATCTTTCTGGGCGCTGTTCGAGCTTTACTTGGCCGGGCGGTTCCTCAACTTCCTGCGGCCCTACAGCGCCTTCGGCCATTGGGAATTCGAGGAGAACCGCGTCCGCTGGCGGGCCGCCGCCGCCTCCACGGCGTTGGACAGGTTCCTGGGTCTTTCGGTCCTGCTGTCCCTGTCGCTGGCGGGCTTGGCGTTGAACGCGCCGCTTTTCCTCAACCGCGCCTTGTCGGCGTCTCTGGCGGCGGTGCTGGTGGGATTTTTCATCGTGCTGTGGGCGGCCTTGGCCCCGCGGTCCCCGCTCACGACATGGAAAGGGCGCCTGCCGGGCCCCGTCTTGCGCGTCGTGGAACTCAGAGCCGCTTTCCAGGCGTGGAGCGGACGGCGCGGGCTCTGGGTTCGAGCCGCGGCTCTCACCTTGCTGTGCGCCCTGCTGGCCGCAATCGACGCCTGGGCCGCCTGCCGCGCCTTCGGCGCCCACGTGCCGTTCACAATTCTTCTGGCGGCGGCGCCGCTGGTGCAGGTCATCGCCATGGCGCCCGTGTCGTTGGGGAACGCCGGCCTGCAGGAGTGGGGATATTTTTTCGTCTTTAAAAGTTTCGGCCTGCCTCCGGAGCTGGGTCTGGCGGTCGCCTTGCTTTTGCGCGCGCGCGGCCTGGCGACGGGCCTGGGCGCCGGGGCCCTCTACCTTCGCTGGGTGCTCAAGAACATCCAGCCCGTTCCCGCGGGAGCCGCCTTCTCCGTCGAGCCAAGCACGCCCGGCGGCCGCGCCTGATTGTTGTTCCCGCGCAGGCGGAGCGCCGCGGGGGGCGGCGTCCGCGTTCCCGTTCGCGCGCTCCGGCGCCTCCGAAGCGGACCGGCCGCGGACCGTCTTCATGCCCGGGACACCGCCGCCGAGGCGTTTTTTTCAACGCGAACCAAAACTCTTCCCGCGCCGAGCCTCCGGAATTCCTATAATGGCCCGGTGACTACGACCTTGTTTTGCGCTTTCACGTCCGGAGAACGTTCGTGAGCCGCCGCCGTCGGCGCGGCTTTCAAGGCGGCCGGCCGGGCCGCGGCGACTCCAACCGTCCCGCGCCCAAGCCGCCGGCTCCGTCCTCTTCCGCCCGTCCGCCCGCCCGCCAACCGCAGGCGCCGCGGCCGCCGGCGGCCCGCAAAGCCCCCGAGATTTTCGCCGAGGGCGTCCTGCAGGTGCGCGGGCGCTTCGGCTTCGTTCTTTCCGAGGAACCCGGCACGCCCGACGTCTACGTGGGGCCCGAAACCCTGCGCCTGGCCATGGACGGCGACCGCGTGCTGGTGCGCGTCCTGCCCGAGGGATCGGGCGGCGGCCGCGCTCCCGCGGCGCGGGGCGGCGGGGCGCGCCGGTCGGGGGAAATCCTCAAAGTCCTCCAGCGCGCGCGCGACACCGTGGTGGGCGTTTTCCAGCGCCTGCGCGGCGCGGACGTTTTGATGCCCGAGATCGGCGGCGAGCCGGTGAAGGTCCTCGACCGGGGCGGCCTGTCTCCCAAGGAAGGCGAACTGGCGGTGGTGAAAGTCACCGTCTGGCCCGACGCGAGCCGCGGCGCGGCGGGCGTGCTGAGCGAAATCCTCGGCCTGCGCGACGAGCCCGGCGTGGACGTCAAGGCCATCGTCCGCAAATACGAGCTTCCCGAGGCCTTCCCGCCCGACGTCCTGCAGGAGGCCCGCGGCTTCGGCGACGAAGTCCCCGAAGCGGCCCTGGCCGGCCGCACCACCTATTTCCACGTCCCCGTCTTCACCATAGACGGCGCCGACGCCAAGGATTTCGACGACGCCGTTTCCCTGGAGCCGGCTCCCTCCGGCGGCTGGCGCCTGGGCGTCCACATCGCCGACGTGGCCCACTACGTCCGCGAGGGCGGCCCTTTGGACGAGGAGGCTTTCCGCCGCGGCACCAGCGTCTACCTGGTGGACCGCGTCGTCCCCATGCTCCCCCACCAGCTTTCCGACGATCTTTGCAGCCTCCGCCCCGACCGCCTGCGCCTCACGCTTTCCTGCGTCATGGACATAGACGCCGAGGGCCGCGTGACCGACGCCCGCCTGCTGGAGACGGCCATCAAGAGCGCGCGCCGCTTCACCTACGAAGAGGTGGAGGACATCCTGCGCGGCGGCGACGCCGGCGCGCCGCCCGACGTCCTGCGCGACGTCCAAGCCATGGGCGGCCTGGCCCGCCTCCTGCGCGAGAAACGCTTCCGGCGCGGCTCCCTGGATTTCGATTTCCCCGAGCCCCAGGCCTTCCTCGACGCCGACGGCCGCCCCCTGGACATCCGCCGCCGCATCCGCCTGGAGAGCCACCGCCTCATCGAGGAGTTCATGCTCCTGGCCAACGAGACCGTGGCCGGCCTGATGAAAGATTTCCCGTTCCTCTACCGCGTGCATGAAAAGCCCGACAAGGAAAAGCTGGGCAAAATGAAAGACACCCTCCGCGCCGTGGGCGTGGCGGTTCCCGCGGGTCTGGAGGAAGGCCGCTCCGACGCCCTGCAGAAGCTTTTGGCCGCCGTCGAGGACCTGCCGGTGAAGCCCATGGTCCACACCATGGTCCTGCGCAGCATGAAGCAGGCGGTCTACTCTCCCCAAAACGCCGGCCACTTCGGCCTGGCCTCGCCGCTCTACACCCATTTCACATCGCCCATCCGGCGCTACCCCGACCTCTGCGTGCACCGCATCGTCAAGCAGCGCCTGCACAACCGCCTGAACCTGGAGCGCCAGGCCCAGTGGAAGCGGAGCCTGCCCCACGTCTGCGCCCGCACATCGGGCCGCGAGCGCCTGGCCCAGGAGGCCGAGCGGGAATCCCTCGATCTGAAGCGCGTCCAGCTCATGCGCAAGCGCGTGGGCGAATCCTTCGACGGCATCGTGTCGGGCGTCACCGCCTTCGGCTTCTTCGTCCAGCTCCGGGAAGTTTTCGTGGAGGGCTTGGTCCACGTCAGCAACCTGCGCGACGACCACTACGTTTACGATGAGCTCCACGCCCGCCTCATGGGCCGCCGCACCGGCCGCGCCTTCCGCATGGGCGACGCCGTGCGCGTGAAGCTGGCCAAAGCCGACGAGCTCAAGCGCCAGCTGGACTTCGAGCTGGAAAAACCCGCCCCCGCCCGCCCCACCGGCCGCTGACCCGCGCCCGAAGGGGGGTTCCGTGCCCCCGGCGGTGAGGAACCTCTTCGTTCTTGATCTCCTTTCCTCCCGCTATTGAGCAATTTCGTCATAACCGCCTAACTATTATGTGGTATACTGGGCCTGCCGTTTGACGGAAGATGCTCCGCAAAGGAAATCCTCCATGCGCCACGCTCCCCGGCCCTTTCCCGATTTTTGCGCCCTTAAAAACCCCCTCTCCCTCTTCCTAGCCGCCGCCCTGCTGATGGGCCCCGTCTCGCCGGGTTTCGCCCGGGAAGACCGCTTCCCCGGCGCGCGCAACGAGTTCAACGACCCCAACCGCGGCCTCTTCTACCGCAACCGCAACAAAGGCCCCGTGACGCCGGAAGACCGCCAGATGCAGATCAAACAGGCGCAGTTGGCCTTCATGAAAAACTTCTCCGCGCGGTCCGCCCAGCCCTTGGGCTCCGCGCCCAAACCCTCCCTTTTCGCCCCGGCCAAAAACCTCCTCTCCGGCCTGACGGGAGGGCTTTTCTTCTCCAAGCCGCCCGAGCAAAAGCTGGGCGGGGCCGCGCCTCTGTCTTTCAACCGCGCGGGCTCGGATAAAACCTTCTCCACAACCCTCGCCGGGCCCGCCCAGCGCCGGGGCGCGGGCTTTGCCGCCGCGCTGAACACACCCGCTGTACCAAACACATCCGCCGGGCCGAACACCCCCGCCGCGCCGAATACGCTCGTTGACGCCCAACTTCCCAAACCCGGCCTCGCCCAACGCCTGAGCCAAACCGCGGCGGGCCAAAAGACCCTCGCCCAAATCCGCCTGCCCGACGGCCGCCTGCTCCAAGGCGCCGTCCAGGTGGACCGGAGCGGCAATGTCGCCGCCATCCAGCCCGGCACCCTCATGACGGTTGACCAAACCCCCGCCCAGGTCAACGGAGCCCTCTGGAAACAAGGAACGTTCCTCACCCCCGACGGAAAAACCTTCCACTTGGCGGGAACCGGCGTCGAGGTGGCCAGCCGACTGCCCGGCTACCAGCTTCTGGGCGACAATCTTGAAATCCACCGCCGCGGCAACGGCGCCGGGAACAACGAAATCCTCGCCGTCGGCCCCCTGGAACAAGGCAACCAACTGCGGGACCAAACCACCGGCCTGGCCATGACCTACCAACCCGGCCCCGACGCCCGGCCCGGCGCCTGGGATCTGGACGCAAACCAAAAAGCCCGCCTGCCCGTGGGCGAAACCGTCCTCCCCATCGGCCTGGACCAAGA
>JBQTIM010000021.1:0-4170 GCA_052388135.1 Elusimicrobiota bacterium
AGAGGTCGTACAGATCTTTAAAGTCCGGCTTGACGCCGAGGCAGTTGTGATGGTTGCGGTCCGTGGCCTTGATGTCGCGGAGCAGGCGCTCGGGCGTGGCGGCGTCGCCCGGGAAGGAGGTTTTGACCGCGTCTTGGACGACGAAAGGCATCCGCCGGGCTTCCAGCATCTCGCTCAATATCTTGTGGACTTCGACGGCCTTGCGTTCGGCGCCCTTCGGGAAAATGTAGCCCAACCTCAACAAGGTGAATCCGGGCGGGAGCGAGGAGGCGGGCCTCTCCGCATCGAGCGTGGCGGCGGGCGTTGCGGGGCGCTCCGGCGCATTCGGCGCCGGTGTCCGGCCCTCCGGGGGGCTCGGATCGTCGTTCTTCTCCATTTCGCCTAGAATGGTGGACCAGTTGACATCGGCTTCGGCCGGCGGCGCCGTGGCGGCGGGCTTGGCTCCCGAGGCCGGTATCCCGTTGGCGCCGCCGGAAGCTAGAAAGGCCTCCAGGTTTTTGCGGTCCGCCGGGCTGAGATCGTAGGCGTAAAAAGCCAAGCGGAACCGTCCCAACCGGGGCTTCCAAGGCCGGCCGGCGTTTCGCGGCAACGACGACAGCAGGGGCTCCAGGTCGCCCGGCTCCGCGTCCACGTTGACGCGCAGACGGCCCGGGTATCGCTCATGCGGCGCGGGCGATATCTCCCACGATTTGATCATTCTTTTTGCTTCGCCAGCATGAACTCGACCACCAGGTCAATGTACAGGATGCGCGAAGCGACCTCCGTTTCAGAAATCAAGTGGCAATGAAGGCCACCCTTTTGAATTTGCCGGACGGCTTCTTCCATGCTTTCCGGGGAAACGTTTTTCGGGATGATGATGAAAGCGAACTCCGCCCGGGAGGACAGGACGCCCTTGATCCAATCCTGCGGCCGGTCCGGGCCGATGTCCACAGCCTCTTCGTGCAGCAAATGGATGAAAAACGGCTTCTTGGCTTTTTTCTGGGCGGAGTCCTTAAGCTGCTGCAAGAATAAACCTTTGGCTGTTCCCCCCTCTAAAGACGCCGGATACACGCAAACCGCTCGGATCAACTGATCTTCCGGCACATCCGGGGGATGCGGAGGCGCGGGGGCCCGAAGAAAGGGCGATTCGGAGGCCGGCTCGCTCTGTGCCGGCGCCTGTGGGGGCGGCGCGGGAGGCACCGCCGGCGGGGACTTCTCGGGCGCGGGGCTTTGAGGAGGTTGAGGGCCGCTTCGAGGAGCCGCGGGGACGATTCCAAGGTTGGGAAATGTGGTGTCGGTTCTGGGCGCCGACGGCTTTTGCCGGACGGGATCGCCCGCCGCGGGCGGAGGCTCCGGGGCGACCGGGGGATATGCGGTGGATTCAAGCCCCTCCGGCCTGGAGACGGGAGGGAGCGCGGAATGGTCTGGATCGGGGGCCGCGGTCTCTTGCTCCGGTCCCCCGCCGCCGTAGGGCCATCTCTCCACATCGACCTTGTCGGTCTTTTCAGGTTGAGAAAAGCGCACCTGAGGAGCCGGCGCCTCCGCGTCGCTGAGCGGAGAGGGGGCGGGCGCGGGAGGGGACGGCCGCTCGGCGGGCGGCGGCGGCTTCTCCATGCGCTGGCCCATTTTTTGAATGACGTGGGTCTGTTCTTCGGGAGTCAGGTCCGTGAGGTTGCCGAGAATGCCGGTGAGCTCGGCGAGGATGCCTCCCAGGTCTCCGGCTCCGTTTTCCGGCTCGGGCTCCGGCGCAGGAGGCTCGGGGCGGCGGCCGGCGCCGACCTCCGCCGGCTTTGGGGCGGCGGCAGGGCGGGCGGCGGACATGACGCCCAACTGCTCCTGGATGGCGGACCTTTCCTCCCAGGAGGCGCCCACCAAAAAAATCGCCCACTGATAAACGGCGTCCTTCAGCTCCCTCGGCCCCTGGCAGATGGCGGGGTGGGTGCCGATGATCTTCTCGGCGTCCTCGCGCTCGCCCCGAATTTTTATCAGATAGAACTCCGACGGGGTGGGAGGAGTGATTTCCCAGCGCTCGATCATTGTCCCGGTTAGGCCGCGCCGTCCACGTCCAAGCCCTTGAGCTTGAGCGTCAGGTCGTCGGAGTTGGTGGCCGCGTCGATGGCCGTGGGCAGGGTGATCTTGTTTTCCTTGAGGAGGCGCAGAACGTCCTGGTCGAAGGAGTGCATGCCGTAGAATTCCCCCTGCTCGATGGCGCGGTGGATGTCCTGGGTTTTGCCCTCGGCGAGGAGCTTGCGGATGAGAGGCGTGACCGCGAGGATCTCGGTGGCCGGAAACCGCGACTTTCCGTCGGCGGCCAGCAGGAGCCTCTGTCCCACGATGCCGCGCAGAACGTTGGCGATGCGGGCCCGCGCCGCGGCCTGCTCGGAGCTGCTGTAGGCCTCCACCAGACGGTCCATGGTTTGCGAGGTGTCCATGGTGTGGATCGTGCCCAGGACCAGGTGGCCCGTTTCCGCCGCTACGATGCCCGCGTGAATGGATTCGTTGTCGCGCATTTCCCCGAGGACCACAACGTCGGGGTCCTGGCGCAGGAGGTGTTTCAGTGCCACGGCGAAGGTTTCGGTGTCGCTGCCCACCTCGCGCTGGGAGATGGAGCTTTTGGCGTCCGTGTGGAAGTACTCGATGGGGTCTTCCACGGTGATGATGTTGTAGGAGTAGTTTTTGTTGAGATAGTCCAGCACTGTGTTGAGGGTGGTGGTTTTGCCCGAGCCCGTGACGCCGGCGATGAGCAGGAGCCCGCGCGTGTTGGTGCAAAGCTTGATCAGCGTCTGCTCAGGCAGGTTGAGGTCGGAGAACGTCTTGAGCTTCAAGGGCAGGACCCGGAGGGTGAGGGCCACCGTGCCTTTCTGCCGGTACACGTTCACGCGGAAGCGGGCCAGGTTGGGGACGTAATAGGAGGTGTCCATTTCCCGGTCGCGGGCGAAAATCTTTTTCTGCTCCTCGCTCATGAGCACGTTGGCCAGCTCCTCGATGTGCTGGGCCGTCATCTTCGTGTAGCCGGAGGAGATGAGCTGGCCGTGGACGCGCACCATGGGCGGCGTGCCCGCCTTGAAATGGATGTCGGAAATACCGGTCCGGACCATGATTTGGAAAAGCTGATTGACATCTACAGGCATAGGGGCACCATCCTCCGATATAATTTTACTTGCGCCGCCCTTCTTGATGGCGCAAGGCCTGGTTTACAACACTAGTATTTAGGATTTATGGCCTTTTTTCCAGGGGTTTTTGATTGGCCCCCAGCGGCCGGCGACCGGCCCGGGCGTGCTAGGAGCCCGCCTTTTTCTCCAAAGCGGCGATCTTTCTTAAGCGCCTGCGATGGCGCGCTCCGCCGTCGAAAGGCGTCGAAAGCCAGGTGGCGAGCATCCGCCAAAGGCGGGCGGCCGAGAAGAGCCGGCCCGACAGGCAGAGGACGTTGGCTTGGTTGTGCTCGGCGGCCATGCGGGCCGACACCGCGTCCCACACGGAGGCGGCGCGGATGCCGGGGACCTTGTTGGCCGCGATGCACATGCCGATGCCCGTGCCGCAAACCAGGACGCCTTTTTCCGCCTTCTTCGCCCGAACGGCCTCCGCCACACGCCGGGCGTAGTCGGGATAATCCACGGAATCCTCGGATTCCGCGCCGAAGTCCAGAACGTCGTGTCCGGCGCGGCGCAGGCGCTCAACCAGGGCTTGCTTTCCCCGGAACCCCGCGTGGTCGCTGCCGATGGCTATTTTCATAAAACCTTTAAAGCGTGAGCCGTGAATTGTGAATCGGAAAAAACCGGGCCCTCATGTTGTTGCCGTCCCATTCACCATTCACAATTCCCGGTTCACGCCTTCTTGTAGTTCACGATCCTTGCAAAGTCTTCCGCCTTGAGGCTGGCGCCTCCCACCAGGCCGCCGTCTATGTCCGGCCTGGCCATGAGGGCGTCTATGTTGTCCGGTTTGACGGATCCCCCGTAGAGGATGCGCGTCGCGGCCGCCGTTTCGGCGCTGAAGGCCTCGGCCAATTTTCCGCGGATGAAAGCGTGAACCTCCTGGGCCTGGTCGGGCGTGGCCGTGCGGCCGGTGCCTATGGCCCACACGGGCTCGTAGGCCACCACCAGAGCGGCGGGGGGCGGCGGCGCCCGGCCCGCCCGGCGGCCCGACAGCAGCGTCTCGAGGACGGGGGACGGTTTTAAGCCCTCGCCCGCCGCC
>JBQTIM010000022.1:0-11779 GCA_052388135.1 Elusimicrobiota bacterium
ATGGCTTCGAAGGCGCGCGCCACGGCCAGGGCGGGAATGTAGTCGCGCTCCCGCAGGCTGAAAAGAACGGCGCCTTTTTTGGGCAGGGCGGACCCGGCCGCCACCTGGGACTTGGCATAGACGAAAGTTACGGTCTCGCCTACGCCAAGTCCCAGGTGGCGGCCGGGTCCGCCCTGCCCAAAAAAGGCGCCGTTCTTTTCAGCCTGCGGGAGCGCGACTACATTCCCGCCCTGGCCGTGGCGCGCGCCTTCGAAGCCATGGGCTACGGCCTCGTCGGCACGGAGGGGACCGCCAAGTTCCTCAGCTCCCACGGTTTGCCCGTGGAGGCGGTGCGCAAGCTTTCCGAGGGCCGGCCCAACCTTCTGGACCGAATTAAAAACGGCGAAATCAATCTGATCATCAACACGCCCCACGGCTCCCGCGCCCGCTCCGACGGGTTCCACATCCGCCGGACGGCCCTGCTTTGCAACGTGCCGCTCATCACCACGCTGTCGGCGGCCCGGGCGGCCGTGGAGGGCCTGCAGGCCTCGCGCCTCAAGCCCTGGCGCATCCGGTCCCTGCAGGAGCTGCACGCCCCCGCCCGCGCCGCGGCGCCGGACCGCGCCCTGGCCGGCGCGTGACGCCCGCCTTGAACTGATATAATACGGTCCAAACCGACCGCAGAGGAGAGCCACCCATGTCCGTGAAAGCCGACTCCTGGATCCGCCGCATGGCGCGGGAGAAAAAAATGATCGAGCCGTTCGTCGAGTCGCAGGTGCGCGACGGCGTCATCTCCTACGGGCTGTCCAGCTACGGCTACGACATCCGCGTGGGCACCCACTTCAAGATCTTCACCAACGTGCACAGCGCGGTGGTGGACCCCAAGGCCTTCGATTCCAAGTCCTTCGTGAACGTGGAGACCGACGATTTCATCGTCATCCCGCCCAACTCCTTCGCCCTGGCCCAGACGGTGGAGTATTTCCGCATCCCGCGCAACGTCATCACCGTCTGCCTGGGCAAATCCACCTACGCGCGCTGCGGGCTCATCGTCAACGTGACGCCCTTCGAGCCCGAATGGGAGGGGTTCGTCACCTTGGAGATTTCCAACACCACGCCCCTGCCGGCCCGCGTCTACGCCAACGAGGGCATCGCCCAGGTGCTGTTCTTCGAGTCCGACCAGGTCTGCGACGTTTCCTACGCCGACAAAAAAGGGAAGTACCAAAAGCAGACGGCCATCACTTTGCCGCGGCTTTAAGCCCGGCTGCGGATGGATGCGGGAACCGGGATTCAAGATGATCGAGACGACCGCCGCAGAGGGCGCCCCGCGGGCGCGGCCGTGACCGAAGCCCACAGGCCGCCGCCGTCCGCCGATCCGGACGAGCCGTTCCTGGGGCCCTTGGCCGACCTCAGCGAGCTGGAGGACCGCGGCCACCGCATCGTCGAGTCCCTGGCCGGAGACGTGAAGCCCACGGACCGGACCCAGAAAATCCTGGATCAGATGAGGGAGGAGCGCAAGGACAGCTTCCACGGCGACGTCCTTTATTACCTCACCTCCGAGCGCTTCCCCGAGAACCAGGCCAAGGCCCTCTGGGAGGAGATCCTGGCCCACAAGGTCGTGATGAGCGAGCGCATGGGCCGCAACGTGGGCATCCGGGTGTCGGCCTTCGACTATCTGGTGAACGTGCGCAAACTGATCCACGCGCCGCGCATCATCAAGTCCAGCGACTTTTTGCAGGCGGTTCGGCTGGCTCGGACGGACAGCTTGACGGGTCTTTTCACCCGCCGGTATTTCATCGAGCACGCCAACAAAGTGCTGGAGGCCGCCGGCCGCATGAAGAGCCCCGTGGCCCTCATGATGACGGACCTGGACAAGTTCAAGCAGTTCAACGACCAGCACGGCCACCAGGCGGGCGACCTGCTCCTGCAGGAGGTGGCGCGGCTGGTGCGCAAATGCGTGCGGAAGTCGGATTTGGTGGTGCGCTACGGCGGCGACGAGTTCGCCCTCTTCCTGCCCAAGGCCGGCCACGCCGACACCGCGCCCATCGCCGAGAAGATCCGCCAGCAGATCGAGGAGAACTGCGGCACCGCCGGCGTGACCATCAGCATCGGCATCGCCCATTTCCCGGAGGACGGCGGCAACCGCGACGACCTCATCGCCGCCGCCGACGAGCTGCTCTACCGCGCCAAGGAGTTCGGCGGCAACAAGATTTGCGGGTTCGTCCCGACCACGTTCCGGTTCGCCTCCGGCATCCAGGTCCGGCGCGTGGCCGTGGTGGGGGATTTCAACAACTGGAACAAGGACGCCACCGTGCTGACGCAGGCGCCCGGCAAGCCGGATTGGGAGGCCACCATACGCCTCAAGCCGGGCCGCTACCGCTACAAGTATCTCGTGGACAGCAATTTTTGGCTGACCGACCCCGACGCCAAAGAGTTCGAAAGCGACGGCTTCGGCAGCCAATGCTCCATATTGGTCGTCAAATAAAGACGTGAGTGGTGAAAAGGGAATGGTGAATAGAAAAAAGGGGCGGATTTAGGACAAACGCATCAAGTTCTTTGTCATCGCGAGGCCCGCAGGGCCGTGGCGATCCCGGGTTCCGCGAAGGCTGGGATCTCTTCGTCGCAAGAAACGCTCCTCGCCATGACGCAAAATTTATTGCGTTTGTATTAAATACGTTGGTTTCGCCCATTTACTATTTACGATTCGTCGTTCACAACATTTAAGGAGGTTTCAGAGGATGGCTTTCTTCATAGGACGAGACAGAGAGGCCCGCCGGGCCTACGGATTCGACGAAATCGCCTTGGTGCCCGGCACCGAGACGGTGAACCCCGACGACGTGAGCGTCTCCACGCAGATCGGTTCGCTGAAGCTGGGGATCCCGTTCCTGGCCAGCGCCATGGACGGCGTGGTGGACGTGGATTTCGCCATCGCCATGGGCAAGCTGGGCGGCCTGGGCGTCCTGAACCTGGACGGTGTGCAGACCCGCTACGCCGACCCGAAGCCCATCTTCGAAAAAATCGCCGGCGCCTCGCCGGAAGAGGCCACCAAGCTGGTGCAAGAGATGTACCGGGAGCCCATCAAGGACAACCTGGTGGGCGAGCGCGTGCGGCAGATCAAGAAGGGCGGCGTGCCTTGCGCGGTGTCGTGCATCCCGCAGAACGCCGCGCGCTTCGGCAAGCTGGCGGCCGAGGCCGGCGCCGACCTGTTCGTGGTGCAGGGCACGGTGACCACGGCGCGGTTTAAATCCAGCAAGGGGCCGGTCATCGACCTAACCAAGTTCTGCCAGGACATGAAGATCCCCGTGGTCATCGGCAACTGCGTGACCTACACCGCCGCCCTGGAGCTTATGGAAACGGGCTGCGCGGGCCTCTTGGTGGGCGTGGGGCCGGGCGCGGCCTGCACGAGCCGCGGCGTGCTCGGCATCGGCGTCCCGCAGGTGACGGCCACCATCGACTGCGCGGCCGCGCGGGAGTTCTATTTCAAGAAGACGGGCCGCTACGTCTCCATCATCACCGACGGCGGCATGTCCTACGGCGGCGACATTTGCAAGGCCCTGGCCTGCGGCGGCGACGCCGTCATGGTGGGCTCGGCCTTCGCCCGCTCCAAGGAAGCGCCCGGCCGCGGTTTCCACTGGGGCATGGCCACGCCCCACCACAACCTGCCCCGGGGCACCCGCATCCGCGTGGGCACCGTGGGCACGCTGGAGGAAATCCTTTACGG
The DNA here is from genome assembly GCA_052388135.1 of Elusimicrobiota bacterium. Classification (GTDB taxonomy): domain Bacteria; phylum Elusimicrobiota; class Elusimicrobia; order FEN-1173; family FEN-1173; genus JBQTIM01. The sequence continues at coordinate 3,698 of JBQTIM010000022.1, forward strand.
GCCCGCCCGGCTGGACGACGGTTCTCAGAACCTCGTGGGCGCCATCCGCACCTGCATGGGCACCATCGGGGCGTCCTCCATTAAAGAAATGCAGCTCACCGAAATCATCATCGCTCCCGAGATCAAGCACGAAGGCAAACTGTTCCAGCAGGCGCAGAAGGTGGGAATGGGGAAGTAGGTTGCAAGGTTTCTCGTCTAACGATCAGAAACCAAGGCAACGTCCCGGGCCTTCCCGGCCCGGACCCGGGTTACTTCTCTTTCGCTTGTACGAAAGAGAAGTAACCAAGAGAAAGGACACCCCCGGTGGCCTGTGCCCGAGGCGGGGGAGCCGAGGAAATGGTTGGAGGGCGCCAGCCCGAAAACCGCGCGCGCTCTTTTTGCGGCGGCCCTCCACTCAGCCCCATCAACAACCTATCGGGGGCATCGGGTCGGGCCTCCCTCTCCGTAAAAAGAGCGTGCTCGAAACGCCACAGGGGGCCCCGGTAAATCACATCCAAAATCCGCTAGAGTATCATTCGGTGTTTAAAACCCCGTGCTGAAAATTCTCTGGGAACGGTTCCGGCGGAATTCTTTGGCCCTTTGGGGGGCGGGGATGATTTTGGGGCTGGGGCTGGCGGCGGGGGCCGCGCCTTGGATCGCGCGGCACGATCCTCTTAAGCAAGACGTGGTGCGCCGGCTGGAGCCGCCGTCGCCGGAGCACTGGCTCGGAACCGACGACTTGGGCCGCGACGTTTACGCCCGCATCGTGCACGGGGCGCGGGTGTCGCTCCTGGTCGGGATACTGGCGGTCTCGGTGGCTCTGGTCATCGGGACTTTGGTGGGCCTGGCAGCGGGCTATTACGGGCGCTGGGTGGACGCTTTCCTCATGCGCGTGGTGGATGTTCTCCTGTGCTTCCCTTCCATATTCCTTATCCTCATGGTCATCGCCTTCCTGGAGCCCAACATCCTCACCGTCATGGCCGTCATCGGCCTCACGTCCTGGATGGGGCTGTCGCGCCTCGTGCGCGGGGAGTGCCTGAGCCTGCGCGAACGCGATTTCATTTGGGCCGCCAAAGGGCTCAACCTTTCCGCGCCGCGCATCCTGTTCGTGCACATGCTTCCCAACGTGGTCTCGCCCATCCTCGTGTCCGCCACCTTGGGCGTGGGCGGTGCCATCCTGACCGAATCCGCCCTGTCCTTCCTGGGTTTGGGCGTCCAGCCGCCCGCCCCGTCCTGGGGCAACATGCTGGCGGCGGGGAAGGATTACATCCACATCGCCTGGTGGCTGACGCTGTTTCCGGGCTTCGCCATCCTGCTCACCGTTCTGGCGTTCAACCTTCTGGGCGAGGGACTGCGCGACGTCATGGACCCGCGCATGGAATCCTGAGGCGGCGAGGACCATGGCCCCCCTTCTCAAGATCGAAAATTTGTCCGTCGAGTACGTCCGCGGCCGGGAAAGCGTGCGGGCGGTGCGCGGCGTCTCCTGGTCCCTCGAGGAGCGCGAAGCGGCCGCGCTGGTGGGCGAATCGGGCTGCGGAAAATCCACACTGGCCTTGGCGGTCCTGCGGCTCCTGCCCGAGCGCGCCGCCCGCATTGCGTCCGGACGGATTCTGTTTCAAGGAAAAGACCTGCTGGCGATGCCGCCGGAGGAACTGCGGCGCGTGCGCGGAGGCGACGTGGGCATGGTGTTCCAGGACCCGTTTTCGGCCCTCAACCCGGTGCTCACCGTGGGCGAGCAGATCGAGGAGGTGCTGGAGCTTCACGCCGGCGGACGGAACAAAACCAAGGCCCTGGAAGCGTTGGAAAAAGTGTCCCTGCCCGGCGCGGAGCGCATCTACGGATCTTATCCCCACCAGATGTCGGGGGGACAGCGCCAGCGGGCGGGCATCGCCATGGCCATCGCCGCCGGGCCCAAACTCTTGATCGCCGACGAGCCCACCACGGCGCTGGACGTGACGGTGCAGAAGGAAATCCTCGACCTGCTGGACCGGCTGAGGCAAGAGCTCGGCATGGCCATGCTGTTCATCACCCACAACCTGGGCCTGGCCGCGGAGCGCACGACGCGGCTGGCCGTCATGTACGCCGGCGAGATCGTGGAGGAAGGCCGCACGAGCGACGTTCTGGCCGAACCCAAGCATCCCTACACCCGCGGCCTTCTCCGGTGCCTACCCCGCATCGCCGGCGGCCGCCGGCGCCTGCCCGTCCTGGCGGGAGCGCCGCCGGACCTGCGGTCCGTGCCCTCCGGCTGCGCGTTCCATCCCCGCTGCCCGGACGTTTTCGAGCCCTGCGCGGACCGCCGCCCCGAACCCCGTCCCGTCGAGGGGCGGCCCGTGGCGTGCCATCTCTACGAGCCGGCGGCGGCCGAAGGGAAAAAATCATGACGCCGGCCCGACGCGCGACGCCCGGCGCGGTCGCTTTCGTTTCCCGGTGTGCGTCCCGATGGACGCGCCCATGAGCCTTCTGGCCGTGGAGGGCGTGTCCAAGGAGTTCGCGGTGGAGGGGGGGATATTCCGCCGCCGGATCGGCGTCGTCCGCGCCTTGGACCAGGTGTCCTTCGCCATGGAGGAGGGAGATTCCCTCGGCGTCGTGGGCGAATCGGGCAGCGGCAAAACCACCCTGGCGCGAATCCTCACGCGCATGCTGGCGCCCGACGGCGGCCGCGTGCTTTGGGAAGGGCGGCCCATGGAGTCGTTCACCGCCCGGGAATGGGCGGGCAACGTGCAGATGATCCACCAGGATCCGTCGGCATCCCTGAACCCCAAGCTGACCGTGCGGACGCTTTTGGAGGAGCCCTTGCGGCTCCGCGCGCGCCTGGCGGGCCGCCGCGCCGATTCGCCGGCCGCGGCCGCGGATTGTCTCGCCGCGGTCGGCCTTCCGGCGGACGCGCTTTCCCACTATCCGCACCAGTTCTCCGGCGGCCAGAAACAGCGCGTGGCCATCGCGCGGGCGCTGGCGGCGGGCCCCCGCCTCCTCATCGCCGACGAGCCCGTCTCCGCCCTGGACCTCTCCATCCAGGCCCAAATCCTCAACCTGCTCATGGACCTTCAAGAGCGCTTCCGTCTGACGGTCCTGGTCATCAGCCACGACCTGGCGGTGGTGAGCGCCCTGGCGGACCGAGCCCTGGTCCTCAAGGAAGGGCGGGCCGTGGAGGCCGGTTCGGCGGCCGACGTGCTGGCGCGCCCGAAGCATCCTTACACGCAGGCCCTTTTGGAAGCGGTGCCGCAATTGGTACGATAAGGCCATGACCCCCTTCCGGACCCTCAACGAGATGCTGGACCATTCCGTGCGCGCGTTCCCGGACGCGCCGGCTTTTTTCTATAAGGAACAAAAGCTCACCTACGCCGAGCTGGAGCGAAAAATCGCGCTCTGCGCCGGGGGCCTGTCGCGCCTCGGCATCGGCAAGGGGGACGCCTTCGGCGTCGTGCTGCGCAACTGCCCGGAGTTCGTCGTCCTCTTCTTCGCCCTCAGCCGCCTGGGCGCGGTCCTGGTTCCCGTGAATTTTTTGGAGAAGGGCGAGCGCATGGGATTCATCTTCCACGACGCCGAGGTGAAGGGCTGCCTCACGTCGCGCGAGTTCCTGGCCAACGTCCGGCAGGCTCAAAAGCAGGCGCCCTCCCTGGCGCGGATTTTCCTGAAGGACCCCGGCGGAACCGAGGCCGCCTTCGACGCCCTGCTCGAGGGCCCGCCCGCCGCCGGCGCCGCCCCCGTGGGCCCCGACGACCTCAGCCTCCTGATCTACACCGCCGGAACCACGGGCCTGCCCAAGGGCGTCATGCTCACGCACCGCAACTTCTGCGCCAACGTGGAGTCCTGCCGGGGCGCCATCGAGCTCAGCCACGAGGACAGGTTCATGTGTCTCCTCCCCATGTTCCACTCCTTCGCCTGGACCACCAACGTGCTTGTGCCCTTGAGCCTCGGCGCCTCCACGGTGGTCATCGAAAGCCTCCTGCCTTTCGAGCCGGTGATGAAGGCCATGTGGCGGCACAAGGTCACCTTGTTCTGCGCGGTGCCGCCCATCTTCGCCACGCTCACCCAACGCATCCGGGGCGTGAAGGCCTTCGTGCTGCGGATGCTGAACCCCGCGCGGGTGGCCGTGTCGGGGGCCGCCGCCCTGCCCGGCGGCGTGCAGAGGGAATTCGAGAAAACGTTCGGCATCCCGCTCCTGGAAGGCTACGGCCTCACGGAAGCCGCCCCCGTGGTGGCCCTCAACCCCCTGCACGGCGAGCGCCGGCCCGGCACCGTGGGCCTGCCCATTCCCGGCGTTCAAGTCGCCATCCTGGACGACGACGAAAAACCCGTGTCCCGCGGCGAGGTGGGGGAAATTTGCGTGAAGGGCGAGAACGTGATGAAGGGCTACTACAAGCGCCCCGAGGAGACGCGGGAAGCCTTCACGCGGGACGGCTGGCTGAAAACCGGCGACCTGGGGAAGCTGGACCAAGACGGCTACCTGTCCATCGTGGACCGCAAGAAAGATTTGATCATCGTCAAAGGGCTGAACGTTTATCCGCAGGAAATCGAGGCGGCCCTGCTGTCCCATCCGTCCGTAGGCGAAGCCGCCGCCGTGGGCATCCAGGACGCCACGGGCGACGAACTGATCAAGGCCTTCGTCGTCCTCAAGGAAGGCCTGTCCGCCGACCGCGCCGAGCTGATGAAGATTTGCCGCGAGAAGCTGGCCCCCTACAAGATTCCGCGCGACATCGAGTTCCGCAAGGAGCTTCCGAAGAACGCCCTGGGAAAAATCCTTAAAAAAGATTTGCGCCGAGAATCCTCTCTTTGAACGGCGCCGCCGTGTTTCCGCTCGCCGCCCTGCGGCCCCTGTCGGCGCCGGCGTTCGCCGGCCGGTGCTGGCTCGTGGGAGGCGCCCTGCGGGACGCCGCGCTGGGCCGGCCTCTCCGGGACGTGGACGTGGCGGTGGACGGCGATCCCCTGGCTGCAGCCCGGCTTGTCGCCGCGCCGCTCAAAGCCAAGCCTTTCCCGCTGGACGAAGAGCGCGGCGTCTACCGCGTGGCCGTCAAGGGCGCCGCCGGCGCCGGCGTATTCGATTTCTCAAAGCTCCAGGGCAGGACTCTCGCGGAGGACCTGCGCCGCCGCGATTTCACCGTCAACGCCATGGCTCTGGCCCTGGAGGACGCCCCCGGCGGCTTTCCGGCCCGCGTCGTGGACCCTTTCGATGGAAGGAAGGATTTGAAGGCGCGGAAAATCCGCCTGACGTCCGAGAAGGTTCTGCGGGAGGACCCCTTGCGCGTCCTGCGCGCCTTCCGGTTCGCCTCGGAGCTGGGTTTCCGCCTGGAGGCCGGCACCCTGCGGGCGGTTTCAAAGCACGCCGGACAAACGGCCCGCAGCGCGCCCGAGAGGATCCGCGACGAGCTCTACAAAATCCTTTCCGCGCCGCGCGCCGCCCACGCCTTCCGCGAGATGGACCGCGCCGGCCTCCTTCCCGTTCTCTTCCCCGAATGCGCCGACATGCGCCGCACCGCCCGCGCCTACTACGGCAAGGAAGGCGTGCTGGGCCATTCCCTCGCGGCCTTGGCGTCCTTCGAGGAACTCCTGGAGCAATGGCGCTTTTATTTTCCCAAGTTCCATGGAAAGATCGAGGCCTACCTGGCCGAGCCCGTGGCGGGCTATCCGCGCTACGCCCTGCTCAAGCTGGCCGAATTCCTCCACGACGTGGGCAAGCCCGCCACGGCGAAGGTGGAGGACGGCAAGCTGCATTTCCACGGCCACGAGGTGGTCGGCATGCGCCAGGCCGAAGCCATCGCCGCTCGCCTGCGCCTGTCGCGGGAGGAAACCCGCGCTCTGGGCCGCCTGGTCCGCGCGCACATGCGGCCCGGCAACCTGGGCCACCAGCCCGTGGTGACTGACCGCGCCGTCTATCGCTTCTACCGCGACTTGGAGGACGACGCCGTGGGCATGCTGTTGGTGGCCCTGGGAGATCACTTCACCTATCTCAGCGAGCGCGAAAAGCGGAGCCGGAAAGACCCTGTTTTTGCTACAATATATAAGTTGCTGGCGGCGCACTTTCTCAAGCCCGACACCGTCCGCCCGCCGCGCGTCGTGGACGGACGCGACCTCATGAAGCGTCTCGGCCTGAAACCCGGCCCCCTGGTGGGCCGGCTTCTGGAAAGCATACAGGAAGCCCAGGCCGCCGGCGCCGTCGCCGGCAAAGAGCAGGCCCTGAAATGGGCCGAGCGGCGCTTAAAGGAAGAGCCCGCCGCGCCGTCCGCCGCACCTCAGCCCACCGCGAAGCGGGGGCGCCCCACCCCTTAAACTCTCCCCACCGGACCGCCGGAGGCCGACAACCCCCGGAGGTCATGCCTTTATGCTGAAGCAACCCTTGAAGCCCGCAACCGCCGCGCCCGCCGTCCGCGAAAAAAGCCCTTCCCTTCCCGACCTCATCAAAACCCGGCGCGCCCACATCGGCGTCATCGGACAAGGCTACGTGGGCCTGCCCCTGGCCGTGGAATTCGCCCGGGAAGGCTTCGCCGTCCAGGGATTCGAGGTGGACGGGGAAAAAGTCGAAGCCATCAACGCCGGCGTTTCCTACATTCCCGACATCCCCTCCGACATCCTCAAGCCCATGGTCTATTCGAAGCGTCTGTCGGCCACCACGGATTTTTCGCTGCTGGGCGCCATGGACGCCGTCATCATCTGCGTGCCCACGCCCCTGCGGAAAACCAAGGACCCCGATCTCAGCTACATCGTTTCAGCGTCCGAAAAAGCGGCCGAGTTCCTGCGCGAGGGCCAGCTCATCGTCTTGGAAAGCACCACCTACCCGGGCACCACGCGCGAAATGGTCCTGCCTCTCCTCGAAAAAGAAGGCCTCCGCGCGGGGAAGGACTTCTTCCTGGCGTTCTCGCCCGAACGCGTGGACCCGGGCAACAAAAAATTCGGCATCCGCAACACGCCCAAGATCGTGGGCGGCATCACGCCCGCCTGCACGGAGCTGGCCGGCGTCCTCTACGGCGAAGTGGTGGACACGGTGATCCCCGTCTCCAGCGCTGAAGCCGCCGAAATGGTGAAGCTCCTGGAGAACACCTTCCGCGCCGTGAACATCGGCCTGGTGAACGAGGTGGCCCTCATGTGCGACCGGCTCAAGATCAACACCTGGGAAGTCATCGACGCCGCGGCCACCAAGCCCTTCGGCTTCATGCCCTTCTACCCGGGTCCCGGCATCGGCGGCCACTGCATCCCGCTGGACCCTCATTATCTCTCCTGGAAATTGAAAACGCTGAACTTCTACGCCCGCTTCATCGAGCTGGCGGGCGAAATCAACTCCCACATGCCCGAGCACTTGGTGCGGAAGATCGCCGACGCCTTGAACGAACGGGGGAAATCCGTCAAGGGATCCAAAATCCTGATCCTCGGCGCCGCCTACAAAAATGACATCGGCGACGTGCGCGAATCGCCGGCCCTGGATGTCATCCAGCTCCTCCGCGAAAAGAAAGCCGACGTCCGCTACCACGACCCTTACGTGAAGAAACTGTCCGTGCCCGGCGCCGAGCTGGCCTCCGCGCCGCTGTCGGATGACCTGCTCCGCCGGCAGGATTGCCTGGTCATCGTCACCAACCACGGCTGTTTCGACATTCCAAGCATCGTGCGCAAATCGTCCCTGGTGGTGGACGCGCGCAACGCCACCCGCGGCCTGCAGGACCCGCGCAAGATCGTGACGCTTTAACCCGACCCGGGCCGCTTCCGGCCTCTTTTCCCGCGCTTTACACGAAAATGGGTATCGTGTAAAATCAAGCAAGTCGTTCGCGGGAGGAAAAATCCATGTCGGGCCATTCACGCTGGGCGGGCATCAAGCACAAAAAAGGCGCCGCCGACGCCAAACGCGGCAAGGTTTTCACCAAGATCGTGCGGGAACTCACCATCGCCGCCCGGACCGGCGGCGGCAACCCCGACCACAACCCGCGCCTGCGCAAGGCCATCGACGACGCCAAGGCCGCCAACATGCCCGGCGACAACGTCAAGAAGGCCATCGCCCGCGGCACGGGCGAGATTCCCGGCGTGTCCTACGAAGAGGTGTCCTACGAAGGCTACGGCCCCGGCGGCGTGGCCGTCTTCTGCACCGGCACGACGGACAACCGCAACCGCACCTCCTCC
>JBQTIM010000023.1:0-3678 GCA_052388135.1 Elusimicrobiota bacterium
AGGCGTTTTCCAAAGCCTTGAGCGCGTAATCGCCTAAAAAGGCGTCTTCGGCCCGGACGCGGAAACGGAAATGGTCCGACGGTATTTCCACGAACCCCGTGGCGGCGCGCAAAAGACCGTCCAAATAATTTGTCCGGCTTTCCGTCCAGGGGCCGGCCGGCGCTTCGTCCAGCGCGCGCCGGGCCGCTTCGTAATCGCCGGCGTAAAGCGCCTGCAGACTGCGGAGCTGGGATTCCAACCCCGCCTGCTGCGGCAAGCTGAGGCCGGCCCGAAAATTTTCCACCGCGGCGTTTTCGCCGGCCTCGAGGAGACGCTCCGCCAGAGACAAGGGATCCGCCGCGCGCCGCAGGGCCGCCTGCGGGTCCCGAAAAACTTTGACGCCCCATTCGACGGACGTTTCCCGGGGCGCGCCCGCCGCCTCCGGCCGCGCGAACGCGACCGCCGCCGCCAGCAAGAGAAGACAGCGAACGGCCGGCGCCGAAGGGATCAAACTCCGCCGCGCCGAAACCTTCCGCGCGCCGCCGGCCCGCGAACGGCCCGCGGCCGCCGCGCTACTTCGCCCATTTTTCATAGTAATCCTTTATAACGCCTTCCTGCGCCTTGGGGTATTTTTCCTTCATTGATTTTAGCACTTCCTCGCGGAATTCCCGCGGCGGACGATAGTCCCTCGCGCGGGGAATGCGCACCGGCTCCAGCCGCGCGCCGGCGCCGCCCCCGGAGGAAGGCGCAAGCTGAATGGAGCCGGCCATGCCTTGGCCCGCCCCCGCCTGCAGGCCGGCGGCGCTCTGGGACGCGGACGCCATATCCTCCCGGCCTTCCCTCAGTCGCCGCAAAGCCTCCTCCTGATTCTCCTCCGCCTTCGACGGCCTCGCTCCTTCCAGTTCCGCGCGGGCCCGGCCCATGGCCTCGGCGGCCAGCATAAGGTTCCGCGCCAGCCCCACGCTCAACACCGCCGTTCGACGGGCCAGCTCTTGCACGTCCCGCCGGAACGCGCGGGCGTCCTTTTCCAAAGCGTCCTGGCCGGAAGCCATCGCCGGAAGTTGCCCGCGCTCCTCTTCCGACAGAAACCGGCCCTCCTCCGGCGGCGCCCGCAAGGGTTCGGTGAGAGACTCCAGGCGGTCCCGAAAATCCCGCAGGCGCTTTTCCAGGTCTTCCAGGGCCGCGGCGGAGGAACGGCCGTCCGGCGGATCGCCGGGCGAAGCCGCGCGCCGCCGCGCCGCCAGGCCCGCGGAGAGCGCCTCCAGGTGCGAACGAATTTCCGCCAAAGCGCGGGCCGGCTCCTGGACCTGCGACGCTTTGATCTCCGCGCCCAGAGACTCCAGCCGGCCCCGCAACAGCGGCCAGCGAACCTGTCCCTCCAGCGTCAGCGCGGGATCCGGCGCGGCGGCGAAAGATTTTCTCAGCGCCTCCAGACCGGCCGCGGCCCCGTCCCAGCCGGCGGCCATTTCTTTCAACGAAGTTTTCTGCGCTTCCGTCATGCGGGTCCGCGCGCCGCGGGCCAGCGAGCCGGCGCCGGCCTTCAAAGTTTCCTGGCGGGCGATCAAGCCGTCCAGCCGCGCCTCCAAATCGGCCAGGGCCTTGCGCAGGGATTCGCCGAACCACGAGGGACCTCCGGCCACGCTTCCGGCCGCTTCGGCCAGGGCCTTGCGCATCTCCTCCAACTGCTCCCGGAGGCGGCGGGCCTGGGCGAGAGCGCCGGCGGAATCCCCCGCCTCCAGGGCTCGGGCCAATCGGCCCAGGGCGTCCATGGCTTCCTCCAGACGCAGGGACTTCACGGCTTCCTGGTTGACGAACTCCTCGGGCAGCTCGCCGGGCATATCGCGCAGTTGCTTCACGAGCTCCTCCATGAGCCGCCCGGCTTCCGCCATCAGCTCGCCCAATTCCCGGCGCTCGGCGGCGGACAGCGCCCCGCCGGCTTTGGCTTCCAAGGCCTCGGTCAGCGACCGGGCCGTCTGGGCCAGCTCGTCCTGGCCGGCCAGAAGGCTGCGCATTTTCTCCGCCTGCAGAACGTCCTCGGAAAGAAGGGACAGGCGTTCCAGCTCGGAAACAATTTCGTCCAGCACCCGGGCCGCGTCGTCTTTTCGGGCGGCGGCCAGACCGGCCTCGGCCCGGGGCAAAGCGCCGCGCTCGAGGTCGCGCAAGTTTTCGCGGACGGCCCGGTACTCGATGCCGGCGGCCTGGTCCATGAGGGGGTCTTTCTCCATATCGGAGAGCAAACCGTCCAGCTTGGCCGCCTGGTCGGAAAGGGCCCGGGCCGCGGCCGCCTGCCGCCGGGCCAGCCCGCTCCAGTCGGGGGACGGCTCGTCCACCGCCTCCCGCAAAAGACTTTCCTCGCCCAAAACCTTCAGCAGCTCCCCGCGGAAACTCGCCAGCCCCTCTTCCAGGCGCGCGTGGTCCTCCTCGTAAGAAGCCGCCCTCACCGTGAAGACCGAACCGACGGCCTCGCCTTTTTCATGGGGATTGTTGTCGCGGGCCGCGAGGCGGTAGCGAACGCGGTCGCCGGGCTTCAGGCGCAGAGGCCCCAGCCGCCAGAGATGGTCGAAGAGGCCTTCCCGGAACGCCTCCCCGGACTTCAGGGCCTCCGCGCGCCACGGCCCGTCGTTGACTTGATGCTCCAGCCGCACCTCGGCCACGCCGAAATCGTCCGAGGCTTCGTAGGTGAGAGGAATTTCTTCCCGCGGAGAAACCACAAGATCCTGGGCGGGCGAGAGGACCCGAACGTCCGGCGGCCGGTCCTCCTGAACCTCCAACAGGAAAGCAGCGACCGTCAAGGAAGCGGAAGACTCCGGCACCTTCGCCCGAAGGAAAAGCTCCCCGGACTTCTGGGCCGCGAACTCCAGCGAAACGTCGCGGCCGTTTTTCAGGACCGCCGGCGAAGACCGGCCGTCGTCGAAAACGGCCTCCAGGGACGAGACGGGCCGGTCGAGCCGGCCGCGCACGGCCACCCGGGCGCCGCGGAGCGCGGACAAGGAAAGGGCGCCTTCCACCGTCTCGGGCGGCCGGCCGGTGTAGGCGGGAAACCGAATCTCGGCCCGCACGCTCACGAACCTGGGCGGCTGAAACGGGCTCAGCTGAAACACGGGCGTCCACCGCCGCCGGTGCCGCGCCTTATAGGAAAGAGGCTCCCGCAGGTTTTGAAACAGCCGCCGGAATTCGCCGGAGCGCGGACCCGCCTGCAAGGCCCGCTTCTCCCAGCGCAGAACACCGGACCGCACCCAAAGCTCCGGCTCGCCGCCGCCGGCTTCTTCCGCGATGAGGCACACCGCCACGTCCTCTCCCGCCGGGAACGCCGCGTCTCCCGGGAACACGGCGAGGCCGGCCCCCGCCTCTCCGCCGAAAGGGAAATAGACGCGGGCGAGGGAAGCCCGGATCGGGCCGGGAGCGAAGGCGGCCGCCGCCGCGGCCGCGGCCAAACCCGCCGCCGTTGCCCGGGCCCAAACCGCGAATCGCGGCGGACGCAAGGCGCCGCGCGGGTTCAAAGCCGGCAATTGCTCCTCGATCTGCCTCAAGCTCCTCTCCGCCAACTCCGGGGAAATTCCCCGCTCCGGCGGCCGGCGGGACAAATCCAAGCCGATCACCAGTCCGTCGGCGGGCCGCATGCCCCGTCCCGCCTCCGCCGCCACGGCTTCCAACGTCCAGCCGCGCCGCGGGCCGAGGGCCCGAAAGAACGACGCCGCC
>JBQTIM010000024.1:0-1727 GCA_052388135.1 Elusimicrobiota bacterium
GCATTAAAAGGCGGCCCGCCCGCCTTCCATCCTGTCCCAACGGAGGCCTCTCTCATGGTTCCGGAAGTCTCATCCGGAGAAGTCAGCCGCCACAAATGCCTGATTTACGATGGGCATCCTTCCGAGCAATTGCCTGTCATCGTTCCCCTCCTTCTAGAGGGCCTGCGCGAAAACAGGCGCTGCCTGTATCTTGGGGACGCGGAGACCATTCTCATGGTCCAGACGGCTTTGGACGCTAAAGGCGTGGACGTGGCCCGGGAGCTTCAGCGGACGGCGCTGGTCTTTTCCTCGGACCGCAGCCATTTAAAAGACGGCGGCTTCGATCCCCGGGCCATGGTGGGCATGCTGCGAGCCCTGGTTGACGAAGCCGTGCGGGACGGCTTCCAGGGGTTGTGCGCCACGGGCGACATGATGTGGGAGCTGGGCACGGAGGCCAACCTCGGCCGCCTCCTGGAATACGAAGCGCTCCTGGAAAAGGTGTTTCAGGAGAAACCCCTCATGGGCGTCTGCCAGTATCATCGGGACAGCCTCCCGGCCCGGGCCGTGGGCGACGCCCTGCTGACCCATCGCGCCGTCCACCTGGGGGCTTCCCTCAATGAGCGGAACCTTTTCTACATGCCCCCCGACCTCATCCTGGAAAACCTCAACGAGACCTCCCGGGAAAAGCAGGGCGAATGGATGTGCCGGCAGATCGTCCGCATCCTGCAGGCCGAGCAGAAGCGCGACCAGGCGCTGGCCTCTTTGCGCGAAAGCGAAGCGGAGCAGCGCCGGCTTGCCGCCGAGCTTGCGGAAATGAACAGGGATTTGGACCGCCGGGTCCGGGAGAGAACGGCCCAGCTCGAAGCCATCAACCAGGATCTGGAGGCCTTCGCCCGCACCGTTTCCCACGATTTGCGGGCGCCGCTGCGCGCCGTCGAAGGCTTCAGCCGGACCCTGGAGGAGGATTTCGCGCAGTCCCTGACGGCCGAGGGACGCAAATGCCTCGACCGCGTGCGGGTTTCCGCCCGCCTCATGTCGGACATGATCGACGACATCATGAGCCTTTCGCGGGTGACGCGGCAGGACATGCGGCGGGAGCTCGTCCCCCTGAGCGCCCTGGCCAAGCAAATCGCGGACGAACTTAAAGGCGATTTCCCCGGCCGGGACGTCGAGTTCGTCGCGGAGGACGGCTTGGCCGCCTGGGGAGATCCGGGCCTGCTTCGGATCGCCCTCCACAACCTGCTGGGGAACGCCTGGAAATACACCTCCCGCCGCCCGCGCGCGCGGATTCAATTCGGCGCCCGCGCGGGCGAAATTCCCCCCGAAGGTCCCATTTACTTCGTCCGCGACAACGGCGCAGGCTTCGACATGCTTTACGCGCACAAGCTGTTCAGCCCTTTTCAGAGGCTCCATTCCGGCGAGGAATTCGAAGGCACCGGCGTCGGTCTTTCCACGGTGGAGCGCATCGTGCATCGCCACGGCGGCCGGATTTGGGCCGAGGGAGCGCCCGGCCAGGGAGCCGTTTTCTATTTCACGCTGGCGTCCCGCCCCGCGGCCGCTCGGACTCATCCAAATAAATAATGCGAACGAGAGCCCGCCGTCTTCGCCGCTCCCATTTCCCATCAAAGAAAAGGCCGCTCTCCCGTGAGGGAAAGCGGCCTTTTTCGGAAAATGTAGCGGGGGAGAGGATCGAACTCTCGACCTCACGCTTATGAAGCGTGCGCTCTGACCAGCTGAGCTACCCCGCC
>JBQTIM010000025.1:0-19210 GCA_052388135.1 Elusimicrobiota bacterium
ATTTTTTAGGAAACAAAAAAGTGAGAGCGTAGCCCGGACTACGGTCGAACTTTTTTGTGAAGGAAAAAGCCCCGGATTTTACGTCGAATCCCGCGATCCAACCGGGGAATTCGGGTTGGCCGGGAACTTTCCTTTCCCCGCGGTGTCCAAAGGGCGTCGGTCATCAACGCCTGGAGGAACGCCATGAAGACGCCCCTGTTGCTCGCCGCCTGTTTTTTCGCCGCCAACGCCCTGTTCGCCGAAGCCGTCCTGCCCCGGGACCCCAAAGGCCAGATCTCTCTCAGCTGGGACAAATTCTCGGAGTTCTGGGAAAAGATGCAGGCCCTGGAAAAGAGGATCGAGGAACTGACGGACCCGGGCAAGACGCCGCCCCCGCCCGCCGGCTACACGCTGGCGAGGGCCGCCTACCGAGGCGATGTGGCGGGCTCCCGCACGGCGATGGAAGCCGTTTTCGATCTGCATGTCTTCGAGCGCGAAGGCTGGGTGAAAGTGCCGTTCCTGCCCGCTTCCGCCGCCCTGGAGGAGGCGCGGCTGGACGGCGAGTCCGTGGGCGTCCTGCAGGAGAATGGTCACCATTATGTGCTTCTGCGCAAGCCGGGCCGCCGGACCTTGAAGGTCCGCTTCTCCCTCAAATCGCCGTCGGAGGAGGAAGCGCCGCGCCTGTCCTTCCCCGTTCTGGAAACCCCCATGACGCTGCTGTCCCTGCGCTTCCCGCGCCCCGGCTTGGAAGTGACCGTGGAGCCGTCGCAGGGCGCGGAGGTCGTCACCCGCGACGGCGCCACCTGGGTGACCGCCGCCCTTCCGCCCACGTCTCAAGTGGACGTGCGCTGGCAAAAAGCCCTGCCCCGGGAATCGGCGGGAGAAACCAGAATTTATTTGGAAACGGAAACGCTCTTCACCGTTTCCGACGGCGCCCTGCGGGCGGCCTGGACGCTGAACTACAGCATCCTGCACCGGGGCGCGCGGGAACTGTCCGTGCGCGTGCCGGCGGACTGGAGCATTCTGTCCGCCGCCGCCGACGGCCTGGAGGATTGGAAGATCACGGGCGAAGGAGCGGAACGGACACTGGCCTTGCGGCTGGCCTTCGCGAAAAAAGGCCCCCTCTCCGTCTCGATTCAGGGCGAAAAAAGCCTGGGCAAGGAAGAAACCGTGGAGCTCCCCCGCCTGAAGTTTCCCGGCGTTGAACGGGAGGGTGGCACCCTGGCCCTGGAAGCCAAGGGCGCCGTGGAGGTGGAGGTGCCGGAATTCGAGGGCCTCACGCCTTTGGACCCCCAGGAACTTCCCCCCTCCCTCTGGGGCCTGGCGTCTCAGCCGCTTTTGCACGCCTTCCGTTATTCCAAACCCTACGCGCTGGCCGTGACCGTCAAGCGGCGGCCCGAGGCGGCCGTTCTCACCACCACGGTGGACTACGCCAACGCCGTCACCCTGATGACGGCCCGGGGCCAGGCCGCCACGCGCGTCAGCTATCAGGTCCGCAACAACTTGAAACAATACCTCACGGTGAAACTGCCCGAGGGGGCGGAGCTTTGGAGCGCCTTCGTCGCCGGGCAGCCCGTGAAGCCGGCCCGCGACGAGAGCGGCGCCTACCGGATCCCCCTGGCGCGCTCCCGAGGCGACGTTCCCGAAGGAGGCGGATTTCCGGTGGAGCTCACCTACTACGCCCGCGTTCCCCGTTTCTCCTGGGCGGGGCGGCGGGAAACCGTCTTCCCCGTTCCCGACGCGCCCGTGAGCCGGGCCTTCTGGTCCGTCTATTTGCCCGAAGACCTCCGCGTCCTGCGCTTCGGAGGAGACTGGGAAAAAAGCGGCGCGGCCGGCTGGATGCCCGTCCTGGGCGGCGCCCGGCCCGCCTCCCATTATTCGCCGGAAACCGACGGGCTTGGACAAAAAACCCGCTCCGAAATGAAGGAACTGGCCAAGAGGATGAACGGCCAAGCCGCGGAGGCCGAGTCCGCCTTCGACGCCGTGGAAAGGCAGGAACAGCTCGCGCTCGCTTCCATCGCCCCCGCCGAATCCGTGCGCCCCGGCGTCTTTCCCGTGGCCTTCGAAATCCCGGCCTCGGGACAACTCTTCCACTTCGGCCAAGCCATGATCGTAGGCGAAAGCCCGCGCCTGAGCCTCGTCTATGCGAGCGCTAGCCTCGTCCGCGCGCTGTTGCTTTTGATGAGCCTTGTCCTCATGGGGTACGGCTACAGGAACCGCTCCGCTTTGAAGAGAAGCCTTTCGCTGGCCGAAGCGGTCTTTCGCAAGCGGATGCAGTCCTCCCGCTGACGGGGACTCCGGCCGCCGTAGAATCCAGCCCGCACATCACGCGGGAGGATCCGATGGAGAATCGATCGTCAGGCGGCGGGCGGCTGGGGTCTCTGGGCGATGCGGAAGGGAATGCTTTTCAGGCTGGAGTTGTTGATGACGATCTCGAAATTGTAGTTGCCGAATTTCTCGAACTGGAGGTTGGCGAAGTTGAGCACGGACAGGAACCCGTGCTTCCAGCCCGGCGGCAGGCCGGCGTTGCGGGCGGTCTCCAGGCCTCCCCCCACGGTGGCGATGCGGCGGCCGTCTTCGTCCATGATGTGGACCTCCAGGCTGTGCTTGCGGCCCACCTCGGCCGGGCTGATCAAAAGCCGCATGATGAAGGACAAGCGCGGATGAACCACCGGCAGGGCCGCCGACCACACCGTGTCTATGGCGCCGCCGATGACGTAAAGCTTCCCGTTGGACACCTCGGCGGCGTCGGCCAGCAGGGCGAAATCCACTTCCATGTCTACTCCTTTTTCAGGTAAGGGGCCAGCAGCGAGCGGAGCTTTTCCGGAACGCGCACGGGCTTCCAATCTTTATTGACGAAGGGGTGTTTGGTGGAGCCCCGGGCCAGCAGGCGGCCGGTCTCCACGTTTTCGATTTCGTAAGCGAAGGTGATCGACGCGCCGCCCAATTCCGAAACGAATGTGCGGATGCGGATGAGGTCGTCGTAGCGCGCCGGCGCCAGGTAACGGCAACTGGACTCCATGGCCGGCAGGAAGACCCGCATGTCCTCCTCCAAGTCGCGGTAGCGCACGCCCAGGCTGCGCATGAGCTCCGTGCGGCCGCGCTCGAAGAGGACGTAATAGTTGGCGTAATAGACCACGCCCATGCGGTCCGTGTCGGCGTAGGCGATGCGGAACTCGAATTGATGGGAGTTCATCAGCGGCCGTAAACCCGCAGGTGGTAGTAATTCCGAATTTCCTGTTTTTCCTGCTCCGGAAGCCTCTTGGCGAAGGGGTGGGCGAGGAGGTGCTTCACTAAAATATTATAGGTTGATTCCCGGCCTTCTTTCGATATGAGGGCGGACCCGTTGGCGAAAGGAGCGATCCAGCTTTCCGTCCAGCCCTTCAAGTATTCGAACTGATCGCTCTCGGAAAGCGACGTGTAGAACGGGTTGTCGTAAATGGCCAGATAGGGGTCTTCATACTGGGCGATCTTGGGGCGCGACCGGGCGGACGGCGCTTCTCCGCGCGGAGCGGCGGCGAAAGGGTTTCCCCCTTTCTCCACCGTTTTCTCGAACAGCTTGCCGACACGGTTTTCCCAAGAAGAATCGGCCAACGGTTCGCGAAGGCCGTTCCGTATCTGAAACCCGCGGCCGGTGATGCGGTTGACGACGACCACGGCCTCGTTGCCCGCCTTGTGGGTGTCGTGGACCCCTTCGCGTAAAAAAAGCGCGCCGAGCGCGCCGAGGACGAGGACCGCGACGATGGACGTCGTCCCGCGCGGCACTAGCGGCCGCCCGCCCGCTCCAAGCGCAGAGTGACGGTGGTCATGTCGGTGACGGAGGACGGCCCGAAATATTGGACGGGGCCGGGGAAAGCGTAATCGTCTTCCATGGCCCAGGCGGACCGGCTCTTTTGGAAGGCGCGGAAGGGCGCCCCGTCCAGTTCCACCAGGGCCTTGCGGATGACGGGTTTCTCTTTGCCGTGGCGGCGCTCCATATTCATCATCATGGTCAGCGGCACGCCGCCGCATTCCCACTGCGAGGCGGGCTTCACCAGCCGGCGGACGGACGACAGGCAGCCCGTAAGTCCGTTCAAAGCCAGCGCGGCGGCGTTCCCCCCGAGGGCGTAGCAGTAGTTGGCGTCAAAATTGGACGGGTCGCCGCAGCGGCCTTCGTAGCCGAAAAAATGGGTGACCACGGCGAACTTTCCTTCGTAGAAACCCTCCGCCTTCATGCGCGCCAGGCGGGCCTCCACCATGTCGGCCAGCAATTTTTCCGTCTCGATCTGGGAAACCCGCACGTTGCCGTGGGGGTCGCGGTCGAGGGCGAGCTGGTTTTGGATGCCCTCCGGAAGGGACCGCAGGAGCGCCGCGGGGCCCGCGGGCAGGGCGGCGGCCACGGCTTCGGGGCCGCCGGAAGCGGCGGCGGGGTCGCGGGCCAGGAGGTCGTTCAAGGCGGAGATGAGCGCCTTGACCTCGGGGATGAACTCGATGAGGCCCTCGGGAACCAGCGCGACGCCGTAATTTTTCCCCTGCGCGGCGCGGCGGGCCACGACGGCGGCCACGGCGTCCACCACGTCGGCCAGCGTCATTTTCTTGGCCAGCACTTCCTCGCCCACCAGCGCGACGTTGGGCCGCGTCTTGAAGGCCACCTCGAGGGCGATGTGGGAGGCGCTGCGCCCCATGAGGCGGATGAAGTGCCAGTATTTGCGGGCCGAGTTCACGTCCCGGCAGATGTTGCCGGCCATCTCCGCGTATATCTTCGTGGCGGTGTCGAAGCCGAAGGAGGCTTCCACGAGCGCGCTCTTCAAGTCTCCGTCGATGGTCTTGGGCACGCCGATGACGCCGGTGGACAGGCCCCCGGCCTTGAAGTGTTCGGCCAGAAGGGCGGCGTTGGTGTTGGAATCGTCGCCGCCCACCACCACCAGGGCGTCCAGTCGGTTGGCCCGCATCCCCCGCTCGGCGGCGGCGAACTGCTGGGGCGTCTCGATCTTGGTGCGGCCCGACTGGATCATGTCGAAGCCGCCGGTGTTGCGGTATTCGTCCACCAGGCGCGCCGTGATCTCGAGGCTTTTGTCCTCGAGGATGCCTGACGGGCCGCCCAGGTAGCCGTAGAGTTTGTTTTTGGAGTTGGCCTTCTTCAGCGCATCGAAAAGGCCGGCGATGACGTTGTGCCCGCCGGGCGCCTGCCCGCCCGACAGCACCACCGCGGCCCGGAAGGATTTTTTTCCGGCGGCCGGGTTTCGCCCGCGCGCGAACGCCGTGAGAGGCAGGCCGTAGGTCCGGGGAAAGATTTGCCGGAGAGCCTCGCGGTCGCTTTCGCTTTCGGTGTTTCTTCCCCGGCGCAGGGCCGCGCCGGCCGGGCCTTTGGTGAGAACGGCCGGCAGGACGGGCTCATACTTCGCCCGCTCCATCTGGAGTTCGGATTTGCGAGGAGTCATGGAGTCAGGCCGCTTCCTTCCCGCCGCGGGGCCCGCCGGTTTCGGGCGGACCGATCACGCGCGGCGGCTTCAGGCGACGGTGATGGACTTGTCCAGGTAGACGTCCTGGATGGCCTTGAGCAGGTCCGCGCCTTCCCGCAGGGGCCGCTGGAACGCCTTGCGGCCCGAGATGAGGCCCATGCCGCCGGCGCGCTTGTTGATGACCGCCGTGCGCACCGCCTCGGCCAGGTCGCCCGCGCCCGAGGAGGCTCCGCCGGAGTTGATGAGGCCGGCGCGGCCCATGTAGCAGTTCAGCACCTGGTAGCGCGCGAGGTCGATGGGGTTTTCCGACGAGAGCTCGCTGTAGACCTTCTTGTGGGTCTTGCCGAACTTGAGGGCCTCGTAGCCGCCGTTGTTCTCCGGCAGCTTCTGCTTGATGATGTCGGCCTGGATG
Organism: Elusimicrobiota bacterium; assembly: GCA_052388135.1. Taxonomy (GTDB): domain Bacteria; phylum Elusimicrobiota; class Elusimicrobia; order FEN-1173; family FEN-1173; genus JBQTIM01. The sequence continues at coordinate 5,833 of JBQTIM010000025.1, forward strand.
GTGACGCCCAGGTGGTTGGCCTGGCCCGTGAGGTCGGCGGAGACGTGGTAGTCCTTCTCGGCGGTCTTGAAGGCCGGGTTGCGGGTGTAGCACCACAGGATGGTGGCCATGCCCAGCTCGTGGGCCTCTTGGAAAGCGCGGCTGACTTCGATGATTTGCCGCGTGGATTCCGGCGAGCCGAAGTAGATGGTGGCGCCGATGGCCGCCGCGCCCATGTTCCAGGCCTGGCGGATGCCGCCGAACATGATCTGGTCGTAGCGGTTGGGATAGCTCAGGAACTCGTTGTGGTTGATCTTCACGATGAACGGGATCTTGTGGGCGTACTTCCGGGCCGCGGCGCCCAGCACGCCGTAGGTGGAGGCCACCGCGTTGCAGCCGCCCTCCAGCGCCAGCTTGACGATGTTTTCCGGGTCGAAGTATTCGGGGTTGGGCGCGAAGGAGGCCCCGGCCGAATGCTCGATGCCCTGGTCCACAGGCAGGATGGACACGTAGCCCGTGCCGGCCAGGCGGCCGGTGTTCAGGATCCATTGCAGGCTGCGCAGGACCTGGATCGGCCGGTCGGAGAGGGCGTAAGCCCGGTCCACGTAGTCGGGTCCGGGCAGGTGCAAGAGGCGGGACGGCACCTTGGCCTTGTGGTTCAAAAGTGCGTCCGCGTCGGCGCCCAACAAGGCGGCGACGGAGTTGTTCGCTTCCACGGCGGTCCTGCTCATGGCGATGGCTCCCTTCGAATGGCGCCCTCCTCGGAGGGCGCTCGTTGTTGGTAAAGAGGCCCGCGGGCGATGCCCGCCCCCGGGCCTTTCATGTCGAGAAAATCGTTGTTATCGGGCGCCGGCGGCTTTGGCTTTTTTACGGCCCGCCGGCTTGGCGGTTTCGGCCGTCGAAGGCCGCCGCAGGCGCTGGACCTGCTTCTCCTCGTGGCGGCCGATGCGCCGGAACTTTTCGTAGCGGCGCTCGAGGAGGGCGGCGGTGGAGAGTTCCTCCAGCCTTTTGAGGTTGTCCTCCAAAGCGGCTTTGAGGGACGCCGCGGCCGCGTCGGCGTCGCGGTGCGCCCCGCCCAGGGGCTCGGCCACGATCTCGTCTATAACGCCCGAGGCCAGAAGGTCGGGCGCCGTCAGCTTCAACGATTGCGCCGCCTCCGGCGCCTTGGCCGCGTCGCGGTAAAGGATGGAGGCGCAGCCCTCCGGAGAAATGACGGAATACCAGGCGTTCTCCATCATGAGCAGGCGGTCGCCCACGCCGATGGCCAGGGCGCCGCCGGACCCGCCCTCGCCGATGACGCAGCAAACGATGGGCACGGGCAGGCGGGCCATTTCCCTCAAATTTTCCGCGATGGCCGTGGCCTGGCCCCGCTCCTCGGCTCCGATGCCGGGATAAGCGCCTGCGGTGTCTATCAGGCTCACCACGGGCATGCCGAAGCGGGCCGCCATTTGCATGAGGCGCAGGGCCTTGCGGTAGCCTTCCGGGTGGGGCATGCCGAAATTTCGCGCCATGGACTCCTGCAGCGTGCGCCCCTTCTGATGTCCGATGACCATGACCGTGCGGCCGTTCAACAGCGCCGGCCCTCCCACCACGGCCTTGTCCTCGGCGAAGTGGCGGTCGCCGTGCAGTTCGGTGAAATCCTGGAAGATGCGCTCGATGTGGTCCAGCGCGTAGGGCCGGCGCGGGTGCCGCGCCAGCTGGACCCTTTGCCAGGGCGACAGGCTGCCGTAGACGTCCCGCTTGAGCTCCTCGCAGCGGTTCTGGAGGCTTTTGATTTCGCCGGCGATCTCCACGGCGCCGTTGTTGGAACGGGCCACTTCCTGGAGCTCGCCGATCTTTTGCTCCAAGTCCAGGACGGGCTTTTCGAAGTCGAACCCTTTGAAGGTGCTGGTTTCAGCGGCCATGATTCCTCATGTTAAAAGCTCCCGAAATAGACCAGGCGGACGATGCGTTCAGCTTTCCGGCCCGGGGCGAAAAGGTCCCGTCCCGCCATCTCGATGGAGAAACCGGGGGACAAGTGGTAGCGCCCCCCCAGGTTGATCCGGTTGTGCCGCGCGCGGCGGATGTTGTCCACCTCGGCGTTGAATGCGAAAACGTCGCGGACGAGGTAAGACAGGCCTGAGAAAGCGTAGACCTCGTCCTCGGAAAAATCGTATATATAGGCGCCGCCGCTCATCGTAAGGCCGGGCGTCGCGATTTCGCCGGAACCCACCGCGTAGAGGCCTTTTTCCCTCTGCAGATATTCGTCCGTCTTCTCGTCGAAAAAGTAGCCCTGCCCGTCGTAGCCCAGCGCCAGGGCCGGCAGATAACGGTCGGCGTCGAAGAAACGGAACCGCACGTTGAGCGTGGGCCGGTTCACGTCCACGGTGTCGGCCCCCACCAGCCTCTCGGCGTCCAGGCCGAAGCCCACGTTCAGGCGGGGGAACACCCCGAAGGTGGTTTTGGAAAGGACGCCGCCGCCGGAATAGAAACGGAAAGAAGCCTGGTAGCCGTAATGGTCGGCCACCTCCGCCGTGGGCGTGTCGATAATTTCCAAAGAGGGCGCGGCCGCGCGCAGGAGAGCGGCCTGGCAGAAGCCCGCCAGGAAAAGAGCCGATAACCGCCTCATGTCCGCGCCGCAAAACGCGGAGTTTCTCGTCCGTGTTCCACCAAGCTCCTTGATCGTAGGAAGTCGCCGGCCGTCGAGCGGGCGGCCGGCCGGGTCCCCCCAGAGATAGGCCGTACAATTAATACAAGACGCAAAATTTTAACTGATTTCTTCCCGATTTTCAACAGGATTTTTGGGGGGTCGCCCGCCGGAAAGCTCCTCGTAAAGGGCGGCGTGGGCGGCCACCATGCGGGGGATGTCGAAGTCGCGGGCGACGGAGGTCCGGGCGGCCAGGCCCAGGCGGGCGGCCAGGCCGGCGTCGGCCAGGATGTCCAGAAGCCGGGCGGCGGTCAGATCGGGGCGGCCGGGCGGCGTGAGGAAGCCGTTGCGGCCGTCCGCCAGGATGTCCGGGACGCCGTCCACGGCGTTGCAGACGCAAGGAAGGCCGGCGGCCATGGCTTCCACCAAGGCCAGGGGCAGGCCCTCCCAGAGGGCGGTCATGGCGAAGGCGTCGGCCCGCGCGAGAAGGCCGGGGATGTCGCGCCGCCAGCCGGGGAGAAAAAAGACCTTTTCCAGGCCGCGCCGGCGGATGTCGGCCTCCAGGGCGGAACGCAGGGCTCCGTCCCCCACCATGAGGAACCGCGCGGAGGGGTCGCGGCGCGCCACCAGGTCGGCGGCGGCGACGAAATCCCCCAGGTTCTTTTGCGGCTTGAAGGGGCCGATGGTCACCACCAGTTTGTGCTCGGGCGCCACGGGAATTCCCTCCGGGGCCCGCCGCGCGCGCTCCAGAGAGAAAAAGGCGTCCAGGGCGACGCCGCAGAGGATGAGCCGGCGCTGCTCGGGGCGGCCGATGCCCCGGGCGCGGGCTTCCTCCTGGTTGGCTTTGGACACGAAAACGAGGACGTCGGCGGCCGGCGCCGCCATTTTTTCCAGCAGGACGAAAGCCGCCCGCGTCCAGGGCTTCTGGCCGGGCGTGAACCCGAAGCCGTGGAAGGTGTGGACCACCGCCGGCACGCCGGCCAGCCTCGCCGCCCAGCGTCCCAGGACGCCGGCCTTGGAAGAGCTGGTGTGGACCACGTCCGGCCGCTCGCGCCTGAGGACGGCGGCCATTTCCCGCACCGCCAGGGCGTCCCGCAGAGGCGAGACGGGCCGCACGAGGTTGCGGAGGAAATAAACCGGGTAAGGCGCTTTCCGCGCCTCTTCGTCCAAAACCGCGCCGGAACCGCAGAGCAGGAGGCGGTCGAACCGCGCCGGGTCCAGGCCGTCCAGGATGTGGAAGACGTTTTTCTGCGCCCCCCCCAGTTCCAGAAGCGTGACGATTTGGGCGACTTTGATTTTTTTCACGGCGGCGCCTCGCGGACGCTCTCCATCTTCGAGCGCAATTCCCGCCGGAGAGGCAGGAGGCGGGACGCCCTGCGATAGTGCTCCAGCGCCTCCGCCCGGCGGCCCAGCACCACGCTCAGGTCCCCCGCCTCTTCCCGGAACCGGGCGGTGAAGGGCGAAAGGGCCGCGGCCCGATGAACGCGGGCCAGGGCCTCGGCGAAGTTTCCCGACGCGGCGACGACGGCGGCGTCCAGGGAATGGAGCTCCGGCTCCCGGGCGTTCCAGCGGAGGCCCGTGGAGATGAGCGTTTTCGCCCGGGGGACGTCCCCCTGCCGCAGGGCCGCCCGCGCCCGGGCCAGGCATTGGTCGGCGCGGAAAAGCCGCAGGGCGTTGAAAGCAGCGGCTGCCGCCAAGACCAAGCCCGCCGCCAAAATCCAGCGCCGGGCTTTAAGCGGCAAGGCGGCGCCCGCGGGCCGCCGCGTTTCGCTCCAGGCCAGCCCGGCCGCGGCCCAAAAAATCCAGTAAACGCCGGGGAAGGAAAAACCGATGTGCGCCAGGTTGTAAGCGAGGAAACCCGCCACGCCCAGGACCGCGGCTCCGTCGAGCCCCGGCGCCGCCCGAAGGCGGCGGACCAGCGCCGTTAAAAATAAAAGGAAAGCCCCCATACCCAAGAGGCCCCGCTCCGCCAGCATATCGAGGAAAAAATTGTGGGCGTAGAGGCTGTTCTGGCCCAGCTCCACCGCCCGGTAGCCGGCGTAGGCCTCGCCGAAGGCGCCGGGTCCGGCGCCCAGGAAAGGATTGTCCAGCCACATGGCCAGGGCCGTCCGCCACCAGGCGGGGCGGTCCGCTTCCCATTGAACCAGCCGAACCCAGTCGGCGCGGAAAAACCAGGCGCCCGCCACGGCCAAAACGGCCAGGGCGGCCAGGCCCGCCGCCCGCTTGTTTTTGGCGCGGATCCAAAAATATCCCTGGCCGAGGACGACGAAGTAAGCCAGGAACGAGCGCGTGCCCAGCAAGACGCCGACCAAGGCGGCGGCCGCCAAGCGCCACAGCCAGAGGCCGGGCCCCGCGCGATGGATGGAGGTTTCCTTCCACGCCAGGGGAATCAACAACAGGAGGCAGGCCGCCAAGGCGTTGGGGTTCGGCAGGGGTCCGGCCAGGGCTATGGAGGCCGGCGCGTCCCGAACCAGGGCCAGGACGCCGGCGGCGGCCCCGCCCGCCAGGAGGGCCCGGCGGCAAGCGCGGCCGTGCTCCGCGCCGCCGGCCGCCGCGAAGAAAAAGAAGAACGGCGCGGCGGCGTCCACGTGCAGGGATCGCAGGGCGCTGTGAGGGAAGGATGAAACCAGGGCCGACGCGGCCGAGGCCGCGAGGAAAACCGCCAGGGACGGCGCGGCGGCAACCGCCGGGAACGGATCCGGAGGGCGCCGCAGGAAAGCCGGGGCCGCGGCCAAGGCCGCCGCCGCCCAGACCGCCGAGACCAACGCCTGGGACCAAAGCTCCCAACCGCCCCGCAAAAGGGGCGCCGCGGCCAGGAGAAACAGGCCGGCCGCCCGCGCGGCGGACACCGCGGCCTGTTCCCGCCTCAAAGGCCCGCCGCCGCCTCCGCCGCGGCCTTGCCGTCGAGAATGGCTTCCTCCATGAAAGAATATTTCCACGCGCCGTAGCGGCCGATGCCGACGATGCCCGCCCGCTCCAGCCAGGAAAAAATGTTCCGCAGGGCCGGCCCGCGATTCTCATCGTAGATCACGTAGGCGTAGCGGATGGGAAGGAAGCTCACCACGGGGAACGCGTCGCCGCGCTTGAGCACGCCGGCGGCCTCGAGCCCCCGCCGCACCCGCCGCCAGGCCGACTCGCGGGAAAGCGTCTCCCCCGGCCGGTGGGCGATCTCCACGTACATGGACGAGCAGCCCTCGGGCACAACGTGCGGCGTGAAGTTCATGGGAAAACCCACGCGGTAAAAGACGAACTTTTTTTCCGGAAAATAGATCCAGGACTTGTTTGAAATTTTAGGGCGCTTCACGCCCACGTTGATGTTCAAGACCGAGGTCCAGCGCAGGCGCTCGAAATCCGCGCGAATTTCCTCGGGAAACGGGTCCAGCCTCTTGAGCAGCTCGGGCAGCGGGATGGTGGAGATCATGCGCGAGTAGGACGCGCGCTCGCCCGTGGAGAAAAGAGCGGAGCGGTTGCGCCAATCCACCTTTTCCAAGGCCGCTCCCAGGCGCACGCCGGGCAGCCCCTCGGCCAGGCCCTGGGCCAGGCGCTGTATGCCGCCCCGACGGGGATACAGGAACGAAACGTTGTATCCGAAGGCCGTGGTCTGGTCCGTCAAGGCGCCGGCCAGAACCTCTTCAAGCTTGGGCTGGGGGACGAAGGACCCGCACCACTCAGGCGTCATCTCGGCGGGCGGCACCGTCCAGAGCTTGCGGTTGTAGGGGATCATGAAATGCTTGGAGATGCCGGCGCCGAAGAGACGTTGGCACCACTCCTCGAAGTTCAGCGGCTTGTCGGACTTGAGCGGCTCCGCGCCGTAGCGCCGCCGGGCTTCCCAAAGGCCGGCGACGCAATCCTCGATCACCGGCTGAGGCAGGCCGTAAAGGTTGGCTTGAAAAGGGTAGCGCGTGTAGACGCCCTGGGAAAAAATCCAGGCGTCGCGCCGGCACTCGAAAACGTTGCCCCGCAGGAGCCGCCGCACCAGTTTTTTCGTGTAATCGTTGTGGAGGTGAAGGAGGTGCCCGGTGTGGTCGAAGGTGAAGCCGTCCACGCTGTAGGAACGGGCCGTGCCGCCGGGCTCTTTTTCCCTCTCGAAAAGCGCCCCCCGGCCGCCCAGGTGGTGGGCCGCCGACAGGCCGGCCTACCCTCCCCCCACGATCAGGACCCGCCCCGCCCCGGCGGCGTTCCCGCCGCGTTTAGGGGACATGGACCTTCCGCAGGCGCGCCGTGGCGTAAAGGCCGGCCATGGGGATCAAGGCGAAAAGGAAAATGGAGACGTAGAAAGGTTGATGCGCCACAGCGTAGGCAGCCAGGGAAAACACGGCCGCCACGGCGCCGAAAACCAGCACCACCCGGCCGCGGGACATCCCCAGGGCCCCGAGCTTCAAGGCGAGATGGTCCTTGGAGCCGACGAAAGGCGACTTTCCCTGCATCACCCGCATGAGCATGACGAAGAACGTGTCGTAAAGCGGCAGGCCCAGGATCAGGAGCGGCGCCAAAACCCCCGTCTCGCTCACCCGCGTGTAGGTTGTGCCCAGGGACAGGGCGGCCATCAAAAAGCCGAGCAACAGGCTTCCGGCGTCTCCCATGAAAATTTTCCAGCGCCTCGACAGGTTGTAAGGCAGAAAGCCCAGGCTGGCCCCGGCCACCGCCACGGCCGCCGCGTTGACGTAAATCTCCTCCGTCGGAAGGGAGATGAGCAGGAACCCCAGGCCCGCGATCAAAGCCTGCGAGGCCGCCAGGCCGTCCATGATGTCCATGAGGTTGAAGGCGTTGGTGATGCCCACCACCCACAGGACCGTCAGGATATAGGAAAGCCATTCCGGCTGGATGAACTTGATGCGGATGTCGAAGGTCAAAAGCATGAGGGCCGCCAGGAACTGGAAGAAAAATTTCCATTGGAAGGCGAGGCCGCCCCGCTTAAAGTCGTCCGCCAGGCCCACCGCCACGATGAACGTGGCTCCCGCCAGGATGCCCCGCAGGGACGTGAGCGTGCCGGTGGGAAAATGCGTGGTGAGCCGCAGGAAAAGGAACGCGCCCAGGACGCCCAGGTAAATGGCCGCGCCTCCCAGATATGGAGTCGGCGTCCTGTGGGTCTTGATGGGCGACGAGGGATGGTCCAGCACGTCGAAACGCAGGGCCAGGCGCCGCATGCAGGGCGTCAGCGCCAGCGTCAGCCCGAGGGCGACGAGGAAAGCGGAGAAGTAAATCATCGGCCCGGCGTCCGCGCCGCCGCGCCTCGGCGGCAGGGAACTTGCGAATTTTCAGCCCGGCGCATGGCGCTCACAGGAGGCTGTAGACCGCCGCGCCCGGATCCTCGTAGAGCCGCGGAAGCCCTTTCAACAAATCGTTCCAGGCCGCGCGACCCTGGTCCGTCAAATCCAAAACCCGGTAGCTTTCCAGCCGCTCCGCCTCCCGCCGGTTGAAAAAAAGGTGCGTGAAGCCGAGGCCGGCGAGACGGCGCCGCAGGTCCGCTCCGTCGGCAGATTGTCCCGCCCATTCTTTCAATGGCGTGGGCAGAAGAGCCATGGGAGCCAAATAAGGCCGTTGGATGTAATACCCCCGCTGGTCGCCGATCACCAGCACGCGGCTGTCCGCCGGAAGGTTCCGGTTGATGTAATCCCAGGCCGGCCAGGCGTCCAGCTTGCGCCGCAGGTAGGCCTCCCGGGTCTCGATGCCGGCGGCCGCCGGGAAGGGATCGCGGACGCGCTCCACCAAATAAAACAGCACCGCGTTGGAAAGGCAGAAACCGGCCACGACCGCCGCCGAAACCCCCCGGCCCCAGGCGGACAAGCCGGCGTAAACCCGCGACCAGCCCATCCCCGCCAGCAGGCAAAGGATCGGGAACAAGGGAAAAAGGAAGCGGAGAACCGGCCGCAGTCCGGCCCAAAGCGCCGCGTGGGCCAGGGCGTAGGCGGCGAAGAACGCCCGGTGCGGACCCTTGAGCGCTCCCGCGGCCAGGGGCAGGAGCAAAATGGGCAGGACCCAGCCCAGGTCTCCCGTCACGTCGAAGCCGCCGCCGAAGGAAAGGGCGTCGGAGGCCAGGCGGAAGGGCATTAAGAAAAGTTCCGTCAGCAAAGGGCTCGAGCCTTTGTATTCGTCCAGCACCTGGAAATAGGCCCGGCTGGATTCCTCCGGCAGATAAACATTTCTCGCCGGAAAAATTCCCGGGAAGAAAGGAAAGACCGGGTTCCCGCCCGTGAAGACGAAATTTTTCGCCATCCAGGGCAGGAACACCAGGAAAGACGGCAGGGCGATCAAAGCGGTGTCGCCGGCCCGCCGCCGCGGCGAACGGGCGCCCCCGGGCCACAAGGCCGCCAGGGCCGTCAGCAAAACCGGCGTCAGGATGCCCGTGTATTTGACGGCCGCCGCCGCGCCTCCCAGGAGGCCGGCCAGCGCAAGCCAGCGCCTGTTCCATTGCAGAAGCCCGCGCGCGCAGGCGGCCACGGACAGCGTGGTGAAGAACGCCAGAGGCGCGTCCACGTAAGTTTCCGATGACAGCAGGATCACGCTGGGAGCCGACAGGAAGAGGAGCAAGTCCCACCGGAAGCCGCGCAGGCGGAAAAGGTCCCGGCCCAGAACGAAAACCAGCCCTCCCGTCAGCGCCGCCGTCAGCACGCAAAAAAGCTGGGCGGAAACGTCGTCCCCCAACGCCAGGAACCAGCCGAAGATCATCTCCATGGCCTGGGGGAAATGGCTGTAGTGGTTGTAGGGCACGAACCCCACGCGGCCCTCTTGCAGGTACTTGGCCGGGAGGGCCAGATGGTAGACGACGCTGTCGTAATAAGTGGGAGGCGCCAGGGCGCACAACACCGCCAACGACAGGATGGACAAACCGTACAAGAGGATGGGCAAGGCCGGCCCGGCGACGGGTTCCTTGAACAGCCGCGCCGGCGCTTGCCAAAAGCGGCGGGCCCAGCGCGCGGTCTCTCGGCGGCAGGCCAGCGCCGCCGCCGCCGACAAAACAACCATGGGCACGGGGCGGAAACCGCCGGCCAATCCCAACAGCAAGAGGCTCGCGGACAGGGCCGCCGCGCCCAGGCCGAAATCCCAGAACGCCAGCTCCGCCCGCGGCGCGCGGACCTCCAGGAGCCGCGCCAGACGCGCGCCCACGCCCAGGCACAAAAGCGCGAAGACCGCCGCGGTGCCGATCTCCCGCAGGCGCAGCCAAAAAAACGGCACGGGATATTGGACGAAATACACGGCGGCCAGATAGCCGGCCAGGACCGCCCAGATTAAGAGGAGAGCTTTGCGCCGAACAATGGGCATGGCAGGATTTTCCAGCAATGGAGCTTCCAGCGCAAAAGTGTGACGAGGATGCCCAGGCCGTAAACCACGCTGCGGGAAAAATTAATGGAAGAGGATTCTTTTTCGTAGCGCGTCGGCACGGGCACGTCGCCCAGGCGGAATCCGAAGTGGCGGGCTTGAATGATCACCTGCTGGTCGAAAACGAAATCGTCGGAGTTCCGTTCCCAGGGGATGGTCTCCAGCACGCGCCGGGAATAGGCGCGGAAACCGCTGTGGGTCTCCCCCAGGTTCAGACCCATGGCGATGTTCTCCAAAACGGTGAGGGCGCGGTTGGCCACGTACTTATAGGCGGGCATGCCGCCGTCCATGGCCTCCCAGCGGGTGCGGATGCGGTTGCCGAACATGACGTCGCAGATGTCGAGGCCGATGAACCCCGTCATGTGGGGCGTCACCCGGGCGTCGTATTGATAATCGGGATGGATCATGATGACGATGTCGGCGCCGCGGGCCAAAGCTTCCCGGTAGCAGGTCTTCTGGTTGGCGCCGTAGCCGCGGTTCTTTTCGTGGCGCACGACGGTGAGGTTCAACTCCCGCGCCACGGCCACGGTGGCGTCGGCGGAGGCGTCGTCCACCAGGATGATTTCGTCCACGCTGCCGGGCGGGATGTCGGCCACGGTCTTGCGCAGGGTTTTCTCGGCGTTGTAGGCGGGCAGGACCGCGATCACGCGGTGAGTTTTCATCCGGGGAATTATAGAAAAACCGGCCCGGGAAGGCCATGCGGGCCGCCGGCGCGGAAGGCGGACCGAAGACGAATGGAGGAAGCCCGCCTCATGGCCCTCCGCCCGCCGTTTCCCCGGCATGAGGCCGCCTCAAGCGGCCGAAAAACAGGCTGGGAATCCCCCAAACGGCCGTGCTGAGAATCTGCGCGAAGTGGACCGTGAGCACGAAGGCCAGAGCGCCGTGCCGGTCGTATCCCAGGGCCTGCAGGGCCGCCACTCCGGCCGCCTCCAGGGCGCCCACGTAGCCCGGGGCCGAGGGAAGGAACGCCCCCGCGCACAGCGCCAGCACGAAAAACGCCGCCTCCGTCCACGACAGGGGCAGGGAAAAAAGTTCCGCCAGTTTCTGCACGAAGGACACGTTCAATATCCAGAAAGAGAGGGACACCAGATAGATGAGTACGATGCTCCGGCCGCTGCGGAGAGTTCCGGCCGCCGCCAGGAATTGTTCCCCCCAGGCCGCCGGGCGCGGAGGCAGGCGCCGCAAAACGCGGCGCGCCTGCTCCGGGAACCGCGCCAGGAAAAGCAGGGCAGCCAACCCGCCCACGGCGCCGGCCGCGAAGGCCGCCAGGGCGCCTGAAGCCGGAAAGAGGCCGGGCTTGGAGACGAAAACGACGGCCCCCTGGGTGAGGAGGCAAAGCATGTCGAAAACCCGGTCCGCCGTGAGCACCGCCAGCCCGCCCGTGAAAGGCACGCCCGTGCGGCGGCGCGTCCAATACACCCGCGCCAATTCCCCCGCCCGGAACGGCAGGACGTTGTTGAGGAAAAATCCCGCCGCCGTCACCGGAAACAAAACGCGCCAGCGGGCGGCCGCCGGCGCCAGAGGCTTCAGCAGGAGAGTCCACCGCACGGTTCGCAGGAAAAACTCCGCCCCCGCCACGGCTGGAAAAAGCAGAAGCCATCCCGGCGAACGCACGCTCGCCCAGGAGGTTTTCAAGTCCTCCCAGGAGGTCCCGTGAAAAGCGAACCAAAGGCCCGCCGCGCTGACCGCCAAAGCCAGGGCCCAGGAGAAAACCGATTTCCAGGGGACCTTGCCGGGAGAAGAGGAGGCCGGAACCGCGCTCACAAAACGCCGCCTTTCCCCAGGGCCCGCCGCGGCCGCCCGCGGCCTCGGTCAACGCCCGCGAGCAGGCCTGCCGTCCTGCGCCTCATGCCTTGTATTTCCGCAGCCTCGCCAGCACCGCCAGGGTGCGGACGATGGTCCGCCCGACGGGCATTTTGCTCGGCGTGGGTTTTTTGTCGTAGCGCAGGACCAAGGGAACCTCGACGACCCGGGGTTTGAGGAACGAAAGTTTGATGAGCCATTCCAAACCGGCGGCGAAACCCGATTCCGTCACGAGGCCGCCCCAGCGCTCCGTTCCCCGGCGGATCAACGACCCCCGGTAAGCGCGGAACCCGCAGGTGTAATCGCGCACGCCGGGGATTCCGAAAACCGCCCCAAAAAGGAGGGCGGCGCCGCGGCTGGCCATGCGCCGGCCCCAGGGCACGCCCACGGATTTTCCGCCCGGCGCAAAGCGCGAGGCGATGGCCACATCGGCGCGCCCCGCCGCCAAGGGCTCGGTCAAAACGGGGATCAGAGCCGGCGGCTGGGTGTCGTCGGCGTCCAGCGTGACCAGCGCGTCGTCGTCTCCCAAAGCCGGGCCCGCGGCGGCCAGGCCCGTGCGGAGGGTCTGCCCCAGCCCGCCGTTCCGCTCATGCCGCAAGAGCGTCAAAGGAAGGCGCCCGGACCATTCCTCGGCCACCGCGGCCGTCCGATCCGAAGATCCGTCGTCCACCACCCAGACGCGGAACGTCCGCCCCGCCAAGGCGCCGGCGGTTTCCTCCAGCACGCGGCCCAAAGCCTCTTCCTCGTTATAAGCCGCCAAGAGGACGTGGATCATGATGGAAGGAGAAGAAGGAGGGCTTAAGAAAGAGGAAAGGCCGGGCGCGGCCTTTCACTCCCCTTCGCCGGTTTGAAGGCCGGTGATTTTGGCGATGCGGTAAGGCCGCTCGTTTTTGTTCTCGTAATAGATGCGGATGAGGATCTCCGCCAGGAGCCCCAGCACCGCGAACTGCGTGCCGAGGAGCCCCAGGAACACGGAGAGGATGATGAGCGGCACGCGGAAAGGGCCCCATTGGTTGAGGACGAACTTGTCCAACAGGGCTGTGAAGCCCGCCAGGAACCCCAGAAAAATGGAAAGCATTCCCAGGCCGCCGAAGAAATAGCTGGGCTTGTTGAGATAGGAGGCGAAAAACTTGGCCGTCATCAGGTCCAGGACCACCTTGAACGTGCGCCCGATGCCGTACTTGGATTTTCCCAGGCGCCGCGGGTGGTGGCGGACCTTCACCTCGGTCACCTTCGCGCCCTTCCACACGCACCAGGCGGGCAGGAACCGGTGCATCTCGCCGTAGAGCCGCAGGTCCTTGAGCACGGTCCGGCGGTAGGCCTTGAGGGTGCAGCCGTAATCGTGGAGGGCAACGCCCGTCACGAGGGAGATCAGGCCGTTGGCCAGCGCCGATGGAAGTTTGCGCGAGAGCCAGGGGTCCTGGCGGTCGTGGCGCCAGCCGCTCACCACGTCGGCGCCGCGCTCGATCTCCGCCAGCTGGAGGGGCACGTCGCCCGGATCGTTCTGCCCGTCGGCGTCCAGGCAGACCACGACGGCTCCCCGGGCCGCGTCGAACCCGGCGGCCATGGCCGCCGTCTGGCCGAAGTTGCGCGCGAAGGTGATGACTTTCAGGCGCGGGTCGGATTTGGCGCGGGCCTCCAGGAGGGCCG
>JBQTIM010000026.1:0-1837 GCA_052388135.1 Elusimicrobiota bacterium
GACTTACATCGTCGGAGTGGTGATGGCCTTCGTGGCCGGCGCCGCGATGGTCGTCTTGGGCGAATACTACTATTACTACGGCCGGCGCATGGATTCGGACCTTATGGACTGGAGCGTCTTTCTGTCCTTCCTGGCCTCCAATCAATTTCTCTTGGCAAAGCTGGCGGCCTTCATGGCGGGAGGCGTGGCGCTGGCCCTCTTCCTTTCCAACCGCGTTGCGGGGCCCCTTTACCGCCTGAGGAAAGCCATCCGGCAGGTTGCGGCCGGAGACCTCCGCCATCACGTTCGCTTGCGCAAAGGGGATCTGCTTCAAGAAACGGCCGCGGAGTTCAACGCCATGCAGGACGGGTTGGCCGCCCGCCTGGCGGAAGTTCGGAAGGAAGCCGAGGAAGTCCTTCGGGACATTGAAGCTCTGGAGCACGACGCTCCCGCCGGCCCCCGCCGGGAAAAACTGGCCGGCCTTCGCCGGCGCTTCCTGGCATTGACGCGTACTATTCCCGGCTGACCCCCTTAAACAAAAATCCGCCGCCGGGCGCTACTTGCCGCCGCCCCCCGAATTCATCATTTTCTCCATCATCTCGCGCTGCTCCGGCGGCAGGTTCTTCATGCGCTGCTCCAAGGCCTTCTTGGCCTCGGGCGAGAGAGTGCCCACGGAGACGCCGCCGGCCTTCGCGTAGCCCGAGGGAACGCGGAAAAGGGAATCGTCCAACGAGCGCTTTTCCGCCCGCACCAATTCCGTGATCACCTCCGAGCCGGGCCCGGCCCGGTGGATGGACTTCACGGGGAACCCGTCGGCGCCGGCGTCCTTGAGCGCCTTCATGTAGGCCTCGCCCTCCACGCCGGCGGCGCGGGAGGCCTTGGCGAAGTCCCCGTAGCCCATGATCTCCCGCGTGGTCCACAGTTCGCTTTCGCCGCCGCCCGGCCCGCTCACGATCACGCGCCGGCATTTGTAGCCCTGCACGTTCTCCTGGCCCATGTCCTTCACGGTGTACTTCGTCCCGGCGCCCCGGGCCGGCGCCATCTGCTTCAAATTCATTTCGCTGTAGGTCTTGTTCTTGTCGTCGATGGTGTAAACCACGTCGGGGTTCTTGTAGAGAAGCAACGTGGTGACGCGCATCGGCTGAGCCGCCTTCATGTCCATCTCGCTGCGCACGCCTTCCGGCGACAAAAACAGCTTCATGGTGCCCGCCCCTTGAGGCGTCGTGGCTTTCATATGGAGAACGCCTTCGAAATCCGCCGAAACGGAGGCGGCGGCCAAGAGCGCCGCCGATAGAACGAATGTTCTTTTCATGGAATTCCTTTCCGGGCCGAAATAAAAAAAATTATACAAAATCCCGCGGCCGCGCCCCGGCGGCGGACGGCTCGGGAAGGGGTTCCGCCCTGCGGATTTTCCCCTCGAAAACCTTGTCCATGGCCGCCACGCTGAGGAGGGCGGCGCAGCCGCCGAAAATCACCGACGGGACGGCCCCCATCAAGCGCGCCGCCACGCCCGACTCGAAGGCGCCCAGTTCGTTGGACGCGCTGATGAAGATCCCGCCCAGAGCGGCCACGCGGCCGCGCAAAGCGTCGGGCGTGCGGGCCTGGTAGACGGTCTGCCGGATGATGACGCTGGCCCCGTCCGCCGCGCCGGCCAGCGCGAGGAAAAGACAGGCGGGAACAAGGTGGGGCGAAAGGGCGAAGCCGATCATGGCGACGCCGAACGCCAGGACGGCGGCTTTGAGCCCGCCCCAGCCCGGCCGCAGGAAGGGCCGCGGGGGCGGCCCGAGGGGCACCCCCGCCCCGGCCGCCGGCCGCGCCGCGCGCCGGAGGCCCGCCCCCCAGGGCCCCCCCCCCCCCC
>JBQTIM010000027.1:0-13003 GCA_052388135.1 Elusimicrobiota bacterium
CCCTATAAAAAAGTGCTCACCCACGAGCGCGTGGTGGCCGAGACCGGCGCGAAATTCTCCAAGACCGGCTACATGATCCGCTTCGACGAGGCCGTGGAAAAAATGGGCGCCGACGTGATGCGCTACCTTTATTGCGCCCAGCCCGTGGACCTGGACATGCGCTTCGGCTACGGCCTGGCCGACGTGGCCGCCCGCAAGCTGGGCGCCCTCTGGAACGTTTACGCCTTCTTCACGCTCTACGCCTCCGTCGACAACCCCGCCGTCGCTCCCGCCGCGCCCGGCCCCCTTTCCCTCATGGACCGCTGGCTTTTGGCCCGCACCCACGCCATGCTGAAGGAAACCGAGGCCGCCTACGAGGCCTTCGACGCCTCCCGCGTGATCCGGGAAATGGAAAAGTATCTCGAAGAGGTTTCCAACTGGTACATCCGCCTCAACCGGCGGCGCTTCTGGAAAAGCGGCGACCCGGCGGACAAGGCCGCCTGCTACAACGCCCTCCACGCCGGCCTGCGCTCCGCCGCCCTGGCCCTGGCCCCCGTCACGCCTTTCCTGGCCGAAGAAATCTGGCAGAACGCCGTGCGCCCGCTCCTGCCGGAGGCGCCGGAATCCATCCACCACGCGCGCTGGCCCGAGCCGCCGGCGGCTTGGCGCGACGAAGGCCTGCTTCAGCGCGCCGAGACGGTGCGCAAGACCATCACCCTGGCCCTGCGCCTGCGGGAAAAAGCCAAACTTCGCGTGCGCCAGCCCCTGGCCGCTCTCTACGTGCGGAGCGATGGCGCGGCGCGGCAGGCGCTGCAGGAGCAAAGTTCCCTTCTGCAATCCGAGCTGAACGTGAAAGAAGTGAAATTTCTCGAAGCCGGCCAGGCCTCTCCCGAGGGTTTTCCGTCGGACGCGGAAGGCGGCCTCGCCGTGGCCCTGGACACCACCCTCACCGACGCCCTCCGCCGGGAAGGCCTGGCCCGGGACCTGGTGCGCAAGCTTCAAATTCTTCGCAAGGAATCCGGCCTGTCCATCACCCAGCGCATCGAGCTGGGCCTGTCAACCGAGGACGCCGAGCTGAAACAAGCCATCCAAGACCACCGCGACCATATTATGGAAGAGCTCCTGGCCGTGCGCCTGGAGGACAAGCCGCTTCCCAACGGCGACGCGCGTCAGGACCTGGTCCTGGCCGGGGCCGCTCTCTCCGCCACTCTCCGTCCCGCCGCCCAGCCGTCGTAAATTTCCTTTAAAAAAACCCTGGAAATTTCCCCGAACATGGGGAAAACTATCCGGGAATCGGATTGAAATATAGAAGCGTTTCACCGTGGCCGGAGGAACACCATGAACAAGGCCGAACTCATCCAAAAAGTTTCCAAGGACGCCCATATCCGTCGAGCGCAGGCCGTGCGGGCGGTGAAAGCCCTGGTCACGTCCATCCGGGAGACCGTTAAAGACGGCGGCAAAATATCGCTGACCGGCCTGGGCACTTTCAAAGTGAAGGCCCGCAAAGCCCGGCCCGGCCGCAACCCCAAAACCGGCGAAACCATCGCCATCCCCGCCGGCCGCAAGATTTCCTTTAAGCCCAGCCTGTCCCTCAAGAAACTCGTCAAAGCTTAACCCGGATTCCCCGGTTGGGCGCGAGGACCGAGACGGAAAAGACGGCGATTTTTACGAAACAAAAAAGTGAGAGCGTAGCCCGGACTACGGTCGAACTTTTTTGTGAAGGAAAAAGCCCCGGATTTTACGTCGAATCCCGCGATCCGACCGGGGAATTCGGGTTAAGCCTTGGCGGCGATGGGGATGACGGTGGGGGCGTTCATGTTGGCGATGCTGATTTGGCCGGCCAACACTTTGGCGGCCCAGCGCAAGGCTTTGGCCTGGGCGGAGGCCGGCCGTCCCACGACGATGGGAACGCCCTGGTCGCCGGCGGCCACCATGTCGGGGTGGAGGGGGACGGCCCCCAGGTAGGGGATTTTCAAGCGCGAGGCTTCCCGCTCGCCGCCGCCCTTGGAAAAAATCGCCGTTTCCTCGTGGCAATGGGGGCATTCGAAGCCGGACATGTTCTCCACCAAGCCCAGGATGGGAACGTTGAGCTTGCGGAACATCTGGATGCCCTTGATGCCGTCCAACAGGGCCACGTCCTGGGGCGTGGTGACGGCCACAACGCCGGCCAGGGGAACCGTCTGGATGAGGGTGAGCTGGGCGTCGCCCGTGCCCGGCGGCAGGTCCACGATCAAATAATCCAGTTCGCCCCAGGACGTGTCCCGCAAAAGCTGGCGCACGGCGCCGTGGACCATGGGCCCGCGCCAAATCACCGGGGTGTCGTCGCGCATCAAAAATCCCAGGGACATGAGCTTGACGCCGTGGGCCTGAAGGGGCAGGAGGCGGTCGCCGTCGCCTTCGGGGCCGCCCTTGGCGCCCATCATGATGGGCACGTTGGGGCCGTAAATGTCGGCGTCCAGGAGGCCCACGGAACAGCCGTCCAAAACCAGGGAGGCGGCCAGGTTGGTGGCCACGGTGCTTTTGCCCACACCGCCCTTGCAGGCGTAGACGGCGATGATGTTTTTCACCCCCGGCACGGGCTCCTTGTCGGGCACGGCCTTTTGCTGGAGCACGCGGTGGGTGAGGACGACGCCCGTTTCCGTCACGCCGGGCACGGATTTGAGAGCCGCCTCGCAGTTCCGCTGGATTTCCTCCTTCAGCGGGCAGGCGGGGGTGGTGAGCTCCACCTTGAGGGAGACTTTTCCCCCTTCGATGACGATGTCCTTCACCATGTCCAGGGACACGAGGTCGCGCCCCAGTTCGGGCTCCTGGACTTTGGACATGGCTTTTAAAATTTCTTCCGTCGTAGGCATGGTTTTCAGTTAAATAGGAATGATGAATTATGAAGGATGAATGATGAAAACAAGCCGGAGAGAAACCCGCTTTCTTAATTTCATCATTCTTAATTCATCCTTGCCTCTATTAAATATCCTCTCACCTACCCGCAACGCGGGAGGGCGGGTTGAGTTCCAAGGAAGGAAAGACGGGGATTATCCGCCGCCGGAGCCGGACGGCCCCGTGCGTCGCTGGAGAGAGGAGCGGGCGAAGCCCATTTTGCCCATGACGTTCCCCAGCCAGTTCTTGGCCGGGCGCTTCTCCGCGGGCTTGGCGCCGCCGGTTTTCTTTTCGGCTTCTTCCGGGGTGAGGGGCTTGAAGGCGGCTTTTTCCAGCCGCTTGCGCTCCTTTTCCTCGTCTTTGGGCAGGTGGCACTTCTTGTATTTCTTATCCGAGCCGCAGTGGCAGGGATCGTTGCGTCCGAGCGTGATCATGGGTTTCCTTTAAGGTCAGTCCGACCAGATGGGCGCGTGCCAGAGGGCTTCCATGAGCCAGCGAATTTCCGAATCGCAGAGCACCATGTCGGCGTAGTCGGGCTTGCCCTCGTCGTCCAGGTATGTGAGGGAAACGGTGATGTCCTTGTGCTTCTCGGCGCGCTTGTTCTGGGACCAGGAGGCCGACACGCACAGGATGCCGTCGGCGATGTCCAGGTGCGAGCGCCATTCGGCCTGGCGGCAGGGGCCGCGGCACACGAGGCCCGCCTTGGCCTTGCCGGCGTTCTTGGGCGAGGGTTTCTTGCCCGTCATGCCGGCGGCTTCGCAGATGGAGGCCAGAAAACGGTCCAGCTTTTTCTTGCTCAGCCGCGGCGTTTTGCGGGACGGCCGCTTGCCCTTGTCGTGGGGGCCCTGATGGTCCATGGCGACTCCTTTACGCTTTAATCCTGAAGAAAACCCTCGTCCTGCCGCCCGCGGGCGGTCAGTCCCTTAAATCGAACCAGGCGGCGGCTTGGGCCCCGTGGGGATGGCCGTCGGCGGCGTAGACGCGGCCGGCCCGGATCTCGTACCAGCAGAAGCCGCGGGGCGCCCGCTGGGGGTGATGGTCCGTCGGAAAAAGGCGGTTCTCTTTCACCTCGTACCAGGGCCGGGGGTCCGCCCCGTCCGGGTGGTGCGGGGTCGTGTAGACCAAGCCTTCCTTGATCTCGAAGGTGGGGAGCTCACGGGCTCCTTTGGGATGGTCCAGCGTGTTATAAAGTTTTGACATGGCGGGGACCGGATCGGTCGCTCTTATTTTAACACATAAACCCCGCCCGCGCATCAGGTTTGTGGCGGGGCGCTCCGCTCGGCGGCCAGGACGGTGTTCATCAGCAGCATGGCCACGGTCATGGGGCCCACCCCGCCGGGGACGGGGGTGAGAAGGCGGGCTTTTTCCTTCACGGCGGTGAAATCCACGTCGCCCACCAGGCCGGTTTCGGCGCGGTTGATGCCCACGTCCACCACCACGGCGCCGGTTTTCACCATGTCCGCCTTGAGGAATTTTGGGATGCCTATGGCCGCCGCGACGATGTCGGCCCGGCGGCAGAGCGCGCCGATGTCTTTGGTGCGGGAATGGCAAAGGGTGACGGTGGCGTCGGCGGCCAGGAGCATGAGGGCCAGGGGCTTGCCCACCAGGGTCGAGCGGCCGATGACCACGGCTTCCAGGCCGGCGGGCTGGACGCCGTTTTGCTCCAGAATTTCCATGACGCCCCAGGGCGTGCAGGGCAGGGGACAGGCCGAATCCAAGACGTCCTTCCAGCTTTTGAGCTGGGCCCAGCGGCCCTGGTTGGAGGGGTGAAGTCCGTCGGCGTCCTTGGCCGGGTCCAGGGCCAGGAGCACGCGCTCGGCGCGGATGTGCCGCGGCAGGGGAAGCTGGACGAGGATGGCGTGGACGGCGGGATCGCGGTTGAGAGCCCGCACTTTTTCCAAGAGCTCCGCCTCGGAAACGGCCGCCGGCAGGGGAACGTGGACGGAGCGCAGGCCGTTGGCCTCGCAGGCTTTGATTTTCTGGCGCACGTAGACGGCCGAGGCGGGGTCTTCCCCCACAAGCACCGTGGCCAGGCCCGGCGTGACGCCGCGGGCGGCCAGGGACTGGGCCTTGGTCCGCACCCGATCCAACACCCGCGCGGCGGCGGCTTTCCCGTCCATCAATGAGGCGCTCATGCAAGGGCTCCGATCACGCGGGACGTGCCGCCCGCGACGACGCCCAGGCGCAGGGCCAGGGCTTCCAAATTTTCCACGTCTTCCCTATTGTAGCGAAGCAGGAGCTCCAGGGCATCCCGGTCGCCGCGGGTTTTGTATCGCTCCCAGAGGCGGACGGCGGCCCAGCCGTCCACCCCGTCGGTGTCGCGGGCGATCCCCAGGCGCTTTTCGACGGCTTTCAAGCCGCCGTAAAAGTCGCGGGACCAGCAGTCGCGCATCAGGTCGCGGTGCGGGAACGCGGCGCACAAGTCCAACTTGAGCTCGGCCCGAATCCGCGGCAGATCAAAACAGGCGCCGTTGTAGGTGAGGAGGACGTCCGCTCCCAGCAAAAAATCCCGCAATTCCTCGACGGACAAACGCGGACGCACCCATTGGCGGGTTCCCAGGCCCGGCCGGTGGACGCCCACCACGGTGATGTTCATGGCCCAATCCGTCTCGATGTCCAGGTAAGCGCGGCGGCAGGCGGCCTCCAGCGGAGCGGCGGGCGCTGGGTTTTTTCTTTTCACGCGGGGACCCAGAACCGCACTTTCTCGGGCCGCAGGCTGAACTCCACGCGCCGCGCGCCTTCGGGGGGCGGCGGTTCGCCGTCGGCCTGGGGCCACACGGGCACGTCGGCGTCCACCGCGATCTTGAGGGCCTCCACCCGGGTGGTTTTTTCGTCCATCAGAGGAAACCCCAGCCGGCCGCGCAGCAGGCGCAGGGCCAGGCGCGTTTTAGACGACGCGGGAACGAAATACGTCCGCAAGAGGCCGTCCTCCGGCGAAGGGGCCTTTTCAAAATGCAGCCCGCCCGAGAAGTAAGGCGCGTTGCAGGCCAGCACCATGTAGTAGAGCCCCCGCAGATGCCCGTCCGCCCAGCGGGCCGAGAGCCGGATGGGCGAGAACGATTGGATCACGCCCCAGGGCGGCTCTTTTTTCTCGAAGGACGCGCGGGGCCGGCCGAAGCCGGCGTTGTTGATGAAAATTTCTTCGCGCTCTTCGCCGCCGTCGGAAGTCCAAGCCACGCGGCCCAGGGAAAGCGCGGCCAGGCGGCCTGCGGGCGACGGTGCTTCCCACCGCCGCCAGAGGTCCCGCGTGAGGCCGAAGCGGCGGGCGAGGTCGTTGCACGTGCCGGCGGGAACGAGGGCCAGCTCCACTTGGTCAAGGGCTTGACGCTTCCAAAGGCCCTTCACCACCCGGTGGAACGTGCCGTCGCCGCCCCAAACCACCAAGCGGCCGGCGCCCTCCCGCAGGGCCCAGTCCAAAAGAGTTTCCGTATGCTCGGGATGTTCGCGGGCCACCCAAAGCCGGCGGGCGGTTGCGCCGCGGGCTTCCAGCCGCGCCCAAGGAATCCGGCGCGAGGAAGGATTCAAAATATGGGCCGTCCAGCCGCGGGCGCTCATCCTTCAAGCCGGCGCAGGACCCGGTTGTAAAAATTCAGGGAGGGCATGAGGCGGGAAGCCGCCGCGCCGGCGGCGCGCAAAACCGGCTCCAAAAGAAAGGGACGCTCCGTCGGACGGCCCCGGACCAAATCCTGAGACAAGGAGCCCGGGCCGGAACCAGCGGCGCGGCGCAAACGGTCCGCCTCCTCAAGGATTTCTCCGGCCGTCAACGCGAGGCCGCGCGGGGCGCGAGCGCCGGCCGCCTCCGCCGCCGCTTTCTCCAAAAGGGTCCGCAGGGGCGCCTCGCCCAAACGGCCGCACGGCACGCCGGCCAGCGCCGCCAAAGGCTCCAAGCACGCCCGGGCCAAAAGGCGGCGGCGCCGCGCCCGGGGAAATTTTTTGTCGAGGACGGCGCGAAAGCCGGCGGCCGACATCAGCCGGGCCGCGGATTCGGCTCCCGGCGACGAGGCGTCCAGAAGGAGAGGGCCCGACGACGCGTGGAGGACGCGGCCGTGCGACTGCAGGACCGCCGCGTCGCCGCAGAGGGCCGGGACCGTTCGGCCGGCCCATCGCCGCCCCAGCCTTTTTTCCGCGTCCCAGCCTTCGGACAGGCAGAGACTCCGCGTGGCGGGACCCGCCCACCGGGCGGCCGCGGCGCCGGCCTCCGGCAAATCCTGCGCCCTGACGGCGAAGATCACCCAATCCACGGCTGGCCCGCGGGACCCCGAAACGGCCACGCGTTTTACCGGCGGTATCCAATCCAGCGAGGAAACCCCGCCGACGTGGAACCCCCGCTCCTGCAGCTCCGCCGCGCGGTCGGGCCTGCGGTCCAGCACCCACAGCCCCGGAATTTTCTGCGCCAGGCGGACGGCGAGGAGGCAGCCCAAAGCCCCGGGCCCGACGATGAGCGTCTTGGAATCGGTCAAGGAGTCTTGCCGCGCCGTTTCAAGTCCGCGGCCTTTCGGCCCGCGCGGAGGAGAAAGAAAAACGGGCGACCGCTTTTCTGCATGCTGTGGAAGCGCGAACGGCCCATGGCTCGGCCGGAAGCTGCTAGGAAAGTCCCTTCACTTTGCGGAAGGCGCGGGCGGTGGCGGCCCAGACTTGGGCGGGGTCCTCGGCCAGGACGGTGTCCAGGAGGGCGCCGCCGTCGTAGCTCCAGGCGGCCAGGTGCGTGGCGCCGGCGCGGGCCGCGGCCTGGCAGGCGGCTTCGATCTCGTTTTCCCTGCCGCGGGCCAGGCGCATGGATTGAATCCAGATCTGGGAGCCCTTGCCCGCGCCGCGCACGCTGGCGACGGTTTTTTCGGCGTAGTGGGCCACGTGCGTGGCGACGGGCCGAGGCCGGCGCGGCGGCCAGCGCCAGTACGGATCGCAGCCGAAAATATCCAGTTCGGGGATGGAGGCCAGGGCGTTCCAAAGGTTGTCGTAGTCCTCATGGCCTTCGAAAGCGTAGAGGCAAAGGGCGTTGCGCATTTTTTTCCGGCGGGCGAATATCATGGCCTCGCGGAGGAAGCCGGCCAGGGTGTCGAGCCGGAACCGGCGGGCGTCGGGGTTCAGCCGCTTGGGCATGTCCGATCCGAACTTTTTTTTGAACAGCGCCCGGCAGCGGCGGCAGACGCAGGAGTAGACGCCCTCCCATTCCAGGTCCCAGTGAAAATGGACGTGGGGCTCGTCCCAGAAGATGACCTGGGCGCCCGACTCCAGGACGGTGAGGGTCCATTCCCGCAGGAAAGCCCGGAAGGCGGGGCTGTTGAGGCAGGCGGCCGGCGGAACGCGTCCGTCGGAAAGGACCTGCCTTTCCTCCGGATGGTCCTGGATGAATTTGGACAGGGCCTCGCCGCCGAAAACGCCGCCCAGGCCCCAGGGGTCGGCCCACACTTCCAGGCCGCGGCGCCGCGTGGCGGCGAAAATTTTTGAGACGGCGGCTTTGTGGAACTGGAGGTCCGTCTCGCTGAAGGTGTGGACCACGTAATCGCAGCAGGAGGCGAGCTCGTCCAGGTCCCGCTCGGCGTGGGACAGGAACCGGTTGCCGAAATAGGCGGCGCCGGTCTTCAGGGAAACCGCGGAGTTGTCGGAGGTTTTGTTCATCGAAAAAGGACGTGCGGGAGGCGCCGCCGTTTCTCTATTCTCTCAAAAACGCCTCGGGAATCCAATAGCCGTTTTGCGGGCGCCAGCCGCGCTCGCGGGAAAGAAGCTGGAAAAGGGCCTCCTTGAGCTCCGCCGCGCGGGCTTGGCGGCCGGGCTCGCCGGAGAAATCCCGCAAGCCGTCGGGATCGGCGGCGAAGTCCAGCAGTTCGTAGCGCACGCCCTTCCGGGTGGGCATGTAGATCAGGCGCTCATTCCCCCTTTGGATCATGCGGTGCTTGGCGGTGAGGACGTGGTCTTCGGCGGCGGCTTTCATGACCAGGTATCCGGAGCGCGGGTCCAGCTCCAGCATATCCGCCAAAGGCGGGTAAGGCATCCGGGCGGCCGGCTCGGGACCGGCGGCGACGGAGACCCAGACATCCGTCTCGGCGTAGGCGTCCGGCCGCGGAGCGGACTCGGAACGCGCCAAAGAGGAACCTTCCATGAACGCCGGCGGCCGCACGCCGGCCAGGTCCAGCACTGTGGGCGCCACGTCCTCGGCGCGGACGACGTCGGCCGAGCGAAACGGAGCGGGGCGGCGAGGGTCGTAAATCACAAGAGGCGAGCCGATCACGCGCGCCCCCCGCAAATGGGAGCCGTGTCCCGGCCCGCTTTCCGACAAATCTTCCCCGAACGGAGACCAAAGGACCACCGTCGTGTTGTGGGCCAAATCGAATTCCTTCAGCGCGGCCAAGAGACGGCCCGCGGCTCCGTCCACGGCGGCGACGCCGGCGCCGTAAAGGCGGCGGAACTCCTCCCTGTCCGCCGAGGAGGCGCCGCGCGGCGTGTGGAGGGCGGAGAAATAGATCGTGAAAAAGAACTTCTCTTCAAAGCGCAGACGGGCCAGAGCGCTTCGGGCCTCGTCGGCCAGAAGGGCGGGGTCCGAAAGCTCCGGCAGAGCCCTCAAAGAAGGAAAGAAAAACCGTCCGGCCGGGTTGGTGACGTAAGGAAGAATGTGGGCGTGGGCCTTGAGCGCGCGCTGGCGCAGGCGGGCGGCGGCGCGGCCGTCGGGAGCCCGGGCTTCTTGGAAAGCGGGGCGGAAGCGGAAAAAGAATGCGCCGGCGGAGTCGGCCAGGACGGCGGTGGCGTAGCCGCGCGCCGCCAAAAGGGAGGGCAGGTCCCGCGCATCGGAGGACGCGTCCTGGGCGGGCGGGAAGGCGTGGCGGACGCCGTGGGTGAGCGGGGAGCGGCCCGTCAGGAACGTCATGAGCGACGGCGCCGCGGCGGGCAGGGACGCCGCGCAGCGCGGAAAGTAGCGGCCCCGGCGCGCCAGCTCCGAAAGGCGGGGCGCGGAGGAGCCCGCGTCGCTGCGCGGCTCCACGGAGTCGGAGCGCAGGCCGTCCACCACGAGCACCAGGAAATTCGGCCCGGCGTTGGTTCCGGCCTCCCAGCGGCGCACGCTCCAAACGCCCGCCGCGAAAGCGAGCCCCGCCCCTGCCAGGACGAGAATTTCCAGCCGGGCGGGGCGGCTCAACCGGCGCTGCCAGGCGAACATTCGGCGGAAGATCTCCATGGCCGCCGCCGCCAGCACCAGCGCGGCCGCCGCCTTCGAGAGGAAAGGCAGCCAGAACCCTTCGGAAGCCATGCGGTAAAACAGAGGCAGGGGAAACGGCTTGTCGCGAAAAAATTCGCCGTAAAGAGCGGGATGGCGGCCCATGTCCGATATGAGAAAGGCCCCGTGAAGCAAAAGGACGCCGCCCACGGCGACGGCAACGCGCACCGGCCTGGAAGGGCGGATCGGGATGGCCCCCGCCGTCAGCCGCGCGGCCCAAGCCCACGCGATGCCCCACACCGTCCCCAGAACGGCCCCGACGGCCGCGTACAAAACCAGCAAGCCGGCCTGGAACAGAAGCTCGCCCGGCCACAGGGAGGATCGCAGGCGGCGCAAGGCTTCGCTCTCCGGCAGTCCCGGCAAACCCCAGGGGCCGGCCTGCCAGAACGAGAGGAGAAACAAAACGGCAAAAACCGCCGCGCCCAGCCTGGGCTCGCGGCGGGCGGATTCGCGCTCGATCCAGCGCACGGCCTCGCCCGCCAAGGCGCGGCGCCGCCAAAACTCCGCCGCTCTCTGCAGGACGGCCCGCGCCGCCGCCGGGACCCTCACCGCGTCCCTGCTTCCGGCACCCGCCCCCAAAACATCAGCGGCCCCTGGTCGCCGGGCCGCGGGCCGGACTCTCCCTCCAAGAACGGGAAGAGGCCGCGGTCCGACCATTCGGGCGCGCCCTTTTCCAGAAGGGGCAGGGCGAACTTGGAAAGGAGCATGCGCTCGGCGGGAAAGGGCTTGCCGCCCAGGCGGACGCGCAGGACGTGGGCGGCCAGGGGCGGCCGGGTGACGAACCGCACCTCGCCCGAGGATGCCTCGATGGAGAACGCGAACTCCCCCCCGCCGCGGCGCGCCAAGCCGCCCGAGGAAAACGGCGCGATGATTTCCCCCGCCGGCAGGCGCACGTCGCCCTCCACGGGAGCGTCCAGGCCCCAGAACGAAAGTCGCGTCTCCACGGGCTCCGGATCCAGCTCGGCCAGGACCCGCCGCAGCCGGGCCAGCAAATCCCGGCGGCGCCGCGCCAGGTTGCGCGTCTCGCCCGGATCCGTCCAGAGGTCGTACACGGCCTCGGTCTCCAGGCCGGCCGGCGCGTCTCTCCGGCTCACGTATTTGTAATGCCCGTCCAAGACCAGCGCCCGGGCGGATTCCCCGTGAACCAGGATGCGGGAGGGAAGCTCCTCTTGCGCGGCCGCGCGGGGCCGGCGGCGCGCCGACACCGCGGGAACGGCGGCCGTTTGGACGGTTCCCTCAAAGGTTCCGGGTATTGACGTTCCCAGAAGGTGGAGGAAAGTCGGCGCCGCGTCCAAAAGCTGCGTCGGCCGGGTGGAAACCTGCCCGGCCGCCAGCTTGCGATGCCGCATCCACCAGGCCGCGCGGATGCCGTCCTCCGAAAGGCCGGAAGGAGGCGAACCCGCTCCGGACGGCGCGCCCCGGGTGGAAAGCGCGGCCGCCAGAGAATTCTCCCGGAAACCCAGCGCGTCCAAAGCGGACCACAACTCCTCCAGAGCTTCGTCGGAGCGGCCCCGGCGGGCGTTGCGCTCCCAAGCCCGCAGGCCGCGGGGCCCCCGCAAGGACTCAACGAAAGAGCTCAGCCAGAACCGGAGGGGCGGCCGGCCCGCGTCCGAAAGATTGATCAAAAGAAAAAAGGGCCGGGAGCCGCGCTCCTCCAGCCAACGCAAGGCGTCCCGCGCCGCCGGGGCTGGCCCGCCCCCGGGATAAGAACTGGACTCATCGAACCCCCAATCGCCGCCGGGAAGGCCGAAAGCCGCCGTGTCGTAACCGGAAGCGGCCAGGACGGACGCCAGAGTGGGACGGGCGGTTTCGGCCGGCGGCGATTTCGCCCGGGCCGCCGGGCTCCGCGACGCCAGCAGACATTCCAGCGCCGCCTCGAGGGAGCGCACGGTGTTCGTGTAGAAGCGCAGGAAACCGAAGCCCTCCCGGGCCAGCCGTTCAACGCCGGGGGCCGGGACTTCCCTCTCCGGACCGCTTAAAGAATCCGCCAGCGCGAGGACAAGGTTGTCGGCCTTTGCCGGGCGCGCGGCCGGCGCCCACAGGAGAGGCCGCCCCCAATGCGCGGCCACCGCCCCTTCCTCCAAGGCCTCGGTCCGGAATCGCAGGAGGACGCGCCGGCCGCCCCAGGCCTTCAATGGAACGCGGCGCTTCCTCCATGGGCCTCTCTCGTCGCCGGCGGCGCGGTACGCTCCGGCTTCCCCGGGCCTGACGTCCTCGTAAAAGATTCTTGCCGTCCGCCCGCCGGCCTCCGCCTCGACGATGAACCGGGCCGCGCCGGCCGCGCCGAGCGAGAACGTGAGCCGGGCGTCGGGAGGAACGAAGACGGAAAATTCGTGGACGCGGGGCGGAGAGCCGTCCAGTGCCCGCAGGCGGACCTCCGCCGACTTCGCCTTCAAGGAAACCCAAGAAGCCGCTTCGCCCGCGTTCGCCGCAAAATCGAACACCGGCTCGGCCTGGGCGGAAACCGGCGGAGGCGTAGAAGCTTCGGCCTGAGCAACTGGGAAAACGCGGAGGGAAAAAACGAGAACGGCGGCGGCCGTCCGGACCGCCGGAAGAACGGCGCGGACGGGGAATCGGCGGGGCCGGGAATCCGACGGCTTGGCGTTGGTTTCGGGATCGGGCCTCCCCACTTCGCCCCTAACGGTAATTCGTGAACTGCAAGGGCGCGCCGAAATCTTTCGAGCGCAAGAGGGCCATGGCCGCCTGAAGGTCGTCCTTGGACCGCCCCGCCACCCGCACCTGGTCGCCCTGAAGAGAGGGCGTCACCTTCAGCTTGGCGTCCTTGATCGCGCGGATGATCTCCTTGCCCTTTTCCGACGGTATGCCCTGGGCGATCTTCACTTTTTGCCGGACCGTTGCGCCTTCGGCCGCCTCGAGCTTCTCATACTCCAGGGCGTTGAGCGGGACGCCTTGCTACACCAGCCGGCCCTGCAGGATGTCCAC
>JBQTIM010000028.1:0-5848 GCA_052388135.1 Elusimicrobiota bacterium
GCCCGCCCAAAACCCGCCGCCCTTTTGGCGCCGGGGGGTGTCTTCTGTTTTGCCTACTTTTCTCTTGGACAAGCACGAGAAAAGTAGGCCGGCTGCCGGGCCGGGACCCGGCGACTTGCCGTTAGAATATCCGTTCCCGAGGTTTGCTTTATATGCGCTGAAGTTCTGAACCGAACTTAAAATATATATGAAAATCATCCGCTCCATCTCCCAAATGCAATCCCTCTCCCTCTCCTGGTGCCGCCGCGGGCGTTCCGTGGGGTTTGTTCCCACCATGGGGGCGCTCCACGAGGGACATCTGTCCCTTCTAAAGCGCGCCCGCCGGGAGAACGATGTTCTGGCGGTTTCCATTTTCGTCAACCCGGCCCAGTTCGGCCCGAAGGAAGATTTCAAGAAGTATCCGCGGCCTTTCGCCCGCGACGCGGCGCTTTGCCGCGGGGCGGGGGCGGACGTTTTGTTTTCGCCGGGGCCGGGGGCGTTTTACCCGGCGGGGTTCCAGACCTGGGTGGACGTGGAGGATGTCTCAAAGCCGCTGGAGGGGAAATGGCGGCCGGGGCATTTTCGCGGCGTGGCCACGGTGGTGGCCAAGCTGTTCAACGTGGTCCAGCCGAGCCGGGCTTACTTCGGGCAGAAGGATTTTCAACAGCTGCGGGTGATCCGGCGCATGGCGGCGGATTTGAACATGCCGGTGAAGGTGATCGCTTGCCCCACGGTGCGGGAGCCGGGCGGGCTGGCCCTGTCCAGCCGGAACGCCTATCTTTCGGCGGCGGAACGCGCCGCGGCCCGGGGCGTTTCCCGCGCTTTGCGGGCGGCCGGGGAAGTGATAAAATCTTCGGGTTCCCCTTCGAAGGCGGCGCGGGCGGGGCGGTCCGTACTGCGCGGGGTGCCGGGCGCGCGCGTGGAGTATTTTGAGGCGGTGGACCCGGACACGTTCCGTCCCCTGCGGCCCGGCGCGAAGAAGGCCCTCATCGCCGCCGCCGTGCGTCTGGGCGCCGCCCGCCTGATCGACAATATCACCGTCGGAGTTCATTGAAAAAATATCATAATCCTGATATCCTTGCTGGAGAGGAGGGCGAGCCATGGCCATCATCAGACCCATATCGGACTTACGCAACCACGCCAACGAAGTTTCAAGGATTTGCCACCAGCGGAGCGAACCCGTCTTCATTACAAAGAACGGCAAGGGGGATCTGGTGGTCATGAGCCAGGGCTTGTTCGACCGCCAGCAGGCCATGCTGGAGCTTTATGGAAAACTGGAGGAGGCCGAGCGAGAGGCTTCCTCTCCCTCCGCAAAGCGAATCCCCCACCGGCGGATGATGGGAATTCTACGCGATAGAATGGCTTGAAGCGGCTCCCCGTTGTTTATCTTCCCTCGGCCGGGAAGGATTTAACCGACATATTCGATTACATCAAGATCGACAGGCCGTCCGCGGCGCGCCGGCTTATGGAACGCCTGGACCGCGCCGCCTCCCGTTTGGGGCTTTTTCCGCTGAGCGGCATCGTCCCCCGCGACGAACGCCTTAAAACCAGAAAATATCGTTTCATCGCCGTCGGCGATTATCTCCTGTTCTACGTGGTGGAGAAGAACGCGGTGGAGATACGGCGGGTCGTGCAGGGAAAAAGGCGGTATCGGCATCTGCTCCCATGAACAACAAGCCCCTCGTCAGCGATTTTCTCATCATCGGCTCCGGCATCGCCGGGCTGTCCTTGGCGCTGAAGGCGTCGGAGTTCGGGTCCGTGGCCCTGGTGACGAAGCGGCAGGCCCACGAGTCGGCCACCGACAACGCCCAGGGGGGCCTGGCGGCGGTGATCTCGGCCGAGGATTCTTTCGAGGAGCACATCCAGGACACTTTGCGGGCCGGCGGCGGGCTGTGCCACGAGGACGTGGTGCGCCGCGTGGTGACCCAGGCGCCGGCGCGTCTGCAGGACCTGATCCGATGGGGCGTGCGTTTCGCGGAGACGGAAACCCGCGAGCCGTCGGAGGAAATGAAGTTCGAGCTGGGGCTGGAGGGCGGGCATTCCCGCCGCCGGATCCTGCACGTGGGCGACTACACGGGCCACGCCATCGAGGAGGTGCTTCTCGACCGGGCCCGGCTCCAGCCCGACATCCGGATTTACGAACATCACTTCGCCATCGACCTCATCACTCTGCGGCATATGGGGCGCTCCGGCGGTCCGGACGCCTGCGCCGGCGCCTACGTGCTGGAGGCGGAGACCGGCGAGGTGAAAACCTTTTTGGCGCGGGCCACGGCGCTGTGCACGGGCGGCGCGGGGAAAGTTTATCTGTACACATCTAACCCAGACGTGGCGACCGGTGACGGAATGGCTATGGCCTACCGAGCCGGCGCACGTCTGGGCAATATGGAGTTCGTGCAGTTCCACCCGACGTGCCTCTACCAGCCCAAGGCCAAGAACTTCCTCATCTCGGAGGCCCTGCGGGGCGAAGGGGCGGTGCTGAAGGACCGGGCGGGGGAGAGGTTCATGAAAAAGTATCACGCGCGGGAGGAGCTGGCGCCCCGGGACGTGGTGGCCCGGGCCATCGACGCCGAGCTCAAGCGCACCGGCGACGAGTGCGTTTTCCTGGACATCGCCCACCGCGGGCCGGACTTCATCAAGCGGCGCTTTCCCCGCATCCACGAGCGCTGCGCGGCTTTCGGCATAGACATCACCGTCCAGCCCATACCGGTGGTGCCGGCGGCGCATTATTTTTGCGGCGGGGTGTGGACGGACGCGGGCGGCGCCTCCACCTTGCCCCGGCTTTTCGCCGTGGGCGAGACGGCTTGCACGGGACTGCACGGCGCCAACCGGCTGGCGTCCAATTCCCTGCCGGAGGCCCTGGTGTTCGCCCACGCCGTGGCCGAGAGCTGGCGGGAACTGAAGGGCGCGGATTTTCCCCTGCGGCCCGAGGACGCCCCGCCCTGGAACCCCGGCCGCGCCCGCAACCCCGACGAGCAGGTGGTCATCAGCCAGTTGTGGGAGGAGATCCGCCGGTTCATGTGGAACTACGTGGGCATCGCCCGCACCACCAAGCGCCTGGAGCGGGCGCGGCGGCGCATCGAGCTGATGCAGAGCGAGATCCAAGAGCAATACTGGGACTTCCACGTGACGCCCGACCTTCTCGAATTGCGCAACATCGCCGTGGCGGCCGAGGCGGTGGTCCGAAGCGCCCTGGCCCGCCGGGAATCCCGCGGCCTGCACTACAACGCGGACTTTCCCGAGACGAGCGCGGATTGGCAAAAGGATACCTTCATGGAAAAAAACATCGCGGCGCCGCCCGCCGGCGCCGCCCGGAGCTGACCGTGGCCTTGAAAGACCCCAAAAGCCTGGAGGAGGCCCTGCGCCTTCTGGAGGAAACCGACGAGCGCCTGGTGCGCCTGCTGGCCCAGCGGCTGGAGTACGAGCGCCGCGCCCGCCGCTTCCGCTCCGTCCCGGAATGCTCCGAGGA
Source organism: Elusimicrobiota bacterium (assembly GCA_052388135.1). GTDB lineage: Bacteria > Elusimicrobiota > Elusimicrobia > FEN-1173 > FEN-1173 > JBQTIM01. The sequence continues at coordinate 3,446 of JBQTIM010000028.1, forward strand.
GGTTCTGGAGCGGGCCCGCAACCTGGCCAAGATCAACGGGCTGGACGCCCGCCGCGCGGAGAAATTTTACCGCTTCCTCATGTCCTCGGCCGAGTAGCCATGGAATCCAACGTCATCCGCGTCCGCGGCGCGCGGGAGCACAACCTCAAGAACATCAGCCTGGACATTCCCCGCGACAAGCTGGTGGTCGTGACGGGCCTGTCCGGCTCGGGCAAAAGTTCCCTGGCCTTCGACACCATTTACGCCGAGGGCCAGCGCCGCTACGTGGAAAGCCTGTCCGCCTACGCCCGGCAGTTCCTGGAGCTCATGGAGAAGCCCGACGTGGATTTGATCGAGGGCCTGTCGCCGGCCATCGCCATCGAGCAGAGGGCGCCGTCCCACAACCCGCGCTCCACCGTGGGCACCGTGACGGAAATTTACGACTACCTCCGCCTCCTCTTCGCCCGGGCGGGCGTTCCCCACTGCCCCGACTGCGGCCGCGCCATCAAGCCCCAGACCGCCACCCAGATCATCGGCGAAATCCTCAAGCACCACGCCGGACGGAAAATCCAAATCCTGTCGCCGCTGATCCGCGGCCGCCAGGGGACCTACGAGGAGCTTTTCGCCCGCTACAAAAAGCTCGGCTACGTCCGCGCGCGGGTGGACGGAAAAACGTACGAGCTGGAGAAAAAAATCAAGCTGGACCGCTACCGAAAGCACACCATCGAGCTGGTGGTGGACCGCCTGCAGGTGTCGGCCGAGGGGCGGGAGCGGCTGGCGGATTCCGTGGAGACCGCGCTCCGTGAATCCAAGGGCCTGGCGGCGGTTTTGCCCGACGGCGCGCCGGCGGGGGAAGAAGGCACGCTCTATTCCGAGCACCACGCCTGCGTGCGTTGCGGCCTCAGCCTGCCGGACATCGAGCCGCGTCTTTTTTCCTTCAACAGCCCCTACGGCGCCTGCCCGGAATGCGACGGCCTGGGCGTGAAGCTCGAGATTTCCGAGGAATTGGTTATCCCCGACGATTCCCTCTCGGTTCGCAACGGCGCGCTCCAGGCCTGGTCCGACCCGGTGACCACGCGCACCAACCGCTGGAAGAAATCCTGGGCCGGCTATTACGATGAAATTTTGGAGGGCGTCTGCCGCCGCCACAAAATCCCCATGGACAAGCCGTGGCGCGAAATGTCCAAGGCCCATCGCGACGCCCTCCTGCGGGGCGGCGTGGACCACCGCTCGCCCTACGCCGGCTCCGACAAGGAGTTCGAAGGCGTGCTTCGCAACCTGGAGAGGCGCTACAAGGAATCCGAGTCCGATTTCGTGAAGGAGGAGATCCGCAACCGCTTCATGCGCAGCCGCGTCTGCCCGTCGTGCAAGGCGGCGCGCCTCAAGCCCGAGGCCCTGGCCGTGGCCGTGGGAGGGAAATCCATCTCCGAGGTGACGCGCCTCTCCGTGCGGGAGGCCCAGGCGTTCTTCCAGAACCTCGAGCTTTCGGACAAAGACAAGTTCGTGGCCCGGCAGATATTCAAAGAGATACAGGCGCGGCTGAAGTTCCTGGTGGACGTGGGCCTGGATTACGTGACCCTGGACCGGGAGTCCGCCACCCTGGCCGGCGGCGAGGCCCAGCGCATCCATTTGGCCACACAGATCGGCTCGGGCCTGGTGGGCGTGCTCTACGTTTTGGACGAGCCCACCATCGGCCTGCACCCGCGCGACAACCAGCGGCTTCTGACCACATTGCTGCGCCTGCGGGACCTGGGCAACACGCTGCTCGTGGTGGAGCACGACGAGGAAACCATCCGCGCGGCCGATTGGGTGGTGGACATCGGCCCCGGCGCCGGCGTCCACGGCGGCGAGGTGGTGGCCAGCGGCCCCCTGCGGGACGTCCTCAAATCACCTCGCTCCGTGACCGGGGCCTTTTTAAGGAACGAGCGCGCCATCCCCGTGCCCGACGAGCGCCGCGCGCCGGGCGACCGCTGGCTGGAAATCGTCGGCGCGTCGCAGTTCAACCTCAAGAACATAGACGTGAAGATTCCCCTGGGCCTGCTGGTGGGCGTGACCGGCGTCTCCGGCTCCGGCAAGTCCACCCTGGTGGAGGAGGTGCTTTACAAGGCCCTGGCCAAAAGGCTTTTCCACGGCAAGGACGAGCCCGGCCGCCACAAGGCCCTGCGCGGCCTGGAGCACATCGACAAGGTGGTGGTGGTGGACCAAACGCCCATCGGCCGCACGCCGCGCTCCAACCCGGCCACCTACACCGGCGCCTTCAGCCCCATCCGGGACCTGTTCTCCCAGCTCCCGGAGTCCCGCCGCCGGGGCTACAAGCCGGGCCGCTTCTCTTTCAACGTGAAAGGCGGCCGCTGCGAGAACTGCCAGGGCGACGGCATGCTGAAGATTTCCATGCAGTTCCTGCCCGACGTCCACGTGAAATGC
>JBQTIM010000029.1:0-5213 GCA_052388135.1 Elusimicrobiota bacterium
TTCCCCCATGCGAAAATTTTGAAAACCCGCCTTCCGCCGGCTTTTCCTTCCGTTCCTCCCGGCGGTTGTTCTCTTGGCGGCGGGACCCGCGCGGGGGGAATTCACCTCGCTCAATTTGGGCATGGACTACCGGCTGCGCGGCGTCTCCGTGGACAACAACGACCTCGACAACGCCACCAATGACCGCTTCAGCTATTACTCCCAAAACGTCCGCGCCTACCTCACCAGCTGGCTGAACCAGGACGTGGAGGCCAGCCTGCGCCTGCAGTCCCTCAACATCTGGGGCTTGGAAGGAAGCGCGTCCGCTCCCGTGACGCGCTATCCCAAGTCCGACGGCACGCCCTTCGTGGAGGAAGCCTACATCCACCTGCCCCACGCCCTCTGGAAGCGCGTGGACCTGGTTTTGGGCCGGCAGGAGATCGTTCTGGGCGACGGCCTGCTGGTGTCCGACGACGACCTGGGCTTCAACGCCATCCGCGCCCGCGCGGAACTGCCTTGGGACGCGGACGCCGACGCTTTCACCGCCAAGATCACCGAGGCTTTGGGAGCCAACGACGATTTCGACCTTTACGGCGCCGTCCTGGGCCTCACGCGCGAGCACAACCGCTGGGAGCTGGCCTGGGTTCAAGAGCAGAACAACGCGCCCTCGCCTTACATCCTCGGCGCGTCCACCTTCACCTCCACCAAAGTCCTGCGCCGGTTCTACGATCTGCGGCTCTTCGGCAATCTGAAGGACGCCTATTACAAGGCCGAGATCGCCCTTCAATCGGGCGAGGCGAAACTGCTTTCCGGTCAAGAGGTGTCCATCAAGGGATCCGGGCACAAGCTGGAGCTCGGCGCCGAAACGGACGACTTCAAATGGGGCCGCTTCGGCGTGCGCGGCGTCTACGCCGACGGCTCCGGCGACGACGATGGCACGCCGGGCACCGACGAGGCCTTCCGCCCCACCTTCTCGCGCCGCTACGACGGTTTCCAGCGCGTGGGCTACGGCTCGCATTTCGCGGCCACCCTTTCCGACGCCTACGACCGCTCCGCGCCTTTCGCCGCCGCCCTCCCCGCCACGGGCCTGCCCCTGGGCGTCTCGGGCATCCGAACCATGGGCCTGGGCATCTTCAGCACCCAAGGCGTCCTTTGGACGGGCTCTTTGGATTACTACGCCTACACCTCCCGCACGAAACTCGCGGGCAAGAACGACCTGGGCGCCGAGCTGGACGCCGAGGTGGTCTACCGCTACACCGGCTTCGTCACCTTCCGCCTGGGCATGGCCTACTTTTTCCCCGGCGAAGTTTTCGGAGAGCTCGCCTCCCGCGCCGCGCGCTACACCGCCGAAGCCCACGTCCACTTTTGAGTTTGACCCTGCGCCCCGAAGTTTGTAAACTGTAGTCACCTGCCGTTCGCGGGACTGCAACCGATGACCGCGGACACTCGCTCCAAGCGGAACAACCGCCCGCCGCACCCGCCGTAAAAAAGTCTTTCAAAACCTGAAGGCTTATCCGTCTTCGCAGTCCGGGGACAGGTCCGGCTTCTTTCACCCGGCGTTTCTGTGCCCCCTGCGCGGAATCAAGGTTGAAAACTTTTTGAAAAGACCGCTTTCCCTCCTTGTCGCCTTCCTCCTGGCCGCGGCCTCGTGGGCGCCCGCGCGCGCCGATGAGGACGAAAACGGCACCGTGTCGGCCCCCGCCTCATTCTCAGGGACGGCCGACGGAGCGACCGCCATCGAGTGGTCCTGGTCCGAGGCCGAAGGCGCCCGGAATTATCGCGTGGAAGACGAAAGCGGGACGAACCTGTCCGGCGAGCTGGGCCGTGGAAAAAAGACTTGGAAAGAGACCGGCCTTTCGCCCAACACCTCCTACACGCGGCGCGTGGTGGCCTACAACGACGAGTCCTCCGCCGCGTCCAACCCCGCCGCCGCCACGACGGCCGGCCTGCAAGCGCCCGGCGGGTTTTCAGGTGAAGGCGCGAGCCCCGCGTCCATTCGCTGGACGTGGCAGGACGTCGAGGGGGAAACCGGTTACCGCGTGGAGGAATCCGCCGACGGCTCCGTTTGGACGTCCCGTTCCGGCGACCTTCCGGCCGGCGCCCGGGAATGGGTCGAGACCGGCCTGGCCGCGGGCACGGCCTACACGCGCCGCGTCCTCGCCTTCAGTCCCAACTCCCAGGCGGCGTCTTCGCCCGCCACCGCTTCCACGCAATCGCCGCCCCCGCCGCCGCCCGCGCCCCAGAACTTCAGCGGCGCGGGCCAGGACTCTTCCTCCATCAAATGGACCTGGTCGGACGTGGAGGGGGAGACGCGCTACCAGGTGCAGGAGTTCAACGGCTCCGAATGGGTGTCCCGTTCCGGCGACCTGTCCGCCGGCGCCACGCAGTGGACGGAGACCGGCCTCTCGCCCAACACGACTTACACCCGCCGCGTGGCCGCGTTCAACAACAACGGCTCGTCCGCTTCGCCGGCGGCCTCCGCCTCCACCCTGTCCGCCCAGCCGCCGCCCGCCGGCGGGCCGCCCGGCAATTTCGCGGGACAGGCGCAAAGCCCCGGCGGCGTGCTGTGGACGTGGTCCAACGTCGAGGGGGAGATCGGCTTCCGCGTCTACGACGCCGGCGGCCAACCCGTGTCCGGCTTTTTGCCCGCCGACACGGTTTCCTGGAACGAAACGGGCCTGGCTCCCAACACAGCCTACGGCCGCAAGGTGGCGGCGCTCTACGGTCTCGTCCTCGCCCAGCCGGCGTTCTCATCCGTGGTCACGCGCCACACCTTGGCCGCTCCTCCCGCCGATTTGAAGGTCGCCAATATAAATTACTCTTCATTGTCCCTGGCCTGGTCCCACAACGGCAACCCGGCGGGAACCTCCTATCGGGTCGAGCTGGACTCCGAGGCGGGCGCGGGCCCCCGGCAGACCGTGGCGGGCACCAGCGCGGTCTTCTTCGACCTTCAGCAGGACACCTCCTATTCGGTGAGGGTCCTTTCGATCAACGGAGACGGCGTCGCCAACGAGGCCGCGGCCGTGACGGTGGTCCGCACGCCGCGGGCGCCGGACCTTTCCGTGCGGGTGGAGCCGGGCGCGCCCAAGACCATACAGTTCGACCTGATCACGGGCCCCGTCGTGCTGACGTTCCCGGCGGGCGCGTTTTCGGAGCCCGTCACCGTCAACCTGCGCGTGCCGGCTTCGTTCCCGCCGCCGGCCGATCCCGGGATGAAAGCGGCCGGGATCGGGTTGTCCATCGAACTGGATAAAAACATCCAGCCCGCCCAGCCGGTCACCATAGAAATCTCCTACCGCGCCTCCGACGCCGAAGGTTTCGACGAGGGCCGATTCATCCTGGCCCGTTACGACGAACCCTCGGGCCGATGGCAGCCGCTCTCGTCCACGCCGTCGCCGGCGGCCAACAAAGTGGCCGGCCAAACCGGGCATTTCTCCATCTTCCAAATATTCTCGCGCCTGCGGCAGGGCAATGTCTCGGAAGCCATGGCTTACCCCAACCCGTATCGGCCCGGAGCCCCCGGCCACGAGAGAATTAATTTCGATAGGCTGCCCGCCGACGCGCAAATCCGTGTCTACACGCTGGCCGGAGAACTGGTGAAAGAGCTCAGCGCCGACGGCTCCGGCCGCGGAACCTGGGATGGGAAAAACACGGCCGGAGCGGACGTGGCCAGCGGCGTCTATTACGCGCACCTGCAGGGCGCGGGGGGGAAAGGCATCGTCAAGGTGGTGATCCAGCGATGAGCCGGGAGACAGGGAAGAAGGCGAGACTCCGATGGCGCCGCGCTCTCCGCAAAGCCGGGCCCTTGCGCGCCGCGCTGGCGCTGTTGGTCGTGTCCGCCCTGTGGGAGCCCCTGCGGGCCGCCGGCAAGGACGCCGGCACCACGTCGGCCCCGTTCCTCAAACTGGCCGTGGGAGGCCGCGCGGCGGCCCTGGGAGAGGCCTACAGCGCCCTGGTGGACAACGCCGAAGCCCTGGCCTGGAACCCGGCCGCCCTCACCCGCGTGGCGAACCGATCCCTATCCTTCATGCACGCCGCCTATGTGGATGCCGGATATTTCGATTACCTCGGCTACGCCCAAAGAAACGAGGGGGAAGACGCCTTCGGCTTCGGCGTGAAGTATTTTTCCGCCGGCGAAGTGGTGGAAAGGGACCCCGAAGGCCGGGACACGGGCCGTTTCACGCCCAACGACGCCGCCTTCATGGCCGGATACGCCGTGGAATACCATGGTTATTCCTTTGGAACCGTCTGGAAATACGTGCGCTCAACGCTCCAAAAGTCCGCCGGCACCGGCGCCTTCGACATCGGAGCCATGTCCCCGGATCTGCTGGGCGGGCGGGTCCGCCTGGCCGCCACGGCGGTCAATATAGGAGGCAAGCTCCGCTTTGAAGAGGCGCGGGAGAGCCTGCCCTTCGCCTTTCGCCTGGGCAGCGCCTTTAAGGCCTCAAACCAGTGGAACCTGACCGCCGACGCTGTCCTGCCCAAAGACAACAACCCCTACGGAGCCGGGGGGATGGAGTACAACATACCCCTGTCGCCCACCCTCAGCCTGGACGCCAGGGCGGGGGTCCTGCTCCTGCCTGTTCTCAGCGATCTCAAGGGCTTCGCCGGCGCCGCCCTGGGCTTCGGTCTCAACTTCCACCGCATCAATTTCGACTACGCCTTCGTCCCCATGGGCGAGCTGGAATTGACCCACCGCATATCCATAGCCCACCAGTTCTAGTCCGGGCCCGAAAATCAGCCTGGAGTCCACCAGCCGCAGTGCCCGACAAGCTCCATGGTCTTTCCGAATTTCTTTGCGACTTCCTGTATTCCGCGAACATTCAAAATTCGAGAGAAGTCGCTGTCTGGAATCTCGTGAATATCTCATTTTATAACTTCCGATAACATATATTATGTTAAGTAATATGATGGTGATGACAGGGAATGACAAGTAAAAAACAGTGTTATATATTACACCGAAATAGTTGATTATTAATAATTTAAGATTATGACTTTATGCTGTAGATTAATAATTTATCATTGGCGCTCAGCCCCTGGGTATATCCATTCGTGGGATGGCCGGCGGGTGGGGTGCGCTTGCCGATAATATGGCGTTCGGAGGAGGCCGAATTCAGCCCAAATTGCCCTCGCTTTTTGGGCTGAATTTGGATTAAAATATAAGGACGCCCCAGTCCATTTAAGCCGCGATGTTGAATGTGCTCCGCAGGATTTTGGGCCTGTCAGGGGGCGCT
>JBQTIM010000030.1:0-6055 GCA_052388135.1 Elusimicrobiota bacterium
CGTAGGGCGAAGGGGTGATGCGGTGCAACTCCACGGCATGGACCAGGACATGGGTGTATCCCCGTTCGCCCAGGCGTTTCAGGAAAGCGCCGGGATCCGGATCCTCCTCCATCCAGCGGGCGTAGGCCGGCACGTTGAAGGCGCCGGAGGCGGAAGCCGGAACGGGGGAACCGAAGGTCCGCGCCTCGCCGATCACCAGCAGCCGCTTCGCGCCGCCCCGCGCCCTCAAGACGTCGTAAGCTTTTTGGGGCGGGACCATATACACCGCCGGGTGGTCGGCGTAACGATATATCTGCGCCGGGCGGCGGCCCCACACCACGCCCCATCCCTGGTTGTAGCGTTGGAAAACAAGCGCCAGCCACAGGCCGTTCAGGACCGCCGCGATCGCCAGCAGGTTTTCCAGCCCCTTCCCCAGGGACGGCGTGCGGCGGCGGAAATCCTCCAAAGCGAAGGCCGCCAGAACCGCCGTCATGGCCAGGACGGGAATGAAATACCTCATGCGGCCGGACGCCGCCGCGAAAACCAAGTAAGACGCTCCCACGCAAAGCGCGAGAATTTTTCTCTGGCGGGACGGGCGCAGGAAAGCGGCCGCCGGCGCCGCCATGAGGAAAATCGGCCCGAGGAAATCCGACCGTCCGCCCCGCACGCCGCGCAGGCTTTCCACGACGAAGGAGGCGGCCCGCCGCCAAAAGTCATAGCCGCCCCGAACATCGGCCTTCCAGGAGGCGAGCAAGGCGAGATTCTCCGGAATGTCCCCACCCAGAAGGCCGGCGGCCTGGGGGAAAAACGGGTTGCCCGTCCACAGGCCCGTGCGGATCCACCAGGGAAGAAGAGGGAGCGCGACCATGGCGGAGAAGACCGCGGCGGCCCGCCAAGCGCCCGGCCGGCCGCGGAACTGCCGAAAGAAGCTCCACGCGAAAAAGGGGATTCCGAACAGAGCGGTGTACTTGGCGCACGCGGCCGCGCCCAGAAAAAATCCGGCCAGCCCCAGCCTCCGCGCGTTCGCCGGGCCGGCGCCGCTCCACGCCTCGAACGCCAGGAACAAGAACAGGGCCGCCATCACGTCGTTGGAGCAGGACCAGAGGCCGATGCCCACCACGGGCGCGCTCACGAAAATCACGGCGGCCCAAAGGCCCGCGCGCGGCGAAGAACGCCGCGCCGTCCAGCGGGCCAGGGCGCCCGCCGCCAAAAGTCCCGCTCCCAGGTTCATGAGCTTGCACAGGCGATCCCCGTCCCAGGCCAGCCCCCACAGGAAAAAAGTCTGAACGAGCCCCGGCAGGCGGGTGAGGTGAATGTCCGGCATGTCCACAAGCCGGCCGTTCTGAAGGTAAGCCTGAGGGACGGCCAGATGATACACCAGGGCGTCGTAAAACGTCTCGGGAACCACCGTGGTGAGCCCGAACATAACGCAAAAAGCGCCGAGAACGGCGACGGGCAGGGGATGGTTTTTGGCGATGTCAACGCCCGCCCGCAGACGGTCCGAAATATCTTTCCAGCGCGCGCCCCACAAGCCGGCCGCCGCCAGAACAATGGAAGCCGCCTTTAAAACTCCCGGCGACGAGAAGCCCGCGGCCGCCAGCAGAAATCCCGACAGTGACCAAACGGCCAGGGCCGTTCCGGCGCGGATAAAATAATTTTCCTTCGGGAGGCCGGCCGCGTTTAATATCCGGGAACCGAGGCCGGGAAGCGATGCGAAAAACACCGCCGCGGCCGCCAGCCGCGGGATGTGGCCGATCCAAGCCGCGGCAAAGGAGGCGCCCCATGGGAAAAAGCTCCGGAAAATTTCCTTCGCTTCGGGCCGGAGCTCCCGGAACGTGAATCCCGTATGGTAAACGAGGACGGCGGCGGCCGCCCACAACGGCAGGGAGAGGAGCCTCCTAGGAGGACCGGCGGGGAGAGGGCTGGTCAAGAGGCTTTGGAACCGGCGGCCAATGGGCGAACCGAACCTGCAAGGTGGCGTGCTCGATGCGGAACTGTTCCTTGAGGACGCGGTGGAGGTTTTCCAAAACGTCGCGCTGTTCCCGGCCTCCGCTTTCGGGCAGGACCACGTGGGCCGACAGCGAATGGATGTGGGAGCAAATGCTCCAGATGTGAACGTCCTCCACATCCTCCACGCCCGGCACGGCCTTGAGCGCGCCCACCACCTCTTGGAACTCCAGGCCCTTCGGCACCCCCTCCAGCAGGATGTGGACCGAATCTTTGAGGAGGCGCACGGCGTTCACCACGATGATGAGGGCCACCAAGACGGCCACCAGCGGATCGATGGCCAGCCGCCCGGTGAAATAAACCAGGAGCCCGCCCCCCACCACGCCGAGGCTGGCCAGCGCGTCGGACGCCACGTGCAGGAACGCCCCGCGGATGTTCACGTCCTTGGCGGCGAAGCCGTGCAAATACCACGCCACGCCCACGTTGACCACCAAGCCGATGACGGCGATGAGGATCATGGGGATCGTCTTGACGGCCGGAGGGTCGCGGAAGCGGGCGGCGGCCTCGACGATGATCCAGACGGCGATCACGGCCACCAAGGCGCCGTTCAAGAAAGCGGCGAACACCTCGGCGCGGTGCAGGCCGAAGGTGCGGCGGTCGGAGGCGGGCCGCTCCGCCAGCCGCAGGGCGAAATAGGAAAACGTCAGGGCCACCAAATCCATGAACACGTGGCCGGCGTCGGAAAGCAGGGCCACCGAATTGGTCCAGATTCCGCCGACCGCCTCGCCTACGAACGTCACGGCCGTCAGCGCGCCCGACACCAGCAGGAGCGTCTTGGAGCGCGCCGTGACGTCGCTGTGGCCGTGGTTGTGGGTCATTTCATCCTCGTGCGCGGAACAGCCGCGGGGCCGTCATTCAAAATCCCGTTCCGTCCATTCCAAAGGGTCCACGCGCTCGCCGGCCGCGGCCACGGACCAATGGACGTGGGGTCCCGTGGCCACGCCCTCGGCGCCCATGGAGCCCAAAACTTCGCCCTTCTCCGCCAGGCGGCCTTCCGCAACGGCGACGTCGCGCATATGAAGATAATAGGAAAAAACCCCGCGGCCGTGGTCGAGGACGACGAAGTTTCCCAGGGTGTCCAGGCGGCCGGTCCGCGCCACGCGGCCGCGGTTGGCGGCCCGCACGGGCGTGCCCTCGACGTTGGCGATGTCCAGGCCGGAATGAGGCAGGACGATCCCATCCCCGTAGGCCCGCCGCGCGCCGTAGCCGGAGGTGAACCGCCCTTCCGCCGGCAGGAGGAACCGGCCCGACCACAGCTTCGCCGGCTCCCCCGGCCCGGCGTAGACAGCCCGCAGGGCGTCGTCGTCCTCCCGTATCCGGGCGAGAAGTTTCTTTTTCTCACGGTTCAGCTTGAGGGTCATGGTGGGGTAGCCGCCGGACGCCACGCGGAAATCCGCCGCCTCCTCCAGCGCGCGGGACCAGGCGTATTCCGCCTTCAGTCGGACTTCCTTGGGCCCGGAAGCCTCTTGGCTGGACACTCCGAGCAGCCCCCGCCACTCGCCGCCGCCGGCCGGATGGAGAGGAACCGCGCGGCCTTGGAAACGGGCCTCGGCGCGCCGCGGCGGGCGGGAAGAGCGGAGGACCAAAGCCGCCGTGCGGCCGGCCGTCACCGTGGAAGGCTCGACGAAAAATTGGACGTCGGGCCGGCGGCCCGCGGACCAGGCCGAAGGCGCGCCCGCGAGGACCAAAAGGAGCGTGGCCGCGTATTTTTTCATGGATGAATGCTCATTTCCCGATGCAGAACCTGGAAAAAATTCTGTCCAACAGCTCCTCGTCCCAGCGCTGGCCCGTGACGCCGTCCAGGGCGTCCAAGGCCCGCCGAAGGGAAACGGCCAGGCACTCCCCGCCTTCTCCCGCCGCAGCCGCGCGGCGGGCTTCGGTCAAGGCGGAAAGCGCTTCCGCCAAAAGGGCCTCGTGGCGCAGGCCGGCCAGGACCGGGCCCTCCGCCGCTTCGGCGGAGGCGGCCGCGGGCACGAGGCGGCGGCGCAGTTCCTCGAGGCCCCGCCCCGTGATCGCGGACGTGAGCACCCAGGGCGCCTCCGGCGGAAAGAGGCGGCGCGCCGCCTCGCGCGGGCCCTCCGGCGCCAGGTCGCATTTGCTGAAGGCCACCACCAGTCCGCGATGCGCGCGCACCAGGGCGGCCGCCTCCTCGTCGGCGGCGGCGGGCGGAAGGGAGGCGTCCACCACGCAAATCACGGCGTCGGCGGCCTCGCAGGCGCGGCGGGCGCGGCTCACGCCTTCGGCCTCGGCCGCGTCGGCGGCCTCGCGCAGGCCGGCGGTGTCCGTGAGAGCCACGGGCACGCCGTCCACCACGAGGCGCTCTTCCAGCGTGTCGCGGGTGGTGCCGGGCGTTTTCGCCACGATGGCGCGATCCGCGCCCAGGAGCGCGTTGAAGAGGGAAGACTTGCCCGCGTTGGGCCGGCCCACCAGAACGGCCCGCACGCCCTCCCGCAGAAGGCGGCCGCAGGGCGCGGCCTCCACGAGGGCGCGCAACCGCTCCAGGGGAGCGCCCAGCCTCCGCGCCAAGGCATCGCCCGACAGGGGAGGCACCTCGTCCTCCGCGAAATCCAAACCGGCCTCGGATTGCGCCAGCAGGTCCGCCAGAGGCTCGCGGATGTCCCGGAGAAGGCGGGACAAGCGCCCCTCCAGTTGGCTCAAGGCCGCCCGCCGCTGGCCTTCGGATTGGGCGGCGATCAAGTCCGCCACGGCTTCGGCCTGGGCCAGGTCCATTTTTCCGTTCAGGAACGCCCGCCGGGTGAACTCGCCGGGGCCGGCCGCCCGCGCGCCCGCCCGCAGGCAGAGCGCCAGCACCCGCCGCACCAGCAGGACGCCGCCGTGGCAGGAAATTTCCACCACCTCTTCGCCGGTGTAGGAACGGGGCGCGCGAAAAATTCCCGCCACCGCCTCGTCCACCGGTTCCGGACCGTCGAAAATTTTTCCATGCACGAGGGTGTGCGAAGGAGCCTCCGCCAGGGGGCGCGCCGCGCGGAAAAAACTCGAAGCGATTTCCAAAGCCCGCGGGCCCGACAGGCGCACCACGCCCAGGCCGCCCGCGCCCAGGGGCGTGGCCACGGCCGCGATGGTGTCTTCAGCGGAAGGGGAAGGGTCGGAAGCGGAGGGATGCATCGCGGCGGCTCGGCGGAGTCGTCCGCCGTAAGCTAAAACTCGTCGGGGTCGGGATAGGCCCGCGGCGGCCGGACGCCGGACGCGCGCGGCGGGACCGCGGCCGGCTTGCCCGCGCCTTGGCGCAGGCGCACCACCACTTTTCGAAACGGGCCGTCGCCTTCGGAAGACGTTTCCACGTCGGGATCCCCGGCCAGGGTCTGGTGGATGACGCGGCGGTCGGCCGGCGGCATGGGGTCCATGCGCCAGGGCCGCTGGGACTGCTTCGCCTCGCGGGCGGCCGACCGCGCCGCCTCCTCCAGACGCGCCAGGCGTGGCTCCCGGAAACCCTCCACGTCGAAGGCCACGGCGGGCGGCTCGTCGTTCTGCCGGGCCAGGATCAGGTTGAAAAGATATTCGAAGGCCTCCAGCGCCTCGCCGTTGGACGCCATGAGCCGGGGCGAGCGCGACGTCTTCAACGTCACGTTCAGGCGGCCGCCTTCTCCCGCGGATTCGGACCATTCCAAGTCGTCCCAGCCCGTCAGCTCTTTCCATCGGGCCAGCAACTCCCGCGACTCCAAACCCGGCTTGGGCGCGGCGGGCGCGTCCGGCGCGCCGGCGATCGCCTCGGGCTTCGCTGGACTGAGCAACGCTGACACTCTGCCAGGACTGACGCCGCCCGATCCTCAGGTCGCCGTCGGCTCCGACCACATCGTCGAGCTCATCAACACGCTGGGCCGCGTGTACAACCGCACCGGATCGACCGTCGAGACGTTCGCGCTGGCCGACTTTTTCGGGGTACCAGCCGGCCACACGGATATCGATCCACAGCTAGTCTTCGATGCGCTCGGCGGGCGCTGGATCGCCAGCTATGCGTCATTCAATGACACAGCCGCGGTAGATGATGGTCGCCTGTACCTCGCGGCCTCCGAGACTGACGACCCGACCGGCGCATGGGACGTATACA
>JBQTIM010000031.1:0-6769 GCA_052388135.1 Elusimicrobiota bacterium
GGACCTTTATCTTTCCAGGGCGGCCGCCATCCGCCGGCTGGACGAGCGCCTCCGCCAAGCCGGCGGGAGCGCTCCGCCCCCGGAGGCGGAGCGGCTTTCCGGCGCGGCCCTGGCGGAAACCTTTGAAAGGTTCTACGCCGCCGCCCGGCGCCGGGACACGATTCTGGCCGACAACCTGCTGCGGGAAATGGACGGCCGGGACTCCGCCGGCGGGCCGGCGGCCGTCGTGGTGGCGGGCGGCTTTCACGCGCCGGGCCTTCAGGCGCGCCTGAGGGACGGAGGCTGCAACGTCCTGGTGCTGGCCCCGCGCCTTTCGAAGGTCGACAGCGCGCACTACATGGCCGCCTTCACCCGGGAGCGCACGCCGCTGGACAAAGTGCTCTTGGGGGAAAAGCTTTTCCTGGTTTACCCCCTGGTCCTGGGTTCCAAGAGGGTCCTGAAAAAATACGAGGCGGACGTGCGAAAGCTCGACACGTTTTTTCCGGCGGTGGCCTCGGCCTTGGCGGTGAAGAGCCTGGGCTCCGTTGAAGAGGCGGCGGTGCGCCGGACCTTGGCCGCCATGCTGGCGCGTTTGGAGGCCTCCGGCCTTTCCTCCTCCATCGAGGACATCCAGCCATCGGACGATCCCAAGGCCCTGCTCGTCACCGTCCAAACGCCGGCCACTTCGGAGGCGCCCGCCCGCCGGAGGACGCTCACGTTCCTCGTCGGCCCGGACATAGAGAAATCCATCAAGCGCCTTTCCCGCCGCTACCGGCTGGTGGACCGGGGCCAAGAATTCGCGGTCTTGGCCACGACCGGGGAACCTTGGTCTTGGAAAAGCTTGGGCCGCCGGCTGCCGCCCATCCCGGCCCTGCCGCTGTTCCTCTCCGCGGTCCATATGATTTCCACGGGCCTGCAGAATCCCTGGGCGCTGCCTCTTTCCGTCCTTCTGGCTGGCGAGCTCATCCGCCGCACGGCCGGCCTTTATTCCCTCCCCCTGCCCATGAACGGCTCTCTTCAGGATGTTTCGCCGCGGATCATCATCGCGGACGACGCCGACGGCCTGGGGGAACGGACGGCCGAAAAAATGGCGGACCTCATCGAGCGGAACAACCGGACTCCAGGCAAGGCCACGGTCCTGGGATTGGCCACCGGCGGCACGGTGGTCCCGGTTTACAAAGCCTTCGTCCGCCTTGCGAAGGAGAGAAATCTGGATTTGTCCAGGGTCCACACGTTTAACTTGGACGAATACGCGGGTCTGCCGCCGGAGCACGCGCAAAGCTACCGGTATTTCATGGACAAACACCTGTTCAGCCTGGTCGGCATCCCGCCGCAGAACATCCATTTCCTGAACGGCATGGTGGACAGGCGCGACCCGCGGGCCGTCCAAGAGGAGTGCGCCCGGTTCGAAAAGGAAATACGCGGCCTGGGCGGGATAGACCTTCAGCTGCTGGGGATCGGCCCGAAGCGGGACGTGCACATAGGCTTCAACCATAAGGGTACGCCGCTTGGGTCCCGGACGCATGTCGTAAAACTGCCCCGGGCCGTCCGACGAGCCAACAGCCGGTTTTTCGGCGACGACATAAGCCAAGTGCCGACCCATGCCCTGACCATGGGAATATCCACCATCCTGGACGCCCGGGAGATCATCCTGGCGGCCAACGGGGCGCACAAGGCCCTCTCCGTGCGCAAGGCCCTTTTCAATCGCATGGGATCCCGGACCCCGGCATCCTTTCTCAGGCTTCATCCCAAAGTGCTTTTCATCCTGGACCGCGCGGCCGCGGGCCTGCCGGGCGCAGGGTCCGGAGAGAGCGAATCCTGGTGGCACAGGAGCCGGCTGAACCCCGCCACCGCGGCGGGAACCCGCGTACAGAGAGGGTTGAACCTTACCGTCGGGCTGGTTTACTCTCTCAGCATAGTGGCGGCCCAAGTTTTATCGGGACAAATCATGGGGGACCTGCAGATCGCCGCGGCCAACGCCCTCCTGGGGACGGCCATCATGGTTCGGCACCGGTATACCCGGGCCGCCGTTATCGATATGGCGGTTTTGTTTATGGCCTTCAACCTGATCACGGCTTTTGTCATGCGGAACGGCGCCTTGGCCATCGCGGCCGGCGTCGGCACCATCGTCCTTTCCATGGCCGTGGGATCGCCCCAGCTCTCCGTGGAGCATCCGAATTTGCGTAAGATCCTGGGCCGGTTCAACGGGCACAACGGCCGCGCTCGGTCCGGCAACGGATCGGCGGCGATGCGCGGCCTCGGGAGCCTGCTGAAGAGGATAAATCCGGCGGCCGACGACAGCATACGTTTTTACCGCCGCCTCACCATGGTCGCCCCCTACGCGTTGATCATCGGCTTTGAATTGGCCTCCTGGCTGCTCAAAATGGATCCCGTTGGATTGGCCATCGCCCAGGGCGTCGCTTCCATCGGACTGGGATTGGCCGTGCGTTCCCGGTTCGCCCGGGGTTTGGCCATGTTCACGTCGGCGCAATTGATGATAAAAGACATGGCTTTCATAGCCGCGGGAATGGACCCCGGCCTTTATCTGTTGGCCATGGCCCCCGCCTGGATCGGCTGGAACATGGCCCAAAACGCGCCGGGCTGGGGCAACGGTCCTTTGAAGTTTGAGTCATGGCTGACCAGCCGGTGGCGCGGCAAGAGGCGGGAAAGCCCTCATGTGGATGTCGTCTCTAAACTGGACGGGCCCGCCAGCCAAACGCCAACCGGCCCGTCCGCCGCAGCCGGGAGCCAAGCGCGAGGCATGGTTGAGATGGACGTCCGGCCCGAGGGACCCGGCGTCTCCCCCGCGGGCCGCCCGGCATCCGCCATGGAGCATCCTCTCCTGCAGGAGGCCCACGGCCGGAACGGGGACGATTGGCGCACGCGAGTCCGCGGAGCCGGTTGGAACTTCGCCAGCATCCAAGCTCTCAAATTCTACCGGCCGTTCTCCTTTTTCT
This sequence comes from Elusimicrobiota bacterium, assembly GCA_052388135.1. Classification (GTDB taxonomy): domain Bacteria; phylum Elusimicrobiota; class Elusimicrobia; order FEN-1173; family FEN-1173; genus JBQTIM01. The sequence continues at coordinate 2,937 of JBQTIM010000031.1, forward strand.
TTTCTTTGGCGTTCGTTTCCTACGGCCTGATACAGGCGGCGCTGGGCGTCCAGCCCGTGTTCATGGCCATCGCCGCCGGCGGAGGTCTCGTGGCCCTCTCCATAGGGACTCTGTACATCTACCGCCCCGGCTACCGGCGGGCCGCCCTTTATACGGAAACAGCGGCCGTGCTTTTCTCCCTGGCCATTACCTTGATGCAGGGGGATCCGAAGGTCTTCTTGAACGCCTTTCCCGGAGCCTTGGTGGCCGTCTCCATCCTCGCCGGCTATGTGCCTTTGAAAGCTCCGGAGGAGGCGTCCGGCGCGAAGCGCCTGATTCGAAAGGCGGAAGAAGCGTTCTTCAAAGCCCTTCCCTTGGCCGCCGGCCTTGCGTCCGTCGCCGGCTTGGCCTTCTTTCCCCTGGCCCTTCTGGGGATCCTCGACTTAAGCACCGCCGCCTTGACCGCCGTCTCTTCCCTGGCCGCCAACATGGCCATTGCAAATTCCAACATGGCGCTGAACCTCACGCGGCGGAAATACGGTCCTTTCAACCCCTTCAGGTTCAGGGCTGGACCGGCGGAGGAACCGGCGGGCGGACGGCCGGAAGCATCCGCCCCTGCCCCCTCGGCCGCGCCCGCCATCCGGGCAGAGCAGGCAAGCGCCGCTGACGCGGAACGCGCGCCGCCGACAGCGAGCCGGCAAGCCTTCGGACGATCCGCTCTCCTCTTTTTTGTCTCCGCGGGCTTCGCGTTCGGCTTCCCGGTTTTGTCCGGCCTGCTCCATACGGCCGGAATTCGTTTCCCCTTGGCCGGTTTTATTCCGAATCAACCGATATCCTTGCTCCTGGGCCTGGCCGCCTCCGCGGGGTTCATGCTCATCGACAACAAGGGCGTGCCCCTATTTCCTGAGGGCATCAGATATTTGCGCCAAGACCTTTTTACAAGACGCTCGCGCCCGCTCTTTGAAGTAAAGCACGATATTAAAGATCCGGGCGCCATTTTCGACGGAGAAAAGACCCACATTTTTACCTCGCTGGGGTCCATCCAGAATGAACGCTGGAAAATCGCCCACATCACCTCAAAGACAACCCACCCTGGCGCGGAGGCGCCCGAGTCCCCGGACAAGGAATGGAACGACCCCGAGGACGTGGACCTGGTTTGGGAACCCCTGAAAGCCGTCCTGCGGAAAGAGGAATATCAGGCGCTGATGGCGGGACGGGGTTACGCCATGGCGGCGCCGGGCATGTACTATGAAGAAATCGGCGAAGGCGAACTCAAGCGCGGCGTTTTCCATATGTATCTGCAAACCGATTCGTTCATTTTGGGCGGTATCATTTTCCACTTAACCTCTACCGACGGCGGTAAAACCTTCGTCGCGCAAGACATCGTCGCCAGGGCCTCCAATATCCCCGGCCGGCCTTTCGCGGGCATGTACGACCCGGAACCTTTCGAAGACGATAACGGAGAAAAGTATCTGATACTTTCCGGAATGGACCAAGTGAAGAAGCCGGAAATCTATTTGTTGAAAAGCGAGAGCAAAACGTGGTCCGGCCCTTGGACCCCGGTGAGCGAAAAGCCCCTCTTCGGCTTCGACCACCCGGACGTGCAGGGGCTCGTGAACCAGCCGGAGGATTCGGCGTTCGAATGGGGCTTTGAGGGCGCCCAGATTTTTAAATTCAAGGTGGACGGGCAGACGAAATACGGCCTGCTGGGCGCCATGTTCTTCAAGAGCGGGGACAGCGGCACTCGCCAGCGCCTTTTCTTCGCCGTGGCCGACAAGGTGGACGGCCCGTACCAGCTGGCGGGGCCCATCATTGATCCGTCGGCCCCGGACGCCGGGGACTGGGAGCGGGACGGTGAAAACGGCCACGGCAGCATCCATTACAGAAAGGACGCGGACGGGAAGGGGAAATATTATCTCTTCTATCAAGCCCGGGCCCCCGGCAAGGACTGGCGCAACGGCCTGGCGATCTTTGAGGAAGACCCATTGGCTGACTGCTTGGCGAACTTCCTGCCTTCCAGCCGGAACGCGGCGCCGGTCGGCCTTGGATCGCAAACCAATCAGACGGCCGCCGATGGAACGGACTTAAAGACAGATCAAAATCTTGAGCAACCGGGAATAGAGCGGCGGCCTGCGGTATCGCCCGGCGGGGTCGTCCAACATTTCAACATCGTGCGGGCTGTTAAAAAGCATGGGCTTCCCTGGGGCCTGTTTTGGGTGTCGAGCCATACCATCGCTCCCGCCTTCCTATTTCATCTGAATCCTTTTTTAGGCGGTTTAGCCGCGGCTATACTCTGGGGAGAGTTCGTCATAGGGTTCCACTTCAGGAAGTGGAGACAAAACCGAAGGCAGGCGGGGCTGGCCGCGGCTCCGCCGGCCGCTGAACGCTCCGGAAGAGATTACTTTCCCGCCCAGGCGGAGGAAACGCGGCGGATGTGGGAAAGGCTGTTCCGGGACTCCTACGCAACGCGGTCCGCGGGGCAGGAGGCGGCTTTCACGGCCGTCTATGAGTCGGCCCGCTATTGGGGCCCCTGGACGGCGGCCGCCGTCCTCCCCATCCACTTTTTCGCTTTGGCCCCCGGCTTTGCCTGGGGTCTTATGGCGGCCGCGGCTCTCGGTTCCTTTCTCTATTTCCGCCGAGCCGATCCGACAGCTCCCGTGGAGGTCAGTCTTGGCTTGACGCTGCTTTACAGTTGCAGCGCCGGCTTGGCCGCGGTTCTGGGCAATCCTTGGCTGCTGGCCCTTATGCCGGCGGGCTGGGCGGGACATGGCTTTCATGACAAACCGCTTCTCGCCGTCAGGAGAATTTCAAAGCCGTTCGATTTACGATCCCGGCTCTCCGAGAGATATGAGAAATACGGCGAGGCGGTCCTTGAGGGGTTTTATGAGGAGAAGCGCCCTGAGGATCTCGAGGCCGTCGTTATCGGTTGGATGCGGGGATCCCAGAGACATCCGGACCAAGAAGACTTCCTCATGAACAGGCTGGAAAAATGGAGGCCGGACATAGACGAGGTCGTTCGGGAAAGGATCGTGACCCTTCATATCAATTATATCGATGCGGTGAAACATTTTAGACGCGTGGTTGAAGATGGCCGGGAAAAAGCGCCCGGAGAAATGGTGGCTGCGTTGTCCCGGTTGAAGGAGCTCAAAAAACTTACGGAGTTCTACCAGCTGAGCGGCGACTTGGGAATGCCTCCGGGCTTGGACGAGTTTTATGACCTCCTTCTTCTCGAAAGCTTGAGCATTCCCGACAACCTCTTCGCCGACGAAGCGAAAAACCTGGCGGCCGCTGTTTCTTACCTCCCCGCGCTTCAAGACAAGGCCGAGGAATGGCTAAAGGCGTATATCGTCCCGGATGAGCCTTATCATGGGACTCCCTCCTTCCAGCGGGACGATGGCACATGGGAAGAGTTCGAATATTGGCGCTCGGAGTACCAAAACGGCCGTTCCCAGGGAGGAACGCGCTACGAATACGACGGGAACGGGAAGACATTCCTAAAGGTCCTGGGCTTGAGCTTGGCCATGAGGGTTAAACACCCTCTTATGGGCAACCATTTCGACGGCGGCAAGAGCGGATTGGTCTTTCAAGGGCCCCGGGGCAGCTATTCCGATGCCGAGCTGGAGCGGGCGGGACGCGCCTTCATGCGCGATCTCTTCAAGCGGATCCAGGACAGGAGGGGTCCTTCTTACGTCTGGCAGGGCGGCATCGCGCCGGACATGGGGACCTCTCCCGATGACATGGCGTTGTACTCGGATGAATTCTTCCGCATATTTTTGGAGCAGTGGTAGTTCCATTACACTATGATATGCCACCACATATTAAAAAAGTTCGGCTGGACCACCGAACACGAGGTT